>NZ_RZTE01000011.1:56115-122060 GCF_003997415.1 Mesorhizobium sp. M7A.F.Ca.MR.245.00.0.0 | reverse complement strand
CCGAGAGCGAAGCCGCCATTGCCGCCGCCGCCGCCCACCGACTGGGCGAGGATGCCGATGGAATCGGTGCCGCGCGTCGTGACCTTGGCGTTTGCGATGTTGTAGGTGACCTCGTCTCCGTTGCCGGCCGCGCTGCCGCTGCCGCCCACCGAAACAGACACGATGCCGCCAAGCGCAAAGGCGCCACCGCCATTGCCGCCGCCGCCACCCACAGACTGTGCGAGGATGCCGATGGCCGAACGACCGTTGGTGTCGACCGTCGGACCGGTCGCGGCCTGGTTGACGTTGACCGCTCCGGCATTGCCGCCGGTTCCGCCGCCGCCGCCGATCGCGACAGCGACTGCCGGGGCGACCGACAGGGCAAAGCCGCCATTGCCGCCCCCACCACCAACCGACTGGGCCAGAACGCCATGCGCGCCGTCGCCGCTGCCGTCAGCGCCAGTTGTTATCGTGCCGCCGACATTGGCGATGACAGTCCCGCCCTTGCCGCCGCCGCCGGCTGTGCCGCCGATCGACACGATGCCGGCTGCGCCGCCGCCATCGCCGCCGCCGCCACCGATCGATTCGACCAGCATGCCAATAGCACCCCGGCCATCGGTGGTGATGTTGCCGGTGTTGGTACCGGTTGCATTGGCGCCATCATTGCCCGCGCCGCCGGTGCCACCGCCGCCGAACAGGCCGAAGGCGTCGCCGCCGCCACCACCGCCGCCGCCGACCGACTGTACGGCCATGCCGCTGGCGAAATCACCATGCGTTATGATGCTGCCCGAATTGCTGCCCGTGGCATTTCCGCCCAAAGTGGCGCCGCCGCCATTGCCGCCGCCGCTGACGACCCCGACGCCATCGGCGCCATTGCCACCCACACCACCTGCCGACCGCACCAGCATGCCATAAGAGGCCAATCCCGATGTTTCCACCTTGCCGGCGTTGCTTGCCGATGCGGTGCCGCCGGAAGCGCCATCACCGCCGTCACCAGCATCGACGCCGAGACTGACGATGTTGTCACCGCCCTGGCCGCCATTGCCGCCGCTGGCATTGGAGAAAATGCCGTAGGAGAAGTCGCCCGTCGTCGTGATGTCGCTGGTGCCAGACGCAACCGCGTTGGCGTTGCCGCCGGTATTGCCGCTTCCGGCGTCGCCGCCGAGGTTCGCGATCGCCGGAAGGGCGCCGCCGCCACTGCCGCCATTGCCACCGACCGCAGAAGCTTCGAAGCCATGATGTCCCGTGCCGATGGTCGAAATCACAGCGTTGTTGAGAATGTCGACGGATCCACCCACGCCGCCATTGCCGCCCTCACCACCATTGGTTTCAATGGGCGTTCCAGCCAGGCCTTCGCCGCCGTCGCCGCCATCGCCGCCATTGGCAGTGCCGACAAATCCAGATGCGTTGACGTTTATCTGCGGAGCGTTGTTTACGGCTCCAGGGGTCGCATTTGTAATCGATCCGCCGGGATCGCCATTATCGCCATCTGCGTCAAAGCCACCAGGTCCCCTGTCCGGAGCATCCGGGCCGTTCTCGTCTATGACGAACTGAGCATGCGCCGCCGGTATCGGCGGAAAACCCACCAGCGCGGTGGCGCCGAGGAGGACCATCAACCGTCCGGCAATCACACCTGGCCGGCGACGGCGACCCGAGCCAGACGCTTCTTGCGCACGTGCCACCGGACCAAGTTTGAACAAAGTCCACGCTTGCGCCGCACGAAGCGAACAAGGCGAACTGCCGGGCAGCGCTTGGCGGGCAAGCCCTGCTTGCTGGGATACCTCTGCCACATGGGCATTGGCAGCGTCGATACCGGAACCCGGAACCGCGAATGCGCGTTTGATGGCAAAGCCACCACGCTTTGAAAACAAAGCCATGCACTTACCCCCCGTTTTACGGGGGCGCGCCTCAATGCCTGCTTAAGGCGACGCCACCGCTATGCTCATGCAATTGCAATTGCAATTGCAATAAGGATGCCGGCACTGCGCAATAAGGTTCAATGCATTAAAACAGAGCATCCGCATTCCCACTTGCGGAGCTCTGACTCAATTAGAATACATTAACTTATGCCGGATGAAACCGAAAATTTACGTGCGGACACTGACTAAAGCCGCTGACGTTTCATAGTCGTCATATGACGACTATCTGCGGTTCACTGCTGGAATCGCAGAACAAAGCGATCGGACTGCCCGATTTCGTGATGCTCGACCCGCTGGCCATGGCATCGCCGCGCAAACGTCCTATATCAGTGGGCAGAGTTTTTTGCGCGGGAATGAGCGAATGTCGGCACTTCGGCCATCAACGATCTTCACAGTGGCAATGCTGGCCACGGCAGTGCTGGCGGGCGTTTGCCTGCCGGCTTCCGCGCAAGCGCTCAATTCCGCTACCGGCAACAATGCGCTGATCCGGCAGAACGACCTGCAAATCCTGCAAAACAGGATACAACGGCAGCAATATCAGCAGCAACAGCAGCAGTACCGCGCCCAGGACCGCCAGATCGTTCAGCAGCCGCCCCCGGTCGTGCAGCAGCTCAAGCCAAGCTGCCAGACCCAGATAATCGGCACCACCGCCGTGAGCAATTGCCGCTGACATCAAGGCGTTTTTCATTTATTTAGCCGACTTAGGTATTTCGAGTGTCTTTCGGCACATGCGAAAGTTTTGGTTTTGCAACGATGCCTTGTCGCGCTATGCGGCATTGCATCGACTGGATTGACGAATGGCAGCCACCAAGAAAAAGGCCGTACGCAAGGCAAAAAAGGGCGAGAGGATCCGCCAGGTGGCGGCTATTCCCTTTCGGCTGACCGCGCGCGGCGACATCGAGGTCATGCTGGTCACGTCGCGTACCACCAGGCGCTTCATCGTCCCCAAGGGCTGGCCGATGAAGGGCAAGAGCGGACGCAAGGCGGCCACCATCGAGGCACAGGAGGAAGCCGGCGTGCTCGGCAAGACGCTGAAGCAGCCGGCGGGCACCTATTCCTACTGGAAGCGGCTGGCCAATCGCTTTGTCCGCGTCGACGTCATCGTCTATCTGCTCGAGGTGAGCGAGGAACTGGCCGACTGGCAGGAAGCCAAACGACGCCAGCGGGCCTGGCTGGCGTCAGCCGACGCAGCCATGCTCATCGACGAGCCGGATCTTTCAACGTTGGTGAAGACGCTGAAGCTTCCTCAGCCTATGCAGGTGGACCAGGCGTAAAGCCTCACTCGCCGGGCTCATCGCTTTCGGGAAACGGCCGCACCGGCGTGCCGGTATAGGTCCACAGCCATTCGCGCGGCAGCGGCCCTTTGTTTCGCTCGGCCTGCTGCGACTGCTCCCAGGCATGCGCAAGGATGCCGACCGAGCGCGACAGCACGAAAAGCCCTCGCGTCAGCGCTGGCGGAAAACCGAGTTCGCCATAGATGACGGCGGTAGCGCCATCGATGTTGAGCGGTATTTTTTTCCTCTTGCGTCGCGCGACGTCCGCCTCGATCGCTTCTGCAATATCGACGAAACGTCCGTTGACGGCACCGCGTGCGGCAAATTCGCGGGTCAGTTCCAGCAAGCGCGGCGCGCGCGGGTCGACGGGATGGAAGCGATGTCCGAGCCCCGGCACATAGCCCTTCTCCTCGGCGAAGAACCGGTCGAGCCGTGTCGAGACCGCTTCATTCAGCGTCATCCCGGCATCGATTGCCACGGCAATGTCACCATAGAAGGAAAGCGCCTGCTCGCCGGCGCCACCGTGCACGTCGCCGAGAACGTTGATGGCCGAGGCCATGGCGCTGTTGATACCGACGCCGCAGGTTGCGGCCATGCGCGCGATGGCGATCGATGGCGCCTGCGGTCCGTGGTCGACGGCGGCTCCCAAGGCAATGCCGAGCAACTCTGCCTGGTCCTCGCCGGGCAGTTCGCCGCGCAGCATCAGCCAGATGACAGCCGGGAAGCTGACGCGGCCGATCAGATCCTGGATCTCGTAGCCGCGCAGCCGGATGACACCAGGCCGCATCTCGATGATGTCGGTCTGCCACCATTCCTCGCCGCGCTCACGGCCCGTCTTCTCCGTGTCGCTCATGCGCCTGCCTTTGTCTTGGCGCGGGGTGGCAGGTCGGCGAACACCTCGCCCATATGTTCGCCGAGCGCCGGCGGCGGCTTTGTCGGCAACGGCGCCTCGCCATCGACCATGAAGCCGCCGCGCAGAACGGTCAGCGGCTTGTCCATGCCGGCCACATCGTCGAAATTCGCGGTCACCCGGCGTTCGAGCACTTGCGGCTCGCCCAGCACTTGCGGGATCGTCAGCACCCTGCCGGCGGGCACCCCGGCGCGATTGAGCATCTCTTCCCAGGCAGCCGCCGAGGCGTCCGCCAGGGCGTCCTCGATTTCGACTTTAAGCGCCGCACGGTTGCGCTTGCGCGTCTCGCGCTCGGCAAAGCGGACATCGGAGGCCAGTTCCGGCCGGCCGATCAGCCGGCACAGCGCCACGAACTGCTCCTGCTTGTTGGCGGCGATGTTGACGAGCCCGTCGCCGGTGCGAAACGTACCGGAGGGTGCCGCCGTCATGTTCTCATTGCCCATCGGCTTGGGGTCGATGCCTGCGGCCAGATAGTTGGAAACCGGCCAGCCAAGCGCGGAAAGTGTGCATTCGAGCATCGAGACGTCGAGAAAGGCACCCTCGCCGCTCGTCTTCTGCCGCACCAGCGCCGAGGTAATGGCGAACGCGCCGACCAGTCCGCCAAGCGTGTCGGCCACGGGATAGCCGACCCGCAGCGGCGCCGTTTCCGGTGTTCCGGTGATGCTCATGATCCCCGACAGGCCCTGGATGATCTGGTCATAGGCGGGATTGTCGCGCATCGGCCCGGTCTGGCCGAAACCCGATATCGCGCAATAGACGAGGCCTGGACGGACCGTCTTCAGCGCCTCGTAACCAAGCCCCAGCCGATCCATCACGCCCGGGCGGAAATTCTCCACCAGGGCGTCGGCGCTGGCCACCAGATCGAAAAAGCGCTCGCGATCGGCTTGCTGCTTGAGGTCGAGCACCACCGACCGTTTGCCGGCGTTCTGCGCCAGGAACGATGCGCCCATGCCGGCGCTGTTCAGCTTTGGCGAGCCGCCGAGCTGGCGGGCCAGGTCGCCGCCTTGCGGCGCCTCGACCTTGATCACATCGGCGCCGAGCAGCGCCAGCTGATAGGCGCAGTAGGGACCGGCCAGGACGTTGGTCAGGTCGAGGACGCGGATACCGGAAAGCAATTCTGTCATGGCATCATGGATCGATCAGGCATCGCCGGGCACATGCTCCGGTCCGCGCCGACGCCGATGCTCGATGAAGGCCCAGATATGCGGGCCGGCAAGGCCGATGAAGGCGAGCGTCAGCAGCGTCAGCGACAGCTTGTGGGTGTAAAACACCGACCAGTCGCCATTCGAGATGGTCATCGCCCGGCGGAACTGGGTTTCGGCGAGCGGTCCAAGGATCATGCCGATAATGACGGGCGCGGTCGGGAAATCGAAGCGCCGCATCAGGAAGCCGGCGGCCCCCAGGAGATAGAGGATGACGAGGTCGATGGGCGATTGCGAAATGCCATAGGTGCCGACCGTGGCGAACACCAGGATGCCGGCATAAAGCTGCGGCGCCGGGATTTTCAGCAACCGCACCCACAGCCCGATCAGCGGCAGGTTGAGGATGACCAGGATGACGTTGGCGATGAACAGGCTGGCGATCAGCCCCCAGACGAGATCGCCCTGAGTCGTGAGAAGCAGCGGCCCGGGGTTGATGCCGTAGCTTTGGAAGGCCGACAGCATGATCGCCGCGGTCGCGGAGGTCGGCAGGCCAAGCGTCAGCATAGGCACCAGCACGCCGGCTGCGGAGGCATTGTTGGCAGCCTCGGGGCCGGCAACGCCTTCGATGGCGCCGACGGTGCCGAACTCCTCCTTGTGCTTCGACAGCTTCTTTTCGATGGCATAGGACAGGAAGGTCGGGATTTCGGCGCCGCCGGCCGGCATGGCGCCGATCGGGAAGCCGATCGCAGCGCCGCGCAGCCAGGGTTTCCACGAACGCCCCCACTCGGCCGCCGTCATGTAGAGCGAGCCCTTCAGCGGCACGATCTCGTCCTTGCCGGCATAGCGGCGCGAGGCCATGTAGAGCGTCTCGCCGACGGCAAACAGGCCGACCGCGGCAATGATGACATCGACGCCATCAAGCAGTTCGTTCGTGCCGAAGGTGAAGCGCGGCTGGCCGGTCTGCAGGTCGACGCCGATCATGCCGATGACGAAGCCGGCGAACAGGCTGGTCAGGCCGCGTACGGAAGACGAGCCGAGCACCGCCGAAACGGTGATGAAGGCCAGCACCATCAAAGAGAAATATTCGGCCGGACCAAAGGCCAATGCGAATTTGACCACCACCGGCGCCAGGAAAGCGACGCCCATCGTGCCGATCGTGCCGGCGACGAACGAGCCTATCGCGGAGGTGGCGAGTGCCGCGCCGCCGCGCCCGGAGCGCGCCATCCTGTTGCCTTCCAACGCAGTGACGATGGTGGCGCTTTCGCCGGGCGTGTTGAGCAGGATCGACGTCGTCGAACCACCATACATGGCGCCGTAGTAGATGCCGGCGAACAGGATGAAGGATGCCTCCGGCGCCACCTGATAGGTGATCGGCAAAAGCAGCGCGATGGTCAGCGCCGGCCCAAGACCGGGCAGCACGCCGATGGCGGTGCCGAGTGTGGTGCCAAGCAGGCACCACAGAAGGTTGACCGGGGTGAAGGCAACCGAGAAGCCATGTGCGAGATGTCCGAGCGTTTCCATGGCGTCAGCCCCTCAACATGGTGATGAACGCATCGATGACCGTGTTCAGCTGGTTCTCGATGAAACCGGCACCGATGTTGACGCCAAGCGCCCTGGCGAAGCCGAAATAGGCGGCCAGCGCCAGGATCAGGCCGAGCACTGCGTCACGCAGCGTGCGCTTGCTGCCGAAGCCGTAGCAGACCAGAACGAACATGATGACGGATGCCGCCGTGAAGCCGAGCGGCCGGATGAGCAGCAGATTGGCGATCAGGCCGATGACGACGAAGCCCATCGCCTTCCAGTCGGTCGGCGTCTCCTTTTCCTCCTCCGGCTGCCAGCCGCCGCGCAAGGCAGCAAGGATGAGCAACAGCGAAAGAACCACCAGGCCGAACATGGTGAGGTAGGGAAAGACGGTCGGGCCGACCTTGGAGTAGAGCGGCGACACCGGGATCGCCAGCGTCTGCCAGGCGACGGCGCCGGCGCAGGCCAGGAGCCCGATGCCTATCAACAATTCCGGCACGGCAAGGCGCCACGGCGCCGCCTGCTGGTCGCTGGTGCTCATCGGGATCCTCCCAAGATGGCCGGCATCCTCCAGCCGGCCGCATCCGCAGTTTCGCCGCATCATATGTCCATGCGGCAGGCGAGATGGGAAGGGGGCGGCACTCTAACCGCCCCCTGAACACATCAGGCGAGGCCGAGATCCTTGAGGATCGCGGTGATGCGGGCCGTGTCCTCGGTGAGGAATTTTGCGTAGTCGTCGCCAGTCAAAAGGATGGGCGTCCAGTTGCGGTTTTTGCATTCGGTTGCCCATGCATCGCTCTTGGCCATGGTCTCGATCATTGTGACCATCGCCGCCTTGTCGGCGTCGGAAACGCCGGGCGGTGCGAAGACGCCGCGCCAGTTGAACAGTTCGACATCGATGCCGGCTTCCTTCATCGTCGGTGCGTCGATGCCGTCCTGACGCTTGTCAGCCGAGATGGCGAGCAGCCTGAGCGCACCTGCCTTGACCTGCTCCGAGAACTCGCCGAAGCCGGAAATGCCGGCCGCGACCTGGTTGCCGAGCAGCGCCGACAGCGCCTCGCCGCCGCCGGCGAACGGCACATAGGAGAGGTTGGTTGCCGGAACGCCGACCGTCTTGGCGATCAGGCCGAACAGGATGTGATCGGAACCGCCTGCCGAGCCGCCGGCGACAGGAACCTTTGTCGGATCGGCCTTGAGCGCGGCGACGAAATCAGCGGCCGTCTTGAACGGTGACTCCGCCGGCACGACCAGGGCCTCGAACTCGCCGGTGAGGCGGGCGATCGGGGTGACTTGCGTCAGATTGTTCGCGGCCTTGTTGGCAATGATGGCACCAACCATGACCATGCCGGCGACCATCAGGGAATTGCCTTTGCCGTTCCACTGGCTGATGAATTGCGGCAGCCCGACAGTGCCGCCGGCGCCGCCGACATTGATGATCTGCGAACCAGAGATCAGCTTTTCACTGCGCAGCACCTGGTCGATCGTGCGCGCCGTCTGGTCCCAGCCACCACCCGGTGCGGCAGGCACGAAGAGCTGTATCTGGGGCGCGCCTTCGGCGTAAGCGGGAGAAAGATGCGACGTCATCAGCCCGGCACCCACGGCTGCGGTGCTCATCAAAAATCTGCGTCTGTTCAGCATGGGGATTCCTCCAAATCACGACACCTCCTCCGGTGCCCGCCAAAACGCGCCTGCATCCAGACCCGTCATCGATTTCAAGCAGATGTTACGGAGTTCTGTCAACGGAAACGATATTCTACTGGACAGAACGATTTGGCGGCGCGACAGAGTCGCGTCGCTCGGCTTTCTTCAAACTGGAACCGCTATGGACTCGCCAAGCAAATCGGCAGATGGGGAAATAGATCGCACCTCGGCGGATGGTGTTGCCGCGCTTGATCGGGCCATTGCCATCCTCGATGCCTTCACCGCGGATGACCGGTCGCTCAGCCTGGCCGAAATCGCGGCGCGCACCGGCCTCTACAAGAGCACCATCCTGCGGCTTGCGAATTCCCTCATGCGCGGACGATTGCTCGAGCGCCTCGACAATGGACGCTACCGCGTCGGACCCGCGACCTTTCGGCTCGGTGCGCTCTACCAGCGTTCGGTCGTGGCGGTCGATATCCTGCTGCCGATCATGCGCGATCTTTCCGAGCGAAGCTGGGAGAGCGTTGCCTTCTATGTTCGCTCGGGCGACGTCCGCACCTGTCTCTACCGCGTCGAATCCAAGCACCCGATCCGCTACACGATACGCGAAGGCGACGTATTGCCTTTGCTGCTCGGCTCGGGAGGCCGCGTGCTCGCAGCGTTTTCGGGCCAGCAGGGCGAACCGTACGAGACCATCCGCAAGACCTGCAACTGCCTCGCCGTGGGCGACCGCGACCCCGAGACGGGGGGCGTGTCGGCGCCGGTGTTCGGCCCGGGAGGCGTCCTGCTCGGCGCCTTGACCCTGGCTGGACCCAGCACGCGCGTCGACGCGGCATTTCTGCAGCGCATGAAGCGTCCGCTGCTCGAGGCGGCGGCCCGCGCCACCCGCGCCTTCGGCGAGGACGCCTCCATGCTCGAGCGGGCAGGCCTGGCAACGGACGCCATGCCGTAGAACACGTCCTCGTTGGAAGCCCCGCTCAAGTCAATTTGACCAGGCCACAGCGGTTCTTGGCGCGGCCCGCCTCGTCATCATTGCTGGCGACAGGCGCCATCATGCCGGCGCCGGCAGCTGTCAGCCCGCGGCTCAGGTCACCGCGCCAGCAGGATGGTCGGAGTGTCGTGATAGGTGGTCTTCACCACTTCCCGGTAACCGCACTTCGCAGCCACCCTCAGCGACGCGCCGTTTTCCGGATCGATGATGCAGACGGTCTTCTCGCGCCCGAAAATCTCTTCGCTCCACGACAGGATGCGGCCAACCACCTCGGTGGCGAAGCCCGCCCCGTGCACGGCCGGAACCAGCGCCCACCCGGCCTCGGGAATGCCTTCGATCGATGGTTCCATATCGCGCTTCAGGTCGTGAAACCCGGCCTCGCCGATGAAGCGTCCGGTCGCCTTCTCCTCGATCGCCCAGAAGCCATAGCCGAGCAGCGACCACAGGCCGGCGTGACGCAGGAAGCGCATCCAGCTTTCTTCGCGCGTGCGCGGTTTGCCGCCGATGAAGCGGGTGACGATGGGATCCGTCCACATCGCGGCATAGGTGTCGAAATCGTCCAGCCGGTGTGCCCGCAGGATGGTTCGCTTCGTTTCGATGACAGGAGCGCTGGTCGCTTGTGGATTGTTCATGGGATCTGCCTCGCACGGATCGTCAGCGCTTAGCAAATCGCCGGTGCTGCGCAAGGGCCAGGGCAACACGGCCCATCATCCAGCCGCCGCTATGGGAATTTTGCGCGACGGTGCTATTTTCACGGCAGGCTGATTCAACACCTGCCAGCGCGACCCTTTTTCAGGCGCTGGGCGGTGCCGTCAAACCCCGGGGAAAGAGCATGGACACCACCGATCTTGTGCTTGCGATCTTCCATCATCTGCTGGTGTTTTCGTTGGCGGGAATCATCGGCGCCGAATTCGTCCTGATCCGCGGCGATCTGGGCACTGCGACGCTCAAGAGGCTCGCCGGCATCGACCGCCATTACGGCATCATTGCCACGCTGATCATCGTCGTCGGCATCGGCCGCGTCTTCTATGGCCTCAAGGGCTGGGAATTCTACGTCCACAATTGGGTGTTCTGGGCCAAGATAGCGGCGTTCGTCGTGGTCGGCCTGCTGTCGATCATCCCGACCGTCCGCTTCATATCCTGGAGCAGGCAGGCGAGCGGCAATGCCTCGTTCCAGGTGCCGGCGGCCGAGCTTGCGTCCGTGAAGACTTACATCCGCGCCGAAGCTTTCATCTTCCTGCTCATCCCGGTCTTCGCCGCGGCGATGGCGCGTGGCTACGGCTATTAGGATGGCGCCCATCAGCAGTTTGCCGTTTGAGACGGTTGCAATCTGTTAATTTGCGCTAGTTGTTGCTCCATCTGCAGGGTGTTGAGAGGACCCCGCGCAGCGGTTGGAGATTTACGTATTGGGAGGAGATCACGATGAGAAGATTTGTCGCCACTCTGGCTGCTGCTGCGGCCGTCGCGCTTTATGGGTTCACTGCCGGCGCGCAGACCTATCCTGAACGCACCATCACCGTTGTGGTGCCGTTTGCAGCCGGCGGCCCGACCGACACGGTCACGCGCCTCGTCGCCGAAGCGATGTCGAAGGATCTCGGCCAGCAGGTCATCGTCGAAAATGTCGGCGGCGCCGGCGGCACGCTGGGTGCCGGCCGCGTCGCCAACGCCGAGCCGGACGGTTATACGCTGCTGCTCCATCATATAGGCATGGCGACAAGTGCGACGCTGTACAGAAAGCTCGCCTACGACACGCTGAACGCCTTCGAATATGTCGGCCTCGTCACCGAAGTGCCGATGACCATCGTCGGCCGCAAGGACCTGGAGCCCACCGACCTCAAGGGGTTGGTGGAGTACGCCAAGGCCAACAAGGATTCCATTACCGTCGCAAATGCCGGCATCGGTGCGGCCTCGCATCTGTGCGGCATGCTGTTCATGAGCGCCATCAAGACGCCGCTGGTCACCGTGCCCTACAAGGGCACCGGCCCGGCCATGACCGATCTTCTCGGCGGCCAGGTCGACATCATGTGCGACCAGACGACCAACACCACCAAGCAGATCCAGGGCGGCACCATCAAGGCCTATGCCGTCACCTCGCCGGAACGCCTCGATGTGCTGAAGGATGTGCCGACGACGGTGGAAGGCGGTCTCCCCGATGTGCAGGTCGGCATCTGGCATGGTCTCTATGCACCCAAGGGCACGCCGGCCGAGATCACCGAACGCCTGTCGAAATCGCTGCAGGTCGCGCTGAAGGACGAGAACGTCGCCGCCCGCTTCGCCGAACTGGGCACCAAGCCGTCGCTCGAGGCCGATGCCACGCCCGCCGCACTGAAGGCCAAGCTGGAAAGCGAGATCGCGCGCTGGAAGCCGATCATCGAAGCCGCCGGCCAGTACGCCGACTGAGATTTGAATAGGGGCGCCACCAGCGCCCCTATTCCGCTCGGCATCCGCTACCCACTGCGGGCTTGGAGAACCACCATGAAACCTTTCGCGATCGACAGGGCCAACGGCCTGTGCGCCGCCCTGTTCATCGGTTTCGGCGCATGGTTCGCGCTGCAATCGCTCGGTCTCGAAATCGGCACCGCCTTGCGCATGGGGCCAGGCTATTTTCCGCTGGTCCTGGCGATCGTGCTGATCCTGCTTGGCGCGGTCATTCTCGTCCAGGCCGTACGCGTCGAGGGCGAAGCGATCGGACACATTGCGTGGCGCGGCATGCTGCTCATCCTGCCTGCTCCGATCTTCTTCGGCCTGACAGTGCGCGGCCTCGGATTCATCCCGTCGATCTTCCTGACGGCGCTGATCGCGTCGTTTGCCAGCCGCCGCATGAAGCCATTGACCGCGCTCGTGCTGTCGGCCGGCCTGACGTTGTTTGCGTTCCTCGTCTTCAGCTACGCGCTCGGCCTGCCGTTCCGCCGCTTCGGCCCGTGGCTGGCCCCAGGGTTGGCATCGTGAGGCGATGAGCATGGATCTCCTCGACAACCTCGCGCTCGGCTTTTCGACGGCGACGTCGTTGACCAACCTCGGTTTCTGCCTGATCGGCGTCCTTCTCGGCACGCTGATCGGCGTCCTGCCCGGCATCGGCGCCACCGCGACCATCGCCATGCTTCTGCCCATCACCTTCCAGATCGGCGACCCGGTCTCCTCCCTCATCATGCTCGCCGGCATCTATTACGGTGCGCAATATGGCGGCTCGACCACCGCCATTCTCATCAACATGCCCGGCGAATCCTCGTCCGCCGTCACCGCGATCGACGGCTACCAGATGGCCAGGAACGGCCGCGCCGGAGCGGCCCTCGCGATCGCGGCCATCGGCTCGTTCTTTGCCGGCACGGTGTCGACGTTCCTCGTCGCCATCTTTGCCCCGCCGCTGACGGCGATCGCGCTGAAATTCGGCGCGGCCGAGTATTTTTCGCTGATGATCGTCGGCTTGGTTTCGTCCGTCGCCCTCGCCCACGGCTCTATCGTCAAGGCGCTGGCCATGGTCGTGCTCGGCCTGCTGCTCGGCATTGTCGGCACCGACATCTACACCGGCACGCCGCGCTTCACGCTTGGAATCCGGGAATATGCCGACGGGTTGAATTTCGTTGCGGTGGCGGTCGGCGTCTTTGGCGTCGCCGAGATCCTGCGCAACCTCGAAAACGAGGATGAGCGCTCCGTGATGATCCGCAAGATCACCGGCCTTATGCCGACCCGCGAGGACTTTCGGCGCATGGCAGCGCCCATCGTGCGCGGAACGATCATCGGTTCGGCGCTCGGCATCCTGCCGGGAGGCGGCGCGATCCTGGCAGCTTTTGCGTCCTACACGGTCGAAAAACGCGTCTCGAAAAACCCGCAGGAGTTCGGCAAGGGCGCCATCGAAGGCGTCGCCGGA
This sequence comes from Mesorhizobium sp. M7A.F.Ca.MR.245.00.0.0, assembly GCF_003997415.1. Taxonomy (NCBI): domain Bacteria; kingdom Pseudomonadati; phylum Pseudomonadota; class Alphaproteobacteria; order Hyphomicrobiales; family Phyllobacteriaceae; genus Mesorhizobium; species Mesorhizobium sp. M7A.F.Ca.MR.245.00.0.0. The sequence continues at coordinate 108,815 of NZ_RZTE01000011.1, read as the reverse complement.
CCGGAATCGGCCAACAATGCCGGTGCGCAGACCTCCTTTATCCCGATGCTGACGCTCGGCATTCCAGCCAACCCGGTCATGGCGCTGATGATCGGCGCCATGATCATCCAGGGCATCGTGCCCGGCCCCAATGTCGCGACCGAACAGCCGGCGCTGTTCTGGGGCATCATCGCCTCGATGTGGATCGGCAATCTGATGCTGATCGTCCTCAACCTGCCACTGATCGGGCTTTGGGTGAAGCTGCTGACGATCCCCTATTACGTGCTTTTCCCGATCATCATGGCGTTCTGCTCGATCGGCGTCTACAGCGTCAACAGCAACGTCTACGACCTCTACGCCGTCGCCTTCTTCGGCTTCCTCGGCTATCTCCTGACCAAGCTGCGCTGCGAACCGGCGCCGCTGCTGCTCGGCTTCGTGCTCGGCCCGCTGCTCGAGGAAAACCTGCGCCGCGCCATGATCCTCTCGCGCGGCGACCCGAGCACCTTCTTGACCAGACCGATCAGCGCCGGCCTGCTGCTCATCGCGCTCGCCGTGCTCGTCATCGTCTTCCTGCCGGCGGTCAAGAAAAAGCGCGAAGAGGTGTTTGTGGAGGAGAGTTGAATTACCCCGTCGTTCCGCTTCGGTCCTGAATCTCTTCGACAGGGTCGAGCGGTGCGATCGGCACCAGCGGTGCCGGCACATCGGTCGTCTTGACCTCGGCCTTGCAGATGTCGGCGATGACGCAGGCCGGGCAATCCGGCTTGCGCGCCTTGCAGACGTAGCGGCCATGCAGGATCAGCCAGTGATGTGCATGGCGCATATATTCGTCCGGAATGATCTTCAACAATCCTTGCTCGACCTGTTCCGGCGTCTTGCCGGGCGCCAATCCGAGCCGGTTGCCGATACGAAGAATGTGCGTGTCGACCGCCATCGTGTGCTGGCCGAAGGCCATATTGAGCACGACATTGGCGGTCTTGCGTCCGACCCCGGGCAGCTTGACCAATTCATCGCGACTGTCGGGTACCTCGCCGCCATGGTCGCGGATCAGCGCCTCCGACAGCGCAATCACATTCTTCGCCTTGTTGCGCCACAGCCCGATGGTGCGGATATATTCGCCGACCCTTGCCTCCCCCAGCGCCAGCATCTTGTGCGGCGTATCGGCGGCCTTGAACAGCGCCCGCGTCGCCTTGTTGACGCCGGCATCCGTCGCTTGCGCCGACAGCACCACCGCGACCAGCAGCGTGAAGGCGTTGACATGTTCGAGCTCGCCCTTCGGCTCGGGCCGCTGGACGGAAAAGCGCCGGAATATCTCGTGCACTTCGGCCGGGCTGTAGCGCGAAGTGGGGCGCACAGGCCGCGGACGGGGCTTGGCGTTCGACCCGCCGTGTCGTGCGGGCAACAGCTCTTTTTTGGACAGGGAAGAATCTTTGGACTTGGGGCTTGCCATTTCCCTCCTATAATATCCCCTCATGAGCGACACAAACGCCTCGTTCCAGGCCGACGAGCCATTCTTTCAGGCGCTACTCACCCCGCACCGGTCTCTGGGCCGGACAGGCTTCTTCATCCTGATGGGCGCGCTGCTGTTCGGCTGGCTGGTGACAGGCGCGGTTTTCCTGTCGCGCGGCGCCTGGCCGGTGTTCGGCTTCTTCGGCCTCGACGTGGTCGCCGTCTACATCGCCTTTCGCATCAACTATCGTGCCGCTCGCGCACGCGAGGAAGTCTCGGTCTCGCGCACCAGCCTCGACATCCGCAAGACCGCCCCCTCGGGGAAATCGGAAGCGCATCGCTTCAATCCGTTCTGGGCGCGGTTTTCGGTGGCCCGTCACGCCGAGATCGGCATCACAGGGATGACGGTGGAAGGCCAAGGGCAGAACGTGCCGATCGGATCGTTCCTGGACCCCGATTCCCGCGAGAGCTTTGCCACCGCCTTTTCGCGAGCGCTGGCGACCGCCAAGGCACGCTGAGCCAGCCATGAGCGGCGCCTCGGCTCGAATCCCGTGCCTATCTGGGTATGCGCCGCAGGAAGGCAAGTTTCGGGTGGCGATCGACGCCCCGAGGGGCGATATTCCGGCTCAAGGAGACAGTTCCATGAGCACACACACCGCAGTCCTCAAAAAGGACATCACGCCTGAAGGCAGCGACTACGAAATCGTGCGCCGTGCCATCGAGAAGATCAGTCTCGACTATCGCGATCAGCCTTCCCTTGAAGAGCTGGCCGAGGAGGTCGGCGAGACGCCGACCGGCCTGCAAAAACTCTTCACCCGCTGGGCCGGCCTGTCGCCCAAGGCCTTCCTGCAGGCGGTGACGCTGGACCATGCGCGCAGGCTGCTCGATTCCGGCATGCCGCTGCTCGAGACCTCGTTCGAACTGGGCATGTCCGGCCCGGGCCGGCTGCATGACCTGTTCGTCACCCATGAGGCGATGTCGCCGGGCGACTACAAGACACGCGGCGCCGGGCTCACCATCCGCTACGGCTTCCATTCCTCGCCGTTCGGCACCGCCCTGATCATGGCCACCGAGCGCGGGCTTGCAGGCCTGGCCTTCAGCGACCCCGGCGAGGAACGCGCCGCCTTCGCCGACATGTCCAGCCGCTGGCCGAACGCCGTCTATGTCGAGGACATGACTGCTACCGGTCCCTATGCCGCCCGTATCTTCGACCCGACGCTGTGGCGCCCCGACCAGCCGCTGCATGTCGTCATGATCGGCACCGACTTCCAGGTTCGCGTCTGGGAGGCGCTGCTCAAGATCCCGATGGGTAAGGCCCGCACCTATTCCTCGATCGCGGCCAGCATCGGCGCACCGTCCGCCAGCCGTGCTGTCGGTGCGGCCAACGGGGCCAATCCGCTCTCTTTCGTGGTGCCTTGTCACCGCGCCATCGGTAAATCAGGCGATCTCACCGGCTATCACTGGGGCCTGACCCGCAAGCGCGCCATTCTGGGCTGGGAAGCCGGGCAGGTATCGTAATATCGATTTTCCTCGATATTGCGAAGGAAAACATGGATATATCGGCCTTATTAAGTATAAGCGCGATTTAGACTGTGGTTTCTGCCGTTGCAACCGAGGGCAACCTGCGGTACCTGTAGTTGTTATTTTACGCCGTTATTTTAGGTAACTCTAAATTAACCACGATAAAGTGATGATGCCCTCATATTAATCCGGACGATCCGGCTTGATAGGAGGTCCCGATGACATTGTTTCGCGCCGCCTGCGGCGCAGCTCTGCTGGTTGCCAGCCTCGACGAGGCCGCGTTGGCCGCGACGCAGAATGTCATCTTCAATGGCACGATCGCGCCCACCTGCACGCTTGTCGTTGCCACCAACGGCACGATGACGGCCAGCCCCGATCTCCAGTCCCTCAGTTCCCACAACAGCGGCGGCTCGGCTGGGACCGTGACGCTGACGACGACCGGAGGTGTGTCGCTCAGCGTCGATCCGGTCACCACCATGACGGTGCCATCGGCAGACAGCACGTCGACGACCTGGACGCCGACCTACTCCGCCACCGGCGCGCATGCCATCGTCGAGACCGGCTCGGCAACCAGCATCACCACACCCGGCGCCGATCTCGTCTCGGTTCACCTCGCCGGAACCAAAGGCGGCAGCAATCGCTTCGCCAACGGCAATTATCAGGCAACGGTAACGCTGCGCTGCGAATGACGCGCAGCGAAGGAGGGGTCGTTGAAACATGTTCGAATCCTGACGACGGCACTGGCCATCGGATTGGCGCCCATTGCCGTCAAGGCACAATCGATGTCGCCGATGCGTGGCGAGATCAACAGCTTCACCGACGTCTTCGCGGTCCGCATCTTCCCTGCCAATCCCTACGACAGGAAGATCCGGGTCGAAATCCACGTCTACGATCAGGATTTTCAGCCGGTAGATGCCAGGATCTCTCCAAATGTCTTCCAGCTGGCTTCCCAGGCTTCCCGTTCTGTCCTTGTGGTCGTGCCCTTTGACGGCGCGGCCGAGCGTAAAGTGCGTATCTGTACCGAAAGCATCCCCTTTCCCAATCAACAGACGCAGATAAGGGCACAGATATGCGGAAAGTTCTTTGGGCGCCGCAAGTCCTGACACTGGCGCTCGCGGCTGCTTGGGCGTGTGCCTCGCCGGCCGGGGCCGAGGACGTCTACAATCTCAACCAGAATGAGAGCGGCTTCAACCTGCCCGGTGTCACCTTGCCCCAGGGCCAGGACGAGGTCCGTGCCGCGGACGGCACCACATGCCGTTCCGCCGTCTCCGGCTCCGGGGCCTATGTCGATCTCGGTCTTATCAGAGGCAACAGCCAGTCCGACAACAGCGTCGCCACCTATGGCCGGGTGGTGATCCCGATCGGGCGTACGCCGAAGCGCGTCGATTGCAGCCGCCTCTACGAGCTTGAGGTCGAGCGCCTGCATCTGGAGCTGAAACTTCTCAAAATGGGCCTCGGCGCCGACGGCCAGACGGCCAGCATCGCCGCCACCGCTCCCGCGACTGCATCGCCCGGATGGGCCAACGAAGGCTGGGGCATCAGGACCGGAAATGGCGATGGCAAGAAAAAGAAGAAGCAGTAGCCGCGCGCTGCTTGCGATGGCAGCACTTGCCGGGTCCTGCCTTCCGGTGCAGGCGGCGATCATCGGCACCTGCACCATCATGGTCGGGGCGTCCGGAACGATGAAGGCCAATCCCGCCATCAGCATACTGGGCTCCAAACAGGCAGGCGGATCGAGCGCCAGCGCCACCGTGGTGGCGAGTTCCCTGTTGTGCTCGATACTTAACTTGCTTGACTGCTACTCGGTTTCGGCGCCGGCGCCTGCCGCATTCTCGTCCGCGCCGAGCGGCGGCGGCACCAACGTGACCTTCGCTTCAGTCTTCCGCCTCGATGGCTCGGGGATCGATGTCAACGGAAGTGTGCCGCAGAGGGTTGCCAACGGCACCCACGCGATGCAGATCGACCTCACCGCCACCAAGTCGAGCGGTATCTTTCCCGCCGGCAATTACCAGGGCACGGTCACCGTGCGCTGCGAATAAGGCCACGAAACCTCAAATCGGACTGGACCATGCGCATGGTCTGGCAAGCCGCGGCCTTACAGGTTAGCTTTCACGCAATCGGAACGATCTGCGTTCGCCCGGACGCACGAAGACGCTCCGATATTTTGAGTTTGCGTTGCCAGGAGGCCCTGCTTGATTATCGTCATCGGCTCGATCAACCTCGACCTTATCGCCAAGGTCGACCGCTTGCCGAGCCCCGGCGAGACGGTGGGCGGCTCGGCCTTCACCACCGCACCTGGGGGCAAGGGCGCCAACCAGGCACTGGCCGCCGCACGCGCCGGCGCCTCGGTGCGCATGGTTGGCGCCGTCGGCAGGGACAGCTTCGCCGCCGAGGCACTGGCCTTGCTGCGCGACGGCAAGGTCGACCTGTCCGGCGTTGCCGAGACTCATGCCTCGACCGGCACGGCACTGATCATGGTCGCCGACGACGGCGAAAACATCATCGCCGTGGTGCCGGGCGCCAACGCTTCCGTGGTGCCAGGCGATCTCTCCAAGGCCTTTCTGAAAAAAGGCGACGTCGTGCTGCTGCAAAATGAGATTCCGCTGGCCACCGTCGATGCCGCCCTCGACCAGGCAAGGGCGGCCGGCGCCATCACCGTGCTCAACACGGCGCCTTTCCAGGGGCAGGCAGCCGGCTTTCTCGACAAGGCCGACTATGTCGTCGCCAACGAAACCGAGTTCGACCTCTATGGCGAAGCGCTGTCGCTGCAAGGCCGCGACCGGGCGGCCCGCATGCGCGACTTTGCCGGAAAGACCGGCCGCACCGTCGTCGTGACGCTCGGCGGCGACGGCGTGATGGCAGCGACACCGAGCGATTTCCTGGCCGTTGCTGCGCGCAAGATAACGCCTGTCGACACGGTCGGCGCCGGCGATACGTTCTGCGGCTATTTCGCCGCCAGCCTGTCGTCGGGCCTCGCGCTCGAACAGGCGCTGGCGCGCGCTGGCGCGGCCGGTTCGCTAGCCTGCCTGAAGCCTGGCGCCCAACCGGCGATCCCGCTCGCCAAAGACGTCGATCAGGCGCTGCAGGAAACCCATTAAAATGCTGCGTCCTCAAACGAAACATGCCGTGCAGCCGGCAAGCGACATCTGCCGCCTGTCCGCGGTCGAACTCGCCGGCGCGATCCGGGAGAGAGAGCTTTCCGTGCGCGAGGTGGTGGCGGCATTCCTCGATCGCATCGAGGCGGTCAATCCGCTGGTCAACGCCATCGTCTCCTTGCGCGATCGCGCCGATATCCTGCGCGAAGCCAATGCGGCCGATGCCAGCCTGTCGCGGGCCGAAGCGGCAGGTCCGCTCTTCGGCCTGCCGATCGCCATCAAGGATCTCGCCTCGACCACGGGCCTCAGGACCTCCTTCGGCTCGCCGATCTTCGCCGATTTCGTGCCGCAGGAAGACGATTTCTTCGTCGAGCGTATCCGCAATGCCGGCGCCATCATCATCGGAAAGACCAACGTCCCCGAATTCGGGCTCGGCTCCAACACCTACAACGCCGTGTTCGGGCCGACGCTGAACGCCTTCGATCCGGCCCTGACCGCCGGCGGCTCGAGCGGTGGCGCAGCCGTTGCCCTGGCGCTCGACATGGTGCCCGTCGCCGATGGCAGCGACTTCGGCGGCTCGCTGCGCAACCCGGCCGCCTGGAACAATGTTTTTGGCTTCCGCCCGTCGCAAGGACTTGTTCCCGGCGGACCCGATTTAGAAGTCTTCCATGCGCAGATGGGCGTCGACGGGCCGATGGGCCGCAACGTCCGTGACATGGCGCTGCTGCTCGATGTGCAGGCCGGTTACCACCCGCGCGCGCCATTGTCCTACGAGAAACCCGGCTCGTTCCTCGAAGGGCTTGGAATACCGGCAACTGCTGGCCGCATCGCCTGGCTCGGCGACCTCGGCGGTCATCTGCCGGTTGAAACAGGCATTCTCGGCCTGTGCGAGGCGGCACTTGGCCGCTTTGCGGATGCATCCTTCCCTAGCGAACCCCTGCTGCCGGATTTCGATTTCGAAGCGCTGTGGCAGGCCTTCGTGACGCTGCGCCAGGCCAGCAGCGGCTGCGCGCTCAAAACCCACTATGACGATCCCGCGAAGCGCCGCCTGCTCAAGCCGGAAGCCATCTGGGAAGTGGAGAACGCAATGCGGCTGACGGCGCCGCAGATCCGCGCCGCCTCCGTGACCCGTACATCCTGGCATCGCACGCTGCTGTCGATCTTCGATCGCTATGATCTGATTGCGCTGCCGACCGCGCAGGTCTTCCCCTTCGATGTCGATACGCATTGGCCGCGTGAGGTCGCCGGACGCGCAATGGACAGCTATCACCGCTGGATGCAGGTTTCCGCCTTCGCGACCTTGGGCGGCTGCCCGGCGGCCAACGTGCCGGTCGGCTTCGACGATAGGGGCCGACCGATGGGCATGCAACTGATCGGCCGGCCGCGCGGCGACCTCGCCGTACTGAAGGCGGCGGCCGCCTATGAGGCAACGCTGCCCTGGCCGGCCGGCGCCTGAACCGGGCGGACTGGCGTGTCGCAGGGCGCTGGTTAGCGGCTTGCACCGGCTGCGCTGCTATGCATTGATTGTTCTCAAGCCGCGCCGCATCGGCGGCATTCCTGGGGAAAAGTCATGTCGCTCGAACTCTACGCCGCCTATGTCCTCGCTTGCATCGTCATTATCCTGGTGCCGGGCCCAACGGTCACGCTGATCATCGCCAACAGCATCCGCCATGGCTCCCGCGCCGGTCTCGCCAATGTCGCCGGCACGCAGGCAGGGCTTGCCGTGATGATCGCCATCGTCGGCATCGGCCTCAACACACTGATCTCGGGCATGGGCCACTGGTTCGAGTGGGTGCGGCTGATCGGCGCCGCCTATCTGATCTGGATGGGTGTGCAGATGTTCCGTTCCAAAGGCACGCTGAACGCCGATGGAACGGCCAGGAAACCGCGCGGCGGCTTCTTCCTGCAGGGCCTGCTGGTGGCGCTCAGCAACCCCAAGACGTTGATCTTCTTCGGCGCCTTCTTTCCGCAGTTCATTTCGCCGCAAGGCAACTATTCGCTGCAGATCGCCATCATGGGCCTGACCGCCATGATCTTCGCCGCCTTCTCGGATTCGACCTATGCGCTGGCCGCCGGCCGCGCCGGGCGCCTGCTGTCGGCCGGCCGCATCAAGCTTTTGTCGAGGATCAGCGGCAGCTTCATGGTCGGCGGCGGCCTGTGGCTGGCGCTTTCAAAGGCAAAGTAACAGCGCGCCGACAAGCCGGGACTCTAACAGCAATTTCCTGAAACAGGGAGGCCGATTGAAAGTCGGCCTTCTGTCTACCACATGAATCGGCGGTTGGGGGATTCACGTCGATGTCGTGGACTTTTGCGGATGTGAAAGGGCACGTGCTGGGCGTGGTCCTCATTGTCGCGGTGTTCGCGGCGGTGTTGATCGTCGATCCCATCAAGTGGACGAATAGGGCCAGCCCGATCCGGTCGGTCGAAATGATCGACGCGACGGTCAAAACTGTTCCCTTGAAGATGGTTCGACGGTCCTCGTTTCTGACGATCGCCCACGCTTGATCGGCTCAACCATCAGACTTGAGCGCGTTACGCGCGCAAACGGCTTCGTCTTTTACCGGTTTCAAGATGAGCGGCGGCCGGCTGATGTTTTTCCCAAGCCAAAGCAGCAATCATTGAAAATTTTGAACACGATCTATTGAATGCGGTGTTTGCCACTAGCGAATATAGCGCATGGGGCAAACACGGCTTTCTCTCCGGAATCGCCTGCTTCTGCTTAAGGAAGAATATCGAGACGCTGTCATTTGCGTCAGTTTCTTCTGTGCGGTCGCTCTCATGAAAACCTTGCCTGGCCTAATCAGGCAGGACAGCCCGATCATCGATACGCAACGGGTTAGCGGCATTGTCGAATACGCCACAACGCCGATGAATCCGAACGCCTCCGTCGGTCAGGGACTTCATTTCACATATCAAATCCGCCTCCAGGACAGCGGCGCCATCGTTTTTGTCGATGGCGAGGTCGAGACGCCGCATGTGATTGGATCCCGCGTTTCGGTCGAACGCCGGCACCACAAGAACGGCACCGACACCTACCTATTGCTTAGGGGATAAGCGTCATGGCCAAGGCCCGGCATTCCCTTGCCTGGATGACCCTGCAGGAGAACCTCAGGGGCATTCTCGTCACCATCCTTGTCGTGGGCGTCTGCGCACTGGCGATCGGCATCCCGATTGCAAGGCAAAGCAGCCCCATCGTCAATGTCGAGCGCCTGACCGGTACTGTGGTCAACGTTCTCAACACGACTCCGGACCCCGAAAGCTCGGCGGGCAGGGGGTTCAGCTATTTGTATGGTATCCGCCTCGACGAAAATGACCGCCTGGTCTTCGTCTACGGCGATGCGACAGCGCCGCGAGCCATCGGCTCGAAGGTCTCGGTCGAGCGGCAGCATCGCCGCAACGACACCGAAACATACCGCCTGCTCCGCCAGTAGTCGAGTATCGCCCAGAAGCTCTGCGCCTCTGGGCGAACCGTATGCATCAAGGGATGGAGGTCCTAGAGCCGCCCCAGCCTCTCCACCAGTAGCGCGAAGAAGCCGTCGTGATCGATGTCACGTATCACCATGGCGTTCTTCGGCCGCTTGGTAACGCCCCACCAGTCGATCACGGTCATGCCCATGGTGAGCTCGGAGGCCGTTTCCACGCTGACGTTGCAGTTGCGGCCCTTGAACAGGTCAGGCTTCAACAGATAGGCGATGACGCAAGGGTCGTGCAGCGGGCCGCCGTCGGTGCCGTATTTCTCCTCGTCGAAGCGCTCGAAGAATTCCAGCATCTCGGCGGTGGCGGTGCCGACCTTGGTGCCGAGCGCGCGGAAGGTTTGCGTGCGCTTGGCGGTGGTCAGCGCCTTGTGGGTGACGTCGAGCGGCATCATGACGATCGGGATGCCGGATTTGAGCACGACATCGGCGGCCTGCGGGTCGACATAGATGTTGAATTCGGCGGTCGGGGTGACATTGCCGCCCTCGAAGAAGCCGCCGCCCATCAGCACGATTTCCTTGATGCGCGGTGCAATGCGCGGCTCGCGGATCAGCGCCAGCGCAATGTTGGTGAGCGGGCCGAGCGCACAAAGCGTGATCGTGCCGCTTTCTTCCCCCATCAGCGTCTCGACGATGAAATCGACCGCGTACCGGTCCTGCAGCTTCATCGTCGGTTCTGGCAATTGCGGTCCGTTGAGACCGGTCTTGCCATGCACTTCCTCGGCGGTGACCAATTCGCGCATCAGGGGCCGGATGGCGCCGGCATAGACCTTGATGTCCGGACGGCCAGCCAACTCGCAGATCTTGCGGGCATTCTTTTCGGTAAGCTTCAGCGGCACGTTTCCGGCAACGGCTGATATGCCGACGATCTCCAGTTCGGAGCTGCCGAGCGCCAGCAATATGGCGACGGCATCATCCTGACCGGGATCCGTGTCGATGATGATCTTGCGTGATTGGGGCATTTCAATTCCTTGTTTGGCGAGGTCGTGGGCTTGAACCGATCCGATCGAAACATCCAAATGACGCCGAAGCGGTCGCGAGCTGCCATGTCGAACCGCTCGACCGGGAAAGACAATTCCCGACCTGCGCGCTTCTCCTTGCATCTGCTCGCCGTTTCAAGCGCCATGTCGATCATTCCTGTGAGTCCACGCCTGGTCTTTTTGGGCGGGTCTGTTGACGGCTTGAACTTGGTCGCGGGGCGGACCATATCAAGGCCATCGGGAAAAATGCCATCTGGGTTTTTCCACTTTATGTCGCTCTTGAGAGGACAGTGTAACATGAGCCGAATGACGCCCTTTTCCAGCCCGCTTCTCCTTGGTTTCGACGCCATGGAAAAGACCCTGGAACGCCTGGCGAAATCCGGCGACAGCTACCCTCCCTACAACATCGAACGCCTCAGCGGCGCCGACGGCAAGACCGAAAGGTTGCGCATCACATTGGCGGTCGCCGGTTTCGCCGAAAGCGATCTCGATGTCACCACGGAGGAAAACCAGCTGGTCGTGCGCGGCCGTCAGACCGACGACACCGCGCGCGAATTTCTTCATCGCGGCATCGCCGCACGCCAGTTCCAGCGCTGTTTCGTGCTGGCCGACGGCATGCGGGTGATCGCGGCGGAGTTGAAGAACGGTCTTTTGTCGATCGACCTCGATCGGCCGGAGTCCGAACGGCTGGTACGGAAAATAAACATATCGGTGAAAGACTGATCTTTACCACTGCATCGGCCGGAAATCGGCTCCGACTTTCCGAAAGCACGATGCAGCAAATTGAAATGGCTCTCATGCGGGATGGCCTTGAGCGGCGTCCTCGCGCCAAGGAGGCTTTGAAATGACCAGAACTGAAAACATCACCATGACCAATGGCGAATTCGCTCATCTCGGCGAAGGCTCGGTCGCTTATCTCAGAAAGGTCTCGAGCGACGAATTGCTCGGCCGTTTCCCCAATCTCGGCGAAATCGCCCCCGGCATGGAACTGTGGGCCTTGTTTGCCGCCAATGGTCAGCCGATCCTGCTTTCCGATGCGCGTGACCGCGCTCTGGCCGGCGCCATGGAAAACGACCTGACCACCGTCGCCATTCACTGACAGCGATTTCCGGCTGAAACGGAAAGGGCCGCCCATGGCGGCCCTGTAGCGATATCATTCTCGAAATTCAGGCCGCGTGCGAAGCCTGGGTGTCCGACAAAAGCGCGTGGATAGCGGCGGCGTCGCGCGTACCCCTGATCTTGGCCACGGTGTCAGCGTCGCGCAGGACCCGCGCGATGCGCGACAGTGCCTTGAGGTGGTCGGCGCCCGCCCCTTCCGGCGCCAGCAGCAGAAACACCAGATCGACGGGCTGATCGTCCAGCGATTCGAAATCGACAGGCGTCTCCAGCCGGGCGAAAACACCTGCGATGCGCTTCACGCCGGCCAGCTTGCCGTGCGGAATGGCGATGCCGTTGCCGACGCCGGTCGAACCCAGGCGCTCACGCTGCAGGATGGTGTCGAACACCTCCCGCTCCGGAATGCCGGAAATCGCCGCTGCCCGTTCGGACAGCAGTTGCAGCAGCTGCTTCTTGGAGTTCGCCTTCAACGCCGGCAGTATCGCCGGAACGTTGATAAGATCGCTCAGATCCATGCTAGAAAATCCCTTGTTCGCCTGCCGTCACCAGTCCCCACCCCTCGTGCGGCCGGCTCTTATTGCCGTGCGACCTTGTCGTCACCGTGCGACCCTTGTCGTCACTGTGCGACCCTTGTCGTCACGCTTGCGCGACCTTGGTCGTCGACGGGTCGATCCAGCCGATATTTCCATCGGGTCGGCGATAGACGATGTTGAGATGGTCGGTTCCCGCATTGCGGAAGACAAAGACCGGGCTGTCCTTGGTGTCGAGCTCGATGACCGCCGACGCCACCGACATGGTCTTCAGCGTCATGGTTGATTCGGCGACGATGGCGGGCGCGAAATTCTCCGGAATGTCCTCGTCGTCATCGGCAAGCGGCGCCATCACCGTGTAGGCGATGTCGGTCGGCTGGCCGTTGGCGGCGCCCGAATTGTGCGATTTCAGCCTGCGCTTGTAGCGCCTCAGGCGGGTTTCCAGACGGTCCGCCGCCGCCTCGAAGGCTAGCGTCGGATCCTGGGCATCGCCGGTGGCCTGCAGCGAAGCGCCGGAATCCAGCCGGATCATGCAGTCCGCCGAATAGCGCGAGCCCGATTTGATGACCGTGACATGTCCGGCAAAGCCGCGATCGAAATATTTGCCGATCGCTTCGCCGACGCGATCATTGATGCGTGTCCGAAACGCATCGCCGATATCCATGTGTTTTCCCGATATGCGCAGATTCATCTGAAAACTGACCTTCCTTGCTCAGGCTTCAAACTGGCCCGAGTTTATACTCGTGATCCGTGCGCACAAGCTTTGCGGCGTCACTTGCGCCGATTTTAAATCCAAACTTTCCGGTTGATCACAAGCCGCCCTTTGACCGTCCCGAGGCCAACGTCGTGACGGACCATCCGCATGCGGGCATCTAGCCCGTCTCATGCGGGCGGGCTTCTAGCCACTTCACCGCGGCTTGTCAATGAAGTGCCGGCCTGTGGAAAATCGACCCGCTCAGCGCCCGGCGCTGGCCATCGCCCGTTTCTCGCGTCGGCGCTGCACCGAAGAGGGGATATTCATGCCTTCCCGGTACTTGGCGACCGTACGTCTTGCAATATCGACGCCACTTTCGCGCAACATGTCGACGATCGCGTCGTCGGAAAGCACGTCGACGGGTTTTTCCTCGTCGATCAACTGCTTGATGCGGTCACGCACGGCTTCCGAGGAATGCGCATCGCCGCCGCCCGACGCGGCGATCGAGGCGGTGAAGAAGTAGCGAAGCTCGAACACGCCGCGCGGCGTCAGCATATATTTGTTGGCTGTGACCCGGCTGACCGTCGATTCGTGCATGCCGATGGCGTCGGCTACCGTGCGCAGATTGAGCGGCTTCAGCTGGCGCACGCCATGGACGAGGAAGGCATCCTGCTGGCGAACGATTTCCGAGGCGACCTTGAGGATGGTCTTTGCCCGCTGGTCGAGGCTGCGCGTCAGCCAATTTGCATTCTGCAGGCATTCGGCCAGAAAATCCTTTTCGGCCTGGTTCTTGGCCTGCGGTGAGACCTGGGCGAAATAGATATGGTCGACCAAGACCCGCGGCAGCGTTTCGGCATTGAGTTCGACCGTCCAACTGCCGTCATTGGCCGCGCGCACCTCGACATCGGCGACGATCGCGTCGCTGGCGCCGCCCGAAAACGCCATGCCCGGCCGGGGATCGAGCGCCCGGATCTCTGCCAGCATGTCGAGCAGATCCTCCTCGTCGACACCGCATATCCGTTTCAATGCATGAAAGTCACGTCGTGCCAGGAGTTCGAGATTGGCGACCAGCGCCTTCATCGCCGGATCGAGCCGGTTGCGCACCGCAAGTTGCAGCGACAGGCATTCGGCCAGGTCGCGGGCAAACAGGCCAGCCGGCTCGAAGGTTTGACACACCGCCAGCACCTTCGCCACGGCAGCGGCATCCGCACCGAGACGAGCGGCGATCTCGACCAGGTCGGCACGCAGATAGCCGGTCTCGTCAAGGCCGTCGGCGAGTTCGGCGGCGATCAGCCGTGCAGCCGGGTCAGTGAAGGCTAGCGCCACCTGCTCACCGACATGGTCGCGCAGCGTGATCGCAGCAGTCGCCATATCGCCGGCGTCAAACCACTCGGATGAGGAACCCGCGCCATTGCCCGAAGCCGATTTCCATTGTGCCGTTAGGTCGGGACCGAGTCGCTCGCTGGTCCCCGGGTCGTCGGGGAACAGGTTTTCCAGCGACGTGTCGAGCTTGTCCGAGATCGCCTCGGCGCTCCACTGCGTCTCGTTTTCGAACCAGTCGCCTTCGGCGGTGGCTTGCGGCTCCGCCTCGATCTTCTGCGCCTGGTCGCTGGCGGCATCGTCCTGCGGCTCGGCGCGCTCCAGCAGCGGATTGCGCTCGATTTCCTCGTCGATGAAATGCTCAAGCTCGACATGGGTGAACTGCAGCAGCCGAATCGACTGCATCAGCTGCGGCGTCATCACCAGCGACTGCGATTGTCGTAGCTGTAGTTTGGCCGCCAACGCCATGGTTCGGTTTCAAACGCCTCGTCTACGCATCCCGACTTCCGGGCAAGAATTTTGCAGCCGGCCATAAAAACTGGCCCGGCTTTTGCTTGTCAAGGCAATTGGTAGCAAAACGCGCTTACCGGAGCGTTATCCCGGAGCAAAATCGAGAAAAAAGCGCCGCGCGAACCGCAAAAGTCGTGTCAGGAAACAAATTTCACGCTCAGAGCAATTTCAGGAAAAGTGAGAGACGGCTTTCCCGGGAAAAGCGCATGGCGCTTTCCCTTGGGAATTGCGTCAAGACGAAAAGACGGAGCGGATTGGCGTTTTCCGTGAAACGACGAACCGTTCAGAGCGTAAAACCCTCGCCGAGGTAAAGTCGCCGCACATCGGGGTTTGCCACCACCTCGTCGGCCCTTCCATGGGTCAGCACCTGGCCGGCATGGATGATGTAGGCGCGGTCGATGAGGCCGAGCGTTTCGCGCACATTGTGATCGGTGATGAGGACGCCGATGCCGCGCGCCGTCAGGTGGCGCACCAGTTGCTGGATATCCGCGACGGCGATCGGATCGATGCCTGCGAAAGGCTCGTCGAGCAGCATGTAGGCCGGACGTGTCGCCAGCGCTCGCGCGATTTCCAGGCGTCGCCGCTCGCCGCCCGAAAGCGACATGGATGGCGCCTTGCGCAGATGGCTGATGTGGAATTCCTCGAGCAGTTCGTCGAGATTGCGCTCGCGCACCTTGCGGTCCTTTTCGACCACTTCCAGCACCGCGCGGATATTCTGCTCGACATTGAGGCCGCGGAAGATCGACGCTTCCTGCGGCAGATAGCCGATGCCGAGGCGTGCGCGACGGTACATCGGCATCGACGTGACGTCGAAGCCGTCGATCTCGATCGTGCCTTCATCCACCGGCACGAGGCCGGTAACCATGTAGAAACAGGTCGTCTTGCCGGCGCCGTTGGGGCCGAGCAGCCCAACGGCCTCGCCGGCGCGCACGCCGATGGTGACGCCGCTGACGACCTTGCGGCCCTTGTAGCTCTTGGTCAGCCCCTTGGCGATCAGGGTTCCCTTGAACTTTCCCGCATCTACGGTCACCGTGGCCGGTGCCGAAAGCTTGCCGGCGGCCCGTCCCGGAAGACGCGCCGTCAGCGACGACAGGCTGGCCATCAGGGGTTCGTCGCTCCCGATTTCGGCGGCGGCGTGATCGACATCTGGACGCGTTGCCCAGCGCATGGATCCACCTGAGCCAGCCCGCTTTTCATCTGCACGGTAAGCTTGCAGCCCACCAGAATGTTGTCGTTTTGCGACAGAACGACCTTTTTGCCCGAAAGCACCAGCACCTGGCTCTTCATATCGAAGCTGCCTTGATCGCCTGTCGCGACCTGCGCATCCGACTTGATGTAAACCTTGTCGGAGATCTCCAGGTGATCGATGTTGGCCGAGCCCGTCATCGCCGCACCCGCGGCCTCCGTGCCCTTGGCAGCGGCGTTGGGATCCTTGACGTAGTAGACCGTCATCTTGCCGGCCTTCATCAATGTCGGCCCCTGGACGACGCTGACATTGCCCGTGAAGATGGCGACACTGTCGGCCTGGCGGACTTCCAGCTTGTCGCTCTCGATCTGGATCGGCTTGTCGCCGGACAGTTTGAGGCCTGATTGACTGGTCGTCTGCGCCCATGACGGCACGAGTCCGAGCAGCAGCAACGCTGAAGTTGCAGCCGCGAGCCGCGTCGAACTACTGAGCCGCATTGGTTTCTCCGCTGTTTCCCTGTGCCGCCTTCAAGGCGGTGGAATCGATGTTGACGCGCACTTTGTTCTCGAAAACCAGAACCTTGCCATTGTCCTGGACCGACATCGTATCCGCCGTGATCCGCGACCCGCCACGGCTGACATCGACGGGATCTCCCGTCTTCATAGTGCCTTTGCCCATGTCGAGGAAGACCGATTTGAACTTGGCCTGCATGCCGTCGGTCGTAGTGATCGTCACGTCGCTGGTCAGGTTCATCGTATTGCCGTCGCGATCGTAGGTGCCGTGCGAGGCCTTGACCGCCGCCACATTGTCGGGCGCGATCGGCACCTTGGCGTCGATGCCTTCCAGCTCGATGATACCTTGCGTGCTGACATCCTGAATGGCACGCAGCGCCGTCATCGAATAAGGCTGCTTCTGCTTGGTGAAACCGTTGAGCTTGGGATTGGCCATCACCAGCTTGCCGTTGGAAAAGGCAGTGCCTTCCGCCTGAACCTTCATGGCGACGGGTGCGGCGAGATAGGAATAGACCGGGAAAGCGACCGCTATCAGTGCCGCGGCCACCGGCACGGCAAATTTGAGAACGCGCACGCGGCGCGAATGACGCTGTGCACGGTCGAAAGCGTCGCCGCGCGTCCGGCCGTCCGCCGGAGGAGCCAACACCGCCTCGGCGTTGGTCGGTTCAATCGGTCGCGCTAACATTCACTGCTTTCTTCTAACCCTGCCCACCCTTAAGCACCGCCTATAGGTGGGACGCCGGCGCTTTCAAGCAAGCACAAGCCCACGAAAACTGCAAAAATGTGACAGCCGCCTTTGTACAGACGAAAACGAGGTCCGCACAACTGCGTGTTCTCCATAGCAGAAACAGACACGCGGCGTAAAATTTATCCGCCGTCGGTCTCGTCGCCGACCTGGGGCGATTGCACAAACATGTGAGCAGACCAATACTTGTAGAGCGCCTAGCCGAGGCTGGCCGACTGTCGACGGGGATGGCCACCTCACGTCCAGGTGCTGACTTGTCTCGCCATACGCAAAAGAGAACTGCTTCCAGATGCGCGGATCATGGTCTAAAAGCGTCTCCTCCCGCCGACTGAAAGGCTGACCATGGCACTGAGAGCCGACGACCTGATCGACCGCCGCCGTTTGCGGCGCAAGCTGACATTCTGGCGCGTCGTCGCCATAGGCATCGTAGCCCTTGGGGTGATTGCGCTTTCAACCTGGTTCTATGGCGACGATCTCGGCGGCTCGACGGTCGACCATATTGCCAAGGTCAAGATCGAAGGCACGATCACCGAGGACGAGGAACTGATCAAGCGGCTGGAAACCATTCGCCTTTCATCGAAGGTGAAAGGCGTGATCCTGTCGATCGATTCGCCTGGCGGCACCACCGTCGGTGGTGAGTCGATCTATGAAGAAGTGCGCAAGCTGGCCGCCGACAAGCCGGTGGTGGCGGAAGTCGGCACGCTCGCCGCATCGGCGGGCTATATGATCGCCAGTGCCGCCGATCACATCGTTGCCCGCAAGACCTCGATCGTCGGCTCGATCGGCGTGCTGATCCAGTATCCCGACGTCAGCGGCCTGATGGACAAACTCGGCGTCAAGCTGGAGGAAGTGAAATCCTCGCCGCTGAAAGCCGCGCCCTCTCCTTTCAAGCCGACCAATGACGACGAGCGCGCCATGGTCCGCAAACTCATCCTCGACAGTTACAACTGGTTCGTCGACATCGTCGCCGAACGCCGCAAGATGACCCGCGAACAAGCACTGGCGCTTGCCGACGGCTCGATATTCACCGGTCGTCAGGGCGTTGCCAACGGGCTGATCGACGCCGTCGGCGGCGAGGCGGTAGCGGTCGACTGGCTGGCGACCAAGGGCGTCGATGCCAAGCTCAAGGTCGTCGAGTGGAAGGATACCGAACAGCGCGGCGGCTTCCTGTTCTCGAAAGCGATGGCGCAAACCATCGGCAGCGCGCTCGGCCTGCCCGCCTACAGCGGCGACGTCATCCATGAACTCGGAGCCGACCGCTTGTTTCTTGACGGTCTCGTTTCCGTCTGGCACCCTTGAGACGCCGTTTGGGGCAAGTGAAAAAAGCAAATAAAATCATCCTCATAATTTTGACCGCACTGCTTTCACGGGGACCCGTCTCATGATCAAGTCCGAACTTGTGCAGATTATTGCCACGCGCAATCCGCATCTTTTCCTGCGCGACGTCGAAAACATCGTCGGCGCCATCTTCGATGAAATCACCGACGCCCTTGCCGAAGGCAACCGGGTCGAGTTGCGAGGCTTCGGCGCTTTTTCGGTGAAGAATCGTCCCGCCCGCACCGGCCGCAATCCGCGCACCGGCGAATCCGTCGAGGTCGAGGAGAAATGGGTGCCGTTCTTCAAGACCGGCAAGGAACTGCGTGAAAGGCTGAACGGCGGCAAGTAGGCGCGACGTCAGCGCCTGACGGCCTTTCGGACAGGCCAGCTTCCGACGGAAAACATCATGTTCAATCGCTTCATGCTCATCGCGATCTTCGTGCCCCTGGCGATCATCCTGATCGCGCTCGCCGTTGCCAACCGCGAACTGGTCGCCTTCACACTGGATCCGTTCAACCCCGGCAATCCGAAGCTGACCCTGACTTTGCCGCTGTTCATTTTCCTGTTCCTGGCACTCGCCATCGGCATGATCGTCGGCAGCCTGGCAACCTGGGTCAAGCAGGGCCGCTATCGCAAGCTGGCGCGCCAGCGCGGCGTCGAGGCCGAGAACCTGCGCCAGGCGGTCAGCCGTGCGCCGGCGGTACCGCAAAGCCAGGCTCCGGGAACGGCCCCAGGCTCCACCCAAGGGTCCGCTCAAGGGTCCGCCCAGGGGTCCGCATTGCCGAAGCCGACCGCTTGAGCCGCCCGTCGGCGGTTTTGTCCCTACGGAGTTTTACATGCTGACCATTTCGGCCGCAGAGGTCGACCATGCGCTGACCTTTGCCGGACTGGTCGAGACGCTGCGCACGGCGTTCCGCGACGGTGCGGTGCAGCCGGTCAGGCATCATCATACGATCGAGCGGCCAGATGGCGCGGCCTCCACCCTGCTCTTGATGCCGGCCTGGACCGACCTCAACGCGGCCGGCACATCGACCGGTGGTCACATCGGCGTCAAGATCGTCACCGTGTCCCCCGACAACAATGCCATCGGCAAGCCGGCGGTGATGGGGCTCTATCTCCTGCTCAATGGCGCCACCGGCGAACCCGAGGCCTTGATCGACGGCCAGCGGCTGACACAGTGGCGCACCGCCTGTGCTTCGGCGCTTGCGGCCTCCTATCTCGCCCGCGACGATGCCTCGCGGCTGCTGGTGGTCGGCGCCGGCGCGCTGTCGCCCTTCCTCGCCAAGGCGCACTCGGCCGTACGGCCGATCAAGACCATCCGCATCTGGAACCGCACCCCGGCCAATGCCGAGAAAGTCGCCGCCGATCTGCGCGCCGAGGGTTTTGCAGCCAGCGCGGCGAGCGATCTCGATGCCGAGCTTGGGCAGGCCGACATCGTCTCCTCGGCGACGATCACGACGACGCCGCTGATCAAGGGCGCATTGTTGCGGCCGGGAACCCATGTCGACCTGGTCGGAGGCTTTACGCCGACGATGCGCGAGAGCGACGACGACGCGATCAGGCTCGCCCGCGTCTATGTCGACACCCGCGCCGGCGCCACCAAGGAAGCCGGCGACATCGTCCAGCCGCTGGCCTCCGGCGTGCTGAAGCCGGAAACCATCGTCGCCGATCTGCACGAATTGGCGCGCGGCCAGAAGAAGGGTCGCGAGAGCGCCGGTGAGATCACGCTGTTCAAGTCGGTCGGCGCGGCGCTCGAGGATCTTGCCGCCGGCATTGCCGTCTACAAGGCGCTCACGGCCTAGTTCGCCGGTACAGCCATTTTGGCGCTCATCGCGTCGGCGATCACACGAAAATCGTGATCCCCGATTTCGAAAAGGCCAAAGCGAAGCTGATAACCCCAGTTCGACTTGGCCATGGTGAAGTCCAGCCTGTCGAGCAGCGGCTTGATCGGCGCTTCCTCGGCCTTGGCCCACGCCACATCGCGGCGGAAGGGTGTGAAGCCGGCGCCCATATCGCCCTGATAGGGCTCGCCTTCCCGCACGATGCCGATCGCGGTGAAGGCCCGCAGGCCATCTTTCTCGCCCAAAACAGTGTTCGGCGAGTAGTAGACGATGCCATCGCCTGGCTTGACGCGACGCAGCGGTGCCGCCTTGCCGTGGTTGACCTGCATGAAGCCGGCTGCGCGACCCCGCCGGACATGTTCGGCCGACGCCACGGCGATCCAGTACGCGCTCATTTCTGGTTACCATTGGCCTGTTCGCCATCGGACAGCCAATAGACGCGCAGGCGATGATTGTCGGGATCGAGCGCGACAAAAGTACGGCCGAAATCCATGTCGGTTGGCGTCTGCAGGATATTCAGCCCGCGCCCGGACCAGTCGGCATGGGCGGCATCGACCGCATCGGGCGTATCCAGCGCAAAGACGATTTCGGCGCCACCGCCTGACATGGCGGCTGCCGGCTCCACCGTATGGCGCGACCACAGGCCGAACTTGAAGCCGGCATCGAGCACGAACAGCACGAAGGTCGGCGAACTTTCGACCGGCTCACGGCCGAGCAGCGCGCTGTAGAAGGCGCCGCTCTCAAGCGGCTGGTCGACATAGAGGATGATGAAATTCGGGTGGCCATATCTGCTCTCCAAGGTTCGGTGCTTCGACTTGGCGACCATAAGATGAGCTACTGTCAGATCATGGCAGCAGTCATCTCGAACCACGCGGCTTGTCGAGCGTTGCCCGCCATTCCTTGAGCAGCGCCTGGCGACGACGCGGATAGCGCGTGTCCGTTGCTTGGAGTTCGGCGATGCGATCGGCGCGAAAATGCCGGAAATCGTGCCGCATCTCGCACCACGCCACCACCACCCGCACCTTGTCGAAGAAGCCCAGCGCAAATGGCCACACGACACGCTCGGACGCAGCGCCGCCGGCGGCGCGGTAAAGAAAGCCGAGCTTGCGCTCGTTGCGGATGGCTTGCCGTACGAGGCCAAGGTCGATGGTCTCGATGGCCGTGGCGGGAGGGCCGACCAGCAGGGTGCTCGCGTCGAGATCCTCGCGCAGATCGTCCGGCAGGACCGCCGCGATCTTGGCCAACGCGTTGGCAGCGGCGGCCGAGAGGCGCTGGTCCGGCTGCTTGGCGACCCAGCGCGAGCCGAGCACGATGGCTTCGATCTCCTCATCGCTGAACATCAGCGGCGGCAGCATGAAGCCGGGCTTGAGCACATAACCGACACCCGCCTCGCCCTCGATCGGCGCGCCCTGGCCCTGCAGCGTGGCGATGTCGCGGTAGAGTGTGCGAATCGAAATCCCGAGTTCATCGGCCAGCGCCTGTCCGCTCACGGGCCGGCGATGCCGGCGCAGGCACTGGATCAGGTCGAGCAGGCGTTCGGAACGGGACATCCGGTAGATTTGCCTGTTTCCTTGACATTGGTCCATCGCGGCCAACCTGAACCGGAGAGGCCGACCTGTCGGAGTTGGTTGCGAAGCCGGTTGCCCTATGTCAAAAGCGGCCACGCCGTTCGGAGTTGCCCCCGCTTGAAGTCTTTTCGCGACAAACGCCGCGACAACCGTCCACATCCATCCGCGAAGGGTGCGGCGGACGTGTCACGTCCGCGTCCCGGCCAGGCTCCCGCCAGACTGGAAGCGCCACCGCGCGAGCGCCATGAGGCGAAGACGGAAAGTCGTTCCGAACCGAACTCGGCGCCGCGCATCCTGGCCCGCCGCGAAGGCGCTCTGCCCGCCGAACATCTTCCCGTGATCCTGGAAGTGGCGCCCAATGCCGATTATGCGCTGCTCGACAGCGGCACCGGCCAAAAGCTCGAACAATATGGCCCCTACCGTATCGTGCGGCCCGAGGGCCAGGCGATCTGGCAAAAGGCCTTGCCGGCAAAGGAATGGGAGCGTGCCGACGCCGTCTTCACCGGCGACACCGACGAGGAGGGCATCGGCCGCTGGCGTTTCCCCAAGCTGCCGCTCGGCGAGACCTGGCCGATGAAGCATGACGGCATCGACTATCTCGGCCGTTTCACCTCGTTTCGTCATGTCGGCGTCTTTCCCGAGCAGGCCTCCCATTGGGATCACATGGCCGGGCTGATCGCGGCGGCGAAGCGGCCGGTCAAGGTGCTGAACCTGTTCGGCTATACCGGTCTCGCCTCATTGGTGGCGGCTCGCGCCGGCGCCGAGGTCACCCATGTCGATGCCTCGAAGAAAGCGATCGGCTGGGCCCGTGAAAACCAGGAGATGGCCGGCCTCGGCAGCAAGCCGATCCGCTGGATCGTCGACGACGCGGTCAAATTCGCCGAGCGCGAGGAGCGCCGCGGCAGCCGCTACGACATCATCCTGTTCGACCCGCCGGCCTATGGCCGTGGCCCCAAGGGCGAGGTCTGGCAATTGTTCGAGGACCTGCCCGATTTGACCGATCTCTGCCGGGCGATCCTGACGCCGAAGCCGCTTGCCGTGGTGCTGACCGCCTATTCGATCCGCGCCTCCTTCTTCGCCATCCACGCCCTGATGCGCGATACCTTTGCCGGCATGGGCGGCAAGATTGAATCGGGTGAGCTGATCATCCGTGAAAAGTCCGCCGGCCGGGCGCTCTCGACTTCATTGTTTTCGCGTTGGGTGGCTGAATGAACGAGCGGCATGCAGGCGCACCTGGCCAGGTGAAGGAGGTCACCAGCCTCGCCAATCCGCTGGTCAAGGACATCAAGGCGCTCGCTCAGAAGAAATTCCGCGACCAGCAGAACGCCTTCATGGCCGAGGGGCTGAAGCTGGTCATCGATGCGCTCGATCTCGGCTGGCAGATCAGGACATTGGTTTTCGCCAAGGCCGGGCGCGGCAACGCGGCGGTGGAGAAGGTGGCCGCACGCACGGTTGCCGCCGGCGGCATGGTGCTCGAAGTGTCGGAAAAGGTGCTGGTCGCCATCACCCGTCGCGACAATCCGCAAATGGTGGTGGGCGTCTTTTCCCAAAAATTCCTCGCCTTGAAGGATGTGCGCGCCGACAATGGCGACGTCTGGGTGGCGCTCGACCGGGTACGCGATCCCGGCAATCTCGGCACCGTCATCCGCACCGTCGATGCAGTCGGCGCCAAAGGCGTCATCCTGGTCGGCGATACCACTGATCCGTTCTCCGTGGAAACGGTGCGCGCCACCATGGGTTCGATCTTTGCCGTGCCGGTGGCCAAGGCGACAACCGAGGCTTTCCTTGCCTGGCGAGGCGGCTTCTCAGGGCTAGTCGTCGGCACCCACCTGAAAGGCGCCGTCGACTATCGCTCGGTCGATTTTTCCCGCGGGCCCGTGCTGCTGATGATGGGCAACGAGCAGCAGGGACTGCCCGAAAGCCTGGCTGCGAGTTGCGACAGGCTGCTCAGGATTCCGCAAGCCGGCCGTGCCGATTCGCTCAATCTGGCCGTTGCCACCGGCATCATGCTGTTCGAGATCCGGCGCGGCGCGCTCAAGCTCGAGCCAATCCTGGACCAGCAATGAAGGTTGCCCGCCCGTGAGATCATGGTCTCCCTACGCACTGCTCGTCGTCGCGGCCATCGCGCTCGACCAGTGGATAAAATACCTGGTCGAGGCCGATCTGCCTTTTCAGGAGAAGGTTGATCTGCTGCCCTTCCTGGCGCTGTTCCGCACCTACAATACCGGCATCGCCTTCTCGATGTTCTCGTCCTTCGGCGACACCGGGTTGATCGTCATCTCGCTCGCGGTCGTTGCCTTCGTGCTGTTCCTGGCGACGCGGATCGCGCCGTCCCAGATCCTTGCCCGCACCGGCTTTGCGCTGATCGTCGGTGGCGCTCTGGGCAATCTGATCGACCGCGCCGTCTACGGCCACGTCATCGACTATATCCTGTTTCACACGCCGGTGTGGTCCTTCGCCGTCTTCAACCTTGCCGACGCCTTCATTTCGGTGGGCGCGGCACTGGTCGTCTTCGACGAGCTGTTCGGCTGGGGACGCGAACCCAAAGCCAGGCCTTCCAAGGATTGACCCCGTGCGGCCATCGCCGCACAGTTCATGTCGCCAAACAAGATCGCGGAGAAAGACATGTCCGAAACCTTCAAAGCCATCCTCGTTTCGCGTGACGCCGAGAAAAAGCAGTCGGTCAACGTAACCGATCTCACCGAGGCCGACCTGATGGAAGGCGATGTCACCGTCGCGATCGAGGCAACGACGGTGAACTACAAGGATGGCCTGGCGATCACGGGCAAGGCGCCGGTGATCCGCCGCTGGCCGCTGGTGCCGGGCATCGATTTCGCCGGCACCGTCGTCTCGTCCTCGCATCCCGACTGGCGCACCGGAGACAAGGTCATTCTGAACGGCTGGGGCGTCGGCGAAACCCATTTCGGCGCCTATGCAGGCCGTGCCCGCGTCAAGGGTGACTGGCTGGTGCCGCTGCCGCAAGGCATCAGCCCGCACGACGCGATGGCCGTCGGCACCGCAGGCTACACCGCCATGCTCTGCATCATGGCCCTGGAACGGCACGGCATCCTGCCCGATCGCGGCCCGGTGGTGGTGACGGGGGCGGCCGGCGGCGTCGGCTCGGTCGCGGTCTCGATCCTGTCCAGCCTCGGCTACCATGTCATTGCTTCCACCGGCCGCAATGCCGAAAGCCCCTTTCTGATCGATCTTGGCGCCGCCGAAGTGATATCGCGCGACGAGCTTGCCCAGCCGGCCAAGCCGCTGGCCAAGGAGCGCTGGGCCGGCGGCATCGACGCAGTCGGTAGCCACACGCTGGCCAATGTGCTCTCGATGACCTCCTATGGCGGCGCGGTCGCCGCCTGCGGCCTGGCCGGCGGCATGGACCTGCCGACCAGCGTCGCGCCCTTCATCCTGCGCGGCGTCTCATTGCTCGGCATCGATTCAGTGATGGCGCCTAAAGCAGTCCGCCTCGAAGCATGGCGCCGCATCGCCACCGACCTCGATCTGCAGAAGCTCGCCAGCCTGTCCAGCACCATCGGGTTCGACGGCATCGTCGATGCCGCGCGCGACATCGTCGACGGCAAGATCCGCGGCCGCGTCGTCGTGGATATGTGACTCCGCCCAACTGCCGGAAGGCATGGAATCGCCAGATCTGGTGGCAAACCCGCCGCGCCTCGGCAAAAAGCGCTCATCCGCTAAAATTCGAACGATCCGCCGCAATTTTCCATAATCTCTGTCTGGCAAGGATTTCGCATGATCGCGGAATCCGGCAGCCAACAGGCGGACACTGGCGACGACGTCGATGCGGTGCTCCCGCCGGCGTCGACGCGGCGCTTCGTCGCCGCGCCGCCGCTGGTGCCCGAGCCGGAATTCTCCAGGCGCGAAAGCCTGCCCTTTCTGACATTCGTCGCCATCGTGTTGGTGGCCGGGCTGGCGCATCTGACCGGGGCACCGATCTTCATCAGCGTCGCATTGCTGGCAACCGGCCTTGCCGGCCTTGCCTTGCATCTGCGCGCCAGGCGGAGCGAACATCGCACCTCCGCCCTTCTTGACGAAACCACTGCCCGCAGCCGCGCCGAGATCGAGACGCTGGCCGACCGCATGTGGGAGATGCAGGAGAGCGACGAGCGCTTTCGCGGCCTGATCGACGCGCTTGGCGATCTCGTCATCCATCGCGACCGCGACGGCTACATCGTCTATGCCAACAAGGTCTTCGCCGATCTCGTCGAGGTCGACCAGCGCGACCTTGCCGGCAAGACCCTGGCAGAACTGGGCATCGAGGTCGGCATGGTTCCCGATGCCGCCTTTTCCGACCATGAGTGTCTGAGTTCCACCGATGTCTCCATCAGCACGCCGAGCGGGCAGCGCTGGTTCTCTTGGATCGAACTGTCGGTGCGCGACAAGGACAGCGGCGCCGTTTCACACCGCGCCATCGCCCGCGACATCACCGCCCGCAAACGCGCCGAATCGTCGCTGATCACCGCACGCGAACGGGCCGAATATGCAAGCCAGGCCAAATCGCGCTTCCTCGCCACCGTCAGCCATGAAATCCGCACCCCGATGAACGGCATTATGGGCATGGCCAGGTTGCTCGCCGACACCAGCCTGTCGCCGGAGCAGCAGACCTATGTCGGCGCCGTCTCGACCTCGGCCAGCGCATTGCTTGCCTTGATCGAGGATCTTCTCGACTATTCCAAGATCGAAGCCGGGCGTTTCGACCCCGAGCCGCAGCCGATGTCGGTGCGCGAGATCGCCGACAACATCATCGAATTGCTGGCAGCGCGCGCCTTCGCCAAGGATATCGGACTGGGTTGCCATGTCGAACCCGACGTGCCGCAATTGATCACCGCCGATCCGGGCAAGGTCAGGCAGGTGCTTCTCAACCTCATCGGCAACGCCATCAAGTTCACCGACAGCGGCGGCGTGCTGGTGAGCATAGCACGCGCACGCACCGAAACCAGCGACCGCATATGCTTCACCATCGCCGATACCGGTCCGGGCCTGCGTGACGCCGACCTGGAGCGGATTTTCGAGGAATTCGAGCAGGCCGACGGCACGTCGACACGCACACATGGCGGGGCCGGCCTCGGCCTTGCCATCTCCAGACGCCTGGTGGCCGCCATGGGCGGCACGATCTCGGTATCGAGCCGGCTCGGCCAGGGATCCGAATTCGTCTTCGAAATCCCAGCGATAGCGGCCACCGAAGCGCCGCAGGGCCACCAGAATGCTCTCTCGGGCAGACACGCGGTGATCCTGTCGAAGAACGCCGTCGAGGCCGACGCCATCGCCCGCACCATCCGCGCCAATGGCGGCGCGGTCGACATCGCCACCACTGCCGCACAGGCCGCGCCTTTCGCCGCCGGCTGCGATGCAATCCTGGTCGATGCAGCGATGGAAGAAGGCGACGGAAGGCTGCTCAAGCGCCTGCGCCAAAGCGGTTTCTCCGACTGTGAGGCGATCACGCTGATCGCGCCGACCGATCGCGGCATGCTTGGCGAGTTCCGTGCCAGCGGCTACGCAACCTTCCTGGCCAGGCCGGTGCGTGGCGGAACACTTCTGCGTGTTCTGCTGAGCAGCCATGCTCCGAGCCTCGGCCCGCCGCCGCCGGAAAAGCGCGGCGCACCGTCGCTGCGGGCCGTCGGCAACCGCCAGCGCGGCCTGTCGGTGCTGATCGCCGAGGACAATGACATCAACGCCATGCTGGCCCGCGCCACGCTGCTGAAGGCCGGGCATCGCGTCAAGGTGGTCGGCAACGGCAAGGCCGCCGTCGAGGCTGTCACCGGCGCCGCGCACAAGGACCGCTTCGACGTGGTCTTGATGGATCTGCACATGCCGGTCATGGACGGGCTGGACGCGATCGCCGCCATCCGCCGCCATGAGGAAGAAAGTGCCGTGCGGCCGGTGCCGATCATGGTGCTGTCGGCCGACAGCCAGGAAAAGACCCGTCATGCGGTGTTGGCCCATGGCGCCAGCGGCTTTGTCACCAAACCGCTCGACCCCGAAGCGCTGGTCAATGCCGTCGAGGGGCAGGTCGTCGCGGCCTGAGCTTTCCACCGCCATTCGGCACGGGCGATCACTTAAACGTAGCCGGTTGATCGTATTCGCCAGCCGACGAAGTATTGCCCACGGCGTCGTATCACGGTACTGTCACAATCCTGTTGCACCTACACCGTATCCCCGTGCCAAGAGGGATGGCTCGAAGGAGAATCACTCGTGCATACAGTTATGCCGGAATGTGACACTCGGCCGAACGCCAGCAGCGCCTTGCTTGCCGGACGTAACGTCGATTCCGTCATAAAGGGCGCTGCGCTGGGCCGTATAGGCAATCTTGAAGTGCGGCTCGCTCGCAACGAGGCCGAGATCGCGGCCGCGCAGGAAGTGCGCTACCGGGTGTTCTACGACGAACTTGGCGCCAGGAAGGACCTGTTCCAGGCCCATGACCGCCGGGACGCCGACCGGTTCGATCCGCTCTGCGACCATCTGCTGGTTTTGGACACCACGCTTTCCGGTCCCGAACATCGCCGCATCGTCGGCACATATCGGCTGCTGCGGCAAGAAATCGCGGCCACGGCCGGTGGCTTCTATTCCGAAGGTGAATTCGAGCTGACCAAGCTCATCGCCCGCCACCCCGGCCAGCGTTTCCTTGAACTCGGCCGCTCCTGCGTTTTGCCGGAATACCGCTCGAAGCGCACCATCGAGGCGTTGTGGCAAGGCATCTGGGCTTACATCAATCATTACGAAATCGGTGTGATGACCGGCTGCGCGTCCTTTCACGGCACCGTGCCGGCGGCGCATGCCGAAGCGCTCACCTATCTCGCCCACCACTGCCGGACGAATTCGGCCTGGGACGTGCGCGCGGTGTCCGGGCGCTATTGCTCGATGGATCTGATGCCGATCGAGGCCGTCAATGCCAAGGCGGCGATCGCCGCGATGCCGCCTTTGGTCAAGGGCTATCTGCGCGTCGGTGCCCGCATCGGCGATGGTTGCGTCATCGATCGCGAATTCTCGACGGTCGATGTGTTCGTCGTGATGCCGGTCAAGGAGATCGGCGCACGCTACGTCAACTATTATGGCGGCGAAGCCCAGCGCTTCGCTGCGTGACGCTGGCGAATAGCGAATAGCGAATAGCGGGAGCTATCTCGCTCAACCCCTATTCGCTACTCTCTATTCGCTATTCGCTTCCTTTCACAAAATATCTTCCGGCCGCCTGCCGGGTCGGCTCTTGTAGGACGGAAACGACCAGCCGAATTTGAGCGCACCACCGCGCACGAGGAACGCCGCCGCAAAGCCGGCGAGGTTCGAGGCGAGCGGCGGCAGTCCGGCAAGATCGCCAAGCGTGTAGAGGCCGGCACCCGCAAGGGCCGCCGTGACGTAGATTTCGGGCCTGAGCAGCACCGATGGCTCGCCCGCAAGGAGATCGCGCAAAATGCCGCCGAAAGTGGCGGTGAGCACGCCGGTGATGACGGACACGACCGGCGAGCCGGTAATCGCAAGCCCCTTGGCCGCGCCCATCACCGAAAAGGCGGCGAGCCCGATGGCGTCGAGCCAGAGCAGCCACTTCCAGCGCGATTCGACACGATGCGCGCTGAAGAAGACCAGCACCGCAACCGCGGCGCAGACCAGCACATAGCCGGAGTTGGCGACCCAGAAAACCGGCAGGTTGAGGATAACGTCGCGAAGCGTGCCACCGCCTATCCCGGTGACGCTGGCCAGGAACAGGAAGCCGATAATGTCGAGTTGCTTACGCGAAGCCGCCAGCGCCCCGGTCGCCGCGAAGACGGCGACACCGGCATAGTCGAGAAGCGCGATGGCATTCATGCAGACCAGGGGAGTAAGGGAATAGGGGAATAGGGGAATAGGAGAGTATGTTTATCACAAAGCCGCACCGTTGGTACGCTTCCCTACTCCCTTACTCCCTTACTCCCTTACTGCCCTAAAACTACGCATCCTTCTCAGCCTGTTCGTTCACCGGCCCCGGCTCAACCGGTGCTTCAGCGGCGGCGAACTTCGGACCACCCTTGGCGACGCCGACCATGGCCGGGCGCAGCACGCGGTCGCCGATCGAATAGCCCGGCTGCACGACCTGGACCACGGTGTTGGCCGGGACATCCGGATTGGGCACTTCGAACATCGCCTGGTGGAAATTGGGATCGAACTTCTCGCCTTCCGGCGCGAGCTTCTTGACCCCATGCCGTTCCAGCGCCGACAGCATGGCGCGCTCGGTGAGGTCGACGCCTTCGATCAGCGCCTTGAAGCCGGCGTCACCCGATGCCTTGGCCTCGGCGGGAATCGCATCCAGCGCGCGGCGCAGATTGTCCGATACCGACAACATGTCGCGGGCGAAATTCGCGACCGCGTAGGTGCGCGCATCGTGCACATCGCGCGCCGTGCGGCGACGCAGGTTTTCCATCTCGGCCGCCACGCGCAGCGCGCGGTCCTTCAGCTCTTCATTTTCCTTCAGCAGCCGCACAAGAGCCTCATAGTCGCCGTCGGTGCTGCCTTCCGTGCGCTCGGCTGCGGGCTCGGTCGCCTCGACTTCATCGGGCGCGCGTTCGTCTTTTGCCTGGTCGCTCATCGCCGTTTCCCGTCAATCTCGAATGATGTGGATTTTGTGCCCGATATCGATGTTTGGCGGCCAAAAATCAAGGGGTAAGCGACTATGGAAGCCGCCGGCCAAGGCCGGGCAATGACAGGCAAGACATTTCGACTTTAATTCAAATTTTACCTTAACCGCGGGCTTTGCTTGCCATACAGGCATGATGGGGGAACCATTCTCTTGCTGCAGGAGTTTCGAAGCCGACACAGGATTTTGAGATGATGACCCGCAACATGGGCGAAAAGGCAGAGGGGCTGGCCATCGAGGTCAGGCGCCAGTTCGGCACCGAGGCGGTGACCCGCTTCCTGCGCACCTTGCCGGCCTTCCGCACCGAGGCCGACATCCCCGACCGGCTCAGAGAACTGCTCGACCGCCTCGATGGGGCGGAGCGCGGTGACATCGGCTGGCGCCGGCCGTAACGCTACAATCGATCTTGGCAGCAAACCTCCTATCGGCAATAGCCGGGGAGAGCCGAACCATCTAAGGATAGATGTGTTGTGGTTCAATGGAGGACGTAAATGCGCAAGGTTTCAATCACCTCATCGCTGATAGCGTTTGTCGGCCTCGGCGCCATCACCTTGGCGGCCTTTCCGGCACAAGCAGACAATCTGCAGCTGCAATTGGGCAAACATGGCCCGCGACTGAAGCTCATGGAAGATTGCGACCCGGCCTACGACGATTGCGAAGGCCCCCGTCGCGACGGTCGGCGCGACCGCCGTCAACGAGGCTGCACCGAAGACCGGGCTCTCGACAAGGCGGACCGAATGGGCATCCGCCGCGCAAGGATAGAGTCCGTCGGCCGCCGGGAGATCACGGTCCGCGGCAGACAGGGCGGCGACCGCGTGCGCGTGACTTTTGGCACCGAGCGCGGCTGCCCTATCCTCGATCGCGAATAGCGATCGACCAGCGGAAAACCGACGCTCAGAGCCATCAGCAGGTCGAGTTGGCGGGTTGGCAGGCTCGATCGCCAAGCCACGCGACAATTACGCACAGTAATTTTGCGTGATGTTGCCTTGCGGCGGCGAGGCACCCCGCCTATGCTTCCTGATGAACATGATTTCCCCTGAGGCGGTCGCCAACAGCAAGCGCGCCTGGTTGAAGATTCTTGCCCGCTACAAGAAGCCTGACAGGCGGCGCAGCGCCGTCGAGCTCGCCATCACCCTCATTCCATTCGCCATACTCTGGGGACTGTCCTCGGCGGCTTATGCCTATGGCCATTGGTGGGGACTGGTCCTCATCCTCCCCGCGGCCGGGTTTCTGGTGCGCATCTTCATGATCCAGCACGATTGCGGCCACGGCTCCTTCTTCGCCAATCGTTACGCGGACGACTGGATTGGCCGCGCGCTCGGCATCCTGACGCTGACGCCCTACGATTGCTGGCGGCGCGCCCACGCGACGCACCACGCCAGCGCCGGCAATCTTGACGAACGCGGCATGGGCGACATCCGGACGCTGACCGTTGCAGAATACCGGCAGATGTCGTGGCGGGGCCGCCTCGCCTATCGTCTCTATCGCCATCCGCTGGTGATGTTCGGGCTCGGTCCGATCTGGCTTTTCATCTTCGAGCAGAGGCTACCCGTCGGCATGATGCGCGGCGGCCTGACCCCTTGGGTGTCGTCGATGACCACCAACCTTGGCATCGCGGTCGCAGCAGCCGTCCTTATCTGGTTCGTCGGCCCGGGCGCTTTCCTGGTGGTTCACCTGCCGATCGTCATCCTCGCCGGTTCGGCCGGCATCTGGCTGTTCTACGTCCAGCACCAGTTCGAGGAAACAGAATGGGCGAAGGATGCCGACTGGGAATTCCAGCACGCCGCCTTGCACGGATCGTCGTATTACGACCTTCCGCCGGTGCTGAACTGGCTCACCGGCAACATCGGTGTCCATCACGTCCATCACCTCTCGGCCAAGGTGCCGTGCTACCGGTTGCAGGAAGTGCTGCGGGATTATCCCGAGTTGCGCGACATAGGCCGGGTTACGCTGCTCGAAAGCCTGCGCTGCGTCAAACTGGCATTGTGGGACGAAAACCGCCGCAAGCTGGTGTCGTTCCGCGAGGCACGGGCGGCGGCTTAAGCAATTCCAGGAGAAGTGTGAACGGTTTTCCAGGGAAAACGCGTAGCGTTTTCCCTGGGCAATTGCGTCACAACAAAAAGACCGCCGCGCCATGGGCGCCGCGGCCTGGAGCTCCGATCAGGCAGCCCTGATCATGTCGGCGGCCTTTTCGGCGATCATGATGGTTGGGGCATTGGTGTTGCCACCAATCAGTGTCGGCATCACCGAGGCGTCGACGACACGCAAGGCTTCAAGCCCGCGCACCTTGAGTTGCGGATCGACCACCGCCATCTCGTCGACCCCCATCCGACAGGAGCCGACCGGGTGATAGACCGTGTCGGCGCGGGTACGGATATGGGTCATCAGATCGGCATCGCTCGGCTCGCCGGCGATGTGCATTTCCTTGTGCCGGTAGCGCGTCAGCGCCGGCGAAGCCAGCACCTGCCGGGTGATCCTCACGCCTTTCAGCAGCAGTTCCGCATCGCGCTGGTCGCCGAGAAAGCGCGGATCGATGCGTGGCGCGGCAAGTGGATCGGCGCTGGCCAGCCCAACCTCGCCACGCGAGTGCGGTCGCAATATGCAGACATGACAGGAAAAGCCGAAGCCGTAGTGCAGCGTGCGCGCATGGTTTTCGACGAGCCCGATGACGAATTGCAGCTGCAGGTCAGGGCGCTCAAGCGCCGGGTCGGATTTGACGAAAGCGCCGCTCTCGGCCGACGGCGAGGCGATCAGCCCGGTTCCATCCCGCCGCCACTGCGCGATATGCCTGAGGAAACCCCACGCGCCGCGCGGGCTCATACCGAGCATATCGGTGTCCTTCGATCTCCAGCCGACGATAAAATCGAGGTGGTCCTGCAGGTTCTTGCCGACGCCCGGCAATTCGTGGACGACGGGAACGCCATGCACGGCAAGTTCGGCCGCCGGGCCGATACCCGACAGCAACAGAAGTTGCGGCGAACCGAAGGCACCGCCACAGAGGATCACCTCGCGCGACGCCTGTGCCACGGCCTCGCCTTTGCGTGTCCGGTAGCGGATGCCGGTGGCGCGCTTGCCGTCAAGGACGATGCCTGTGGCGTGCGCCCGCGTGATCACGGTCAGATTGGTCCGCTGCATCACCGGATGGAGATAGGCGGCGGCAGTCGAACAGCGCTCGCCATTACGGGCGCCACCGGCAAACTGGGTCACCTGGAAATAGCCGGCGCCCTCTTGTTCCGGTCCGTTGAAATCGTCCGAGGCGCGAATCTGGTTTTCGGCACAAGCCTCTAGGAAGGCCTTGGCGATCGGCCTCGGCGAGCGCTGGTTCGACACTTTCAGTGGGCCGTCCCCGCCATGCAAGGCATCAGTGCCGCGCTCATTGCCCTCGGCGCGCCGGAAATAGGGCAGAACCTCATCCCACGACCAGCCCTCGCAGCCCAGATTTGCCCATTCGTCATAGTCGCTGCGATGGCCCCTGACATAGAGCATTGCATTGATGGCGCTGGAGCCGCCCAGCGCCTTGCCGCGCGGCTGGTAGCCCTTGCGGCCGCCAAGACCTTGCTGCGGCACGGTTTCGAAGGCCCAGTTGTTGATCCTGGGCCGGCCGGAAAGCATGCCGATAATGCCAGCCGGAGCACGGATCAGCATATCCCTGCCCTCGCCGCCAGCTTCGATCAGGCAGACCGTATTCGAGGGATCTTCCGAAAGCCGTGCGGCAAGCGCACAGCCGGCGGACCCACCGCCGGCTATGACATAGTCGTAACGCATGAAGACCCCTCCCCAATCGTCCACGGATTTTCCATCCGGATGATCAAGAGAAGGCCTGAACACGGCTGATGTAAAGACGCGCGGAATTACCGCTACGTCAGCTGCTGCGAACGCGCCGCCAGGAGTATTTCGGGCCTTTTGGTTCCGGCACGGCGGCTGGCTGGTAGTAGAGCCCCAATCCGCCGGTGCGGCCCTCCTCCAGGCGCTTCAACAGCACCGCATTGGAAATCTCGAACTCGTCGAAGCCTAGCCGCAGCATATGCGGCAGTTGGTCCACCAGCACCTGGCCCGTGGCGCGAACGGCACCTTCGAAATGGTAGCGGCCGCGCAGCAGTTCTCCCTTGGAGAAGGAGCGGCCGTCGCTGAAGGCCGGGAAGGCCAATGCCACCAGCGACAGCTGGTCGAGCAGGTCGGCAATCTTCTCGAGCTGATCACCAGGCTGCAGCAGGACGCCGAGCCGTTCCTTGGCCGAGCGGCGCACCTCCGGATCCAGATCGAGGAAGACTTGCAACGGCAGGATGAAGCGG
The DNA here is from genome assembly GCF_003997415.1 of Mesorhizobium sp. M7A.F.Ca.MR.245.00.0.0. Taxonomy (NCBI): domain Bacteria; kingdom Pseudomonadati; phylum Pseudomonadota; class Alphaproteobacteria; order Hyphomicrobiales; family Phyllobacteriaceae; genus Mesorhizobium; species Mesorhizobium sp. M7A.F.Ca.MR.245.00.0.0. The sequence continues at coordinate 74,067 of NZ_RZTE01000011.1, read as the reverse complement.
CCGTTGCCGGACAGCGCATCGGCGCTTTCGGCATGCGTCCACTCATCCTCGTGAAAACCCGCAGGGGTCCAGAGTCGGGTCTCCGCTGTCGTCGGTTCAGTCATCAAAAAGTTCCTAAATAGTCAAACGAACCAAGGATGTGTTGAGATTCAGGTCAGGCTGCGCCGAAAATGGCGGCTTCCGAGAACCGGAGCGGAGCGTACTTGAAGTACGTGAGCACCGGAAGCGCAGGAAGCTGCCGTTTGCAGGCCAGCCTAACCTGAATATCAGCATATCCTAAAGGGATGCGTCGGTCAGCGACTTCTCCAGCCCCGACAGGTGAATGCCGCACTCGGTCTTGGCGTGACCGGCCCAGCGGCCGCTGCGCGCGTCCTCGCCCGGCTGCACCGGCTGCGTGCACGGGAAGCAGCCGATCGACAGATAGCCATAGGCGACCAGCGGATTTTCGCGCAGCGCATGCGCGCGCATGTAGTCCGCCTGGTCCGATGTCGTCCAATGCGCCAGCGGATTGATGCGGATGCGCGGACCGACCGCCTCGAACACCGGCAGCGCCGCCCGCGTCGCGGCCTGAAAACGCTTGCGGCCGGTGAGCCAGGCACGAAATGGCGCGACACCGCGCGCCAGCGGCTCCACCTTGCGCACGTCGCAGCAGGCGTCGGTGTTGCTCTGATGCAGATTGCCCGTCGGATCGATCCGTTCGAGTGCTGCTTCCTCGGGTTTGATCACCCTTATGTTGGTCAGCCCGAAATCGGCGGCGAGCGCGTCGCGATAGCCGAGCGTCTCCTCGAAATGCTTGCCGGTGTCGAGGAAAATGACCGGCAGCGTCCGGTCGATCTTGGCGATCATGTGCAGCAGCACAGCCGAATCCGCGCCGAACGACGACACCGCCGCGATCTCGTCGAGGAACAGTTCGCGGGCCGAGCGTTCGATGATCTCGATCGGCTTCAGATGACCATAGAGCGCATCGAGCCCCGCCGCTTTGGCGGCGATACCGTCATCGACGTCTCCAATACGGTCAAGCGGCCTTGGCTTCGCCAGCATAGAGCGCCTCCTTGAACGGCGCGGGACCGACTCGGCGGTAGGCGTCGATGAATTTCTCTTGTGGGTCGAGCCGGAGGCCGAGATAGGTCTCGACGATCTGCTCGATGGCGTCGGTGATCTCTTCCGACGAGAAGCCGCGGCCGATGATCTCGCCGACCGAGGTGTTTTCGTCGGCCGAGCCGCCCAGCGTCACCTGATAGAGCTCAGAGCCCTTCTTCTCGACCCCGAGGATGCCGATATGGCCGACATGGTGATGACCGCAGGCGTTGATGCAGCCGGAGATCTTCAGCTTCAGTTCGCCGATCTCGCGCTGCCGCTCAAGCGAGGCGAAGCGGCGCGAGATTTCCTGCGCGATCGGGATCGAGCGCGCCGTGGCCAGCGCACAGTAGTCGAGGCCCGGGCAAGCGATGATGTCCGATATCAAATTGGAATTGGCCGTCGCCAGGCCGATGCCGACCAGCGCATCATAGACCGCCTTGAGGTCGGCGCGGGCCACATGCGGCAGGATCAGGTTCTGCTCATGGCTGACGCGCAGTTCGTCAAAGCCATATTTCTCGGCGATGTCGGCGATTGCTTCCATCTGGCTGTCCGAGGCGTCGCCGGGCACCTCGCCGATGCCCTTCAGCGAGATCGTCACCGCCGCATAGTCGGGATGGCGGTGCGTCACGACATTCTGGTCGAGCCACTCCGAGAACCCCTTGGAATCGAGCCGCGCCAGCTTGACCGCCTGGTCGCCTTCCGGCCGCCCAGCGAGCACCGGTGGCGCGAAATAGGCCTCGATGGCGCGGATGTCGGCTTCCGGCAGCTTCAGCTCGGCGTCCTTCAACTCCTGCCACTCGGCCTCGACCTGGCGGGTGATCTCCTCGACGCCGGTCTCATGGACGAGGATCTTGATGCGCGCCTTGTACTTGTTGTCGCGGCGGCCATAGAGGTTGTAAACGCGCAGGATCGCCGTGCAGTAGGACAGAAGGTCGGCTTCCGGCAGGAAGTCGCGGATCTTGCGGGCAACCATCGGCGTGCGGCCCTGGCCGCCGCCGATATAGACGGCGAAACCGAGTTCGCCGGCGGCGTTCTTCTTCAGGTGCAGGCCGATGTCGTGGGTCTGAATGGCGGCGCGGTCGCGCTCGGCACCCGTCACCGCGATCTTGAACTTGCGCGGCAGGAACGAGAATTCCGGATGCACCGACGACCACTGGCGCAGGATTTCCGCGTAGGGACGCGGATCGGCGACTTCGTCGGCGGCAGCGCCGGCGAAATGGTCTGCGGTGACGTTGCGGATGCAATTGCCGCTGGTCTGGATGGCATGCATCTCAACGCTAGCGAGATCCGCCAGGATCGCCGGAATGTCCGACAGCGCCGGCCAGTTGAACTGGATGTTCTGGCGGGTGGTGAAATGGCCGTAGCCCTTGTCGTATTTGCGGGCGATGTGACCAAGCATGCGCAACTGCTTGCCGTTCAGCGTGCCGTAAGGCACCGCGATGCGCAGCATGTAGGCATGCAGTTGAAGATAGACGCCGTTCATCAGCCTCAATGGCCGGAACTGGTCCTCGGTGATCTCGCCGGCAAGACGACGCTGCACCTGGTCGCTGAACTCGGCGACGCGGGCCTGGACAAAATCGTGGTCGAACTCATCGTAACGGTACATGCTTGGTCTTTCAGGGCGCGTCCGCCCATGCCTGGTGTCTTGGTTATGCTGCCCGCGCAGCCTGCTTGCCGAGATCGTTGCGAATGGTCGGGCCGGCAGCGCGGATCTTCTCGCGCAGCCGCACCGGTTGGACGACACCGTTGACGACTTCAGCGTCGATCAAATTGACGTCGACCACTTCGTTGGCGGCATAGGCCTTGGCGCCGATCGCCTCGAGCCTATCCTCCGCTGCCTTGTCATCGGCGAGGTCGGCATGGTCCACCGTCTCCGCCCAGCCACCATCGGCGTACCAGACAGCAATGCCGTCGGTGAGGCGGTTGGCGGTCAGTATCTTCATGGCTGAACTCCTTCGGCGATCGAACTGGACGCACCTTCATGCCTGTGTGCCGCCAGCGGCTCGGATCGCTCAAAATTGGCGCCGGCGACCGCATCGCCGATGATGGTCATGACCGGGCCGGAAAGATCGGCGCGCGCTTCCAGCGACGGCAGGTCGGCAAGCGTGCCGTGGAAGCGACGCCGGTTGGCGAGGCTGGCATTCTCGACCACGGCCACCGCAGTGTCCGGCGACAGACCGGCCTCGATCAGCCGTCCGGCAACCTCGGCGGCCACCGAGCGGCCCATATAAACGGCAACGGTGGCGCCGGAAATGGCGAGCTTGGCCCAGTCGGGCAGCGAATTGCCCTTGAGGTCGTGGCCGGTGGTGAACACCATCGACGAGGAGACACCGCGCAAGGTCAGCGGCAGTTCGAAATCGGCGGCGGCAGCAAAGGCCGCGGTGACACCCGGAACCACCTCATAGCCGATTCCGGCATCACGAAGTGCCGCCATCTCTTCGCCGGCCCGGCCGAACACCAGCGGATCGCCTGACTTCAGCCGCACGACACGCTTGCCTTCACGACCAAGCTCGACCAGCAGCGCATTGATCTCAGCCTGGCTCTTGGTGTGGCAGCCCTTACGTTTTCCGACCGGCAGGCGCTCGGCATCGCGGCGCCCCATGGCAACGACCGCCTCGGGCACCAGCGCGTCATGGACGATGACATCGGCTTCCATCAGCAGACGATGGGCCCGCAAGGTCAAAAGATCCTCGGCGCCCGGACCGGCGCCAACCAGCGCGATGTGACCGCAAGCGGGCGTGTCCGACAGCAGAAGATCGACGGCAGCTTCATGCGCCTGCGAAAGCTGGCCGGCTTCGGCCGCGCGCGCAGGAGCGCCAGAGAAGAAATCATTCCAGAAGCGGCGGCGGGCATTGCCTTTCGGCAGCAGCTTCTCGGCAGCCCCGCGAAACGACGCCGCAAGAATTGCCAGCGGCCCGAGCGACGGCGACAGCATGCGGTCGATGCGGCCGCGCAACATCTGGGCAAGCACCGGGCCTGCACCTTCGGTGCCGATGGCGATGGCGACCGGCGCGCGGTTGACCAGCGCCGGGGTGAAGAAATCGCAAAGCTCAGGCCGATCGACGGCATTGACCGGAATGCCTAGGCGGCGCGCATCCGCAGCCACCCGACGGTCGAGTTCCTCGTCGCCGCTGGCGGCAAACACCATGATCGCGCCTTCGAGCTGCGATGCGTCGTAAGCGGCGGCAAAATGGCTCGCGCCGGCCTGGGCGATGAAGGCGAGCAGGTCGGGCTCGGCGTGTTCCGCGATGATCCGCAGGACCGCGCTCGACTGTCCGATCAGCCGCGCCTTGGCCAGTGCCTCTTCGCCGCCGCCAACGATGGCCACGGCTTCGCCCTCGACCCGCATGAACACGGGGAAGGCGCTGAGCTTGGGAGCAGTGTGCGACATGGACGCGAGCGGAATCCTGAATGAGCTTGCAGTTCTACGCGCGGGCGCGAGAAACCAGAAGGAACGCACTCGCGCATCCCTTGTCGGGATGCAATTGCTTTTCTGAAAGCATCCCGGCCAAGAGAAAAATATTTCTCGTTTGCAGATGGAGCGGATTCAAGCTGCTGTCGCAGGCCTTGTTTTCCGGGTCTTTTAGCGCCCGGGGAGAAAAGCCGCAAAACTGTTTTTTCTAAATTCTACCAAATTAGTAGATTAAAGCCGCGAACTCTGGATAGCCAGAATGTCCAACGCCGACGCGGCGGCCGACTGGAACATTAGTGGCTCGGGGCGCGTTCTCAAAAGGCCTGTCATATCGGATCGAAACCCCGGCTGCGGAACGCCACGAAAGGCCACCACGCGGCTGAAAAGGAGCCTGTCATCATGAACACAATCATACTCAAGCACGGTATCTGGGTCATGGTGGCCGATGGCGAGAAGGCGCTTTTCCTCAGGAACGCCGGCGACAACAAATATCCGAATCTCGAGGTGGTGCAGGAAATACAGCAGGACAACCCGCCCACCCGCGAGCAAGGCAGCGACAGCCCGGGCCGGTACAATGATGGTCCCTCCGTACACCGCAGCGCAGTCGAGGATACGGACTGGCACCGCATCGGCAAGGAGCGTTTCGCCGATGAAATCGCCGCCCGGCTCTACAAGCTCGCGCATGACGGCGAATTCAACGAGATCGTGCTCGTCGCACCGCCAGTGGTGCTTGGGACAATGCGCAAAAAGCTGCACAAGGAGGTCGAGGACAAGGTGACCGCCGAAATTCCCAAGACATTGACCAACCATGCCATACCGGAAATCGAGGCCCTGCTGCGGGCAGGCTGATCATTGTCGATCGGCCCTGACGGATCGAGACGAATAGCACCGCACAAATTCCGATCCGGCCGGCAGCTTCTCAGCTGCCGGTCAAATTTTTGCGGCAGCGCCGTCGATTTCACGGATTCGCGGGTTGCATCGCCGACATACCATCCACCATATTGCAAAACAGGCGGCGGCTTTGGGCGGCGCTCATCCAACATCGCTGTTTTTGAAAGGCGCTCCATAGACAATGCCGCATGACACGCCCCTTATCGCCACCATCGTCGCCGGTCTGGGGCTGGCTTTCGTCTTCGGGGCTCTCGCCAACCGCTTCCGTATCCCGCCGCTGGTCGGTTATCTCGTAGCCGGCGTGCTGGTCGGGCCGAACACGCCTGGCTTCGTCGCCGATGCCGGCCTTGCCAACGAACTGGCCGAAATCGGCGTCATCCTCCTGATGTTCGGCGTCGGGTTGCACTTCTCATTGAAGGATCTTCTGTCGGTGCGCGCCATAGCCGTGCCGGGCGCCGTCGTCCAGATCGGCTTTGCCACCGCACTCGGTGCCGGGTTGTCGTGGATGCTCGGCTGGTCGATGGGCGCGGGACTGGTGTTCGGCCTGGCACTATCGGTCGCCTCGACGGTCGTGCTGCTGCGCGCTCTGCAAGAGCGGCGGATGATCGAGACCGAGCGCGGCCGCATCGCTGTCGGCTGGCTGATCGTCGAGGACCTGGCCATGGTGCTGGCGCTGGTGCTGCTGCCGGCGCTGGCCGGCGTGCTCGGCGGCCAGGAGCAGACCGACGCCCATGCAAGCGGGCTGCTGTCGCTGCCGGCCAGCTACGGCATCTGGGGCGTCGTCGGCATCACGCTGGCCAAGGTCGCCGCCTTCGTCGTCGTCATGCTGGTGGTCGGCCGCCGGGTCATCCCCTGGATCCTGCACTATGTCGCCCACACCGGCTCGCGCGAGCTCTTCCGGCTGGCGGTGCTTGCCATAGCGCTCGGCGTCGCCTTTGGCGCGGCCAAACTGTTTGGGGTCTCACTGGCGCTGGGCGCATTCTTCGCCGGCATGATCATGAGCGAATCCGAACTCAGTCACCGTGCCGCCGAAGAATCCTTGCCACTGCGCGATGCCTTTTCCGTGTTGTTCTTCGTCTCGGTCGGCATGCTGTTCGACCCGTTCAGCCTGATCAGCAATGGCTGGCCGATCCTGGCGACGCTGGCCATCATCGTCATCGGCAAATCGCTGGCGGCGTTCGTCATCGTCGTTGCCTTCGGCTATCCCCTGGCCACCGCATTGATGATTTCGGCAAGCCTTGCCCAGATCGGCGAATTCTCCTTCATCCTGGCCGAGCTCGGCGTCGGGCTGAAACTGTTGCCCGAACAAGGTCGCGACCTCATTCTGGCCGGCGCCATCCTGTCGATCGTCCTCAACCCGATGATGTTCCTGGCCATCGACTGGATGAAGCCGTGGCTGGAACGGCGCGCCGCCAGGACGGCACCGCCGGTCGAAGCAAAACCGGTTGGTCCGGCGACGGAGCCGGGCCAGGTGGCCTCTGTCGCGGCAACGGCGAAAAGGGAGGACGGGCCGCCGCCCAAGACGGCACTCACAGGCCATGCCATCCTGATCGGCTACGGCCGTGTCGGTGGCCTGGTCGGCTCGGCGTTGAAAGACGCGGCACTGCCCTTCCTGGTCATCGAGGACGCCGACAAGACGCTGGCGAGGCTGAAAGCGGACAGCATCGAGACCGTCGCCGGCAATGCGGCCAATGCCGAAGTGTTTGCCGCCGCCAACCCCGAAGGCGCCAGCCGGCTGATCCTTGCCATCCCCAATGCCTTCGAAGCCGGTCAGATCGTGCTCCGAGCCCGCGCCGCTAATCCCGGTATCAACGTTATCGCCCGGGCCCATTCGGATGCCGAGGTCGAACATCTCAAGGGTTTGGGCGCCGATACGGTGATCATGGGTGAACGCGAGATTGCGCGCGGGATTGTGGAAGAAGTTCTCGGTTCCAAACCGGAGTTGAGGCGCGAAACCGCCGAGCCATCGGTGGCCTGAGTCCCAAAGCCAAGCTGCATTCTCGCACGCTGGCAACCTGATTGGCTCGACCAGCCTTTCAAGTGAGCATTACGCCACGAATGCAGAGCCGCCATTTTGCGCGATACCACTGAGGTATTTGGCCGGCGGCTTCCCAAGCGCCTTCTTGAACATGGTGATGAAGGCCGTGACCGAACCATAGCCGAGATCGCCCGAGACTTGCTGGACACTCTTGCCGGACGCCAGTTCCCGAATTGCAACGATCAAGTGCAATTGCTGGCGCCAGCGCCCGAAACTCAGCCCTGTCTCCTTTGTCACAAGGCGGGCGAGGCTGCTCTCGCTGAGCGCCATGCGCTTGGCCCAGTCCGCCAGCGTGCTGCGGTCGGCAGGGTCTTGCGCCAACGCCTCGGCGATCCTGTTCAAGCGCGGCTCAGATGAGATCGGCAGGTGCAATTGCTGGACAGGCATGCGTGGCAATTCGGTGAGCAGCATTTTGGTCAAGAGTTCGCCCCTCGCCTCGTCGTCCTGCAGCCGATCGGAAAGCTCGATGATCAATTCGCGCAGCAGTGGCGAGATCGAAAGCGTGCAGCACCGCTCCGGCAGGTCGGCCGCTCCCGGCTCTATGTAGACGAAAAAAATCCGGGCGTTGGCGGTTGCGACATTGCTGTGCTCCATGCCGCCGGGGATCCACACCCCGCAATGCGGCGGCACCATCCATAGACCGCTTGGAACGCGGCATGTGACGCCGCCGCCGAGCGCGAAGACGAGCTGGCCTTTGCGGTGCCGGTGGGCGGGGACTTCCGCTCGGGTGTCGGGGATGTCGACGCGCACGGCAATCGCCAACGCGGAAGGGTCATCCACATCGAGATCAAGCCAGGGGTAGCTGAGGGGCCGTCTCATGATTGACTGCTATTAGCGATGAAACGCCATGATAGCTAAATTCTTTAACCGCGGAAGTCGATAGGCTCCGGTTCGCGCAGGGTTGATCTCGTGATGCTGCGCGCCATCGCCGGTATGGCTCGCTACCTACGTGGGTACTCAGCTTGCCGTGCTTTCCAACGCAAGCTGGCACCGACAAGCCAGCAACAAGGTACGCCATGCTCGCCCTGGTCATCTCTCCCGAAGGCGCGACCGGGTTGAGGCTCGCCGACGTCGCCGAGCCTCAACCGGCCTCGAATGAAGCGCTTGTTTCGGTCCACGCGACTTCGTTGAATCGCGGCGAACTGCGCCTGCTTGCCATACGCCCCAAGGGCTGGATACCCGGCCAGGACATTGCGGGGATTGTCGAACGAAGAGCAGCCGATGGTTCCGGGCCAACCGTCGGCGCCCGGGTTGTCGCGTTGGTCGACGAGGCTGGTTGGACCGAACGCATCGCAGTCCCAACCGACCGTCTCGCCGTCCTGCCGGATGACGTCAGCTTCGTTTCCGCAGCCACGCTTCCTGTCGCCGGTACGACGGCGCTGAGGACTCTACGCCATGGCGGGGACCTCGCCGGCCAGCAGGTCTTGATCACCGGCGCAAGCGGTGCGGTCGGTCGTTTCCAGATCCAGCTCGCCCGCCATCAGGGCGGATTCGTGACCGCTGTCGCCGCCGCCCGGCACGCTGAGGATCTCCGCGGCCTCGGAGCCAGGCAGGTTGTCGAAGCGATCGATCTGGCCGAGGGACCGTTCTCGCTGATCACCGAGTCGGTTGGCGGCCAAAGCCTCGCATGCGCGATCGAACGCGTCGCCCCTGGCGGGACCATCGTCATGTTCGGTTCGAGCAGCGGCGAACTGACGCCTGTCGGGTTCCGCCAGTTCGTTCCGGATCATGAGGGGGCAAAACTTCAGACTTTCGCGTACTACACGTCCGGTCCAGGCATTGGCGAGGACATCGCCTCGCTACTCGCTCTGGTCGCGGCCGGCCGGCTCGAAACACGCGTGGCCTTGACCGTGCCATGGACAGACATCGCCCAAGCGCTGGACGCACTACGACAGCGCAGCTTCAGCGGCAAGGCCGTTCTCACCATAACAGGATGAGCATCCTGTTATGTCACACGTGCTGGCCGCCATTGATGTGAATTTCCGAGCCCGTCACATAGGACGCCTGCTGCGAACACAGGAAGAAGATGATGTCGGCGACTTCGGCCGTGGTGCCAAGGCGCCTGAGAGGGATGGTCTCGACGATCTTGTCAGTGCCCGGCGACAGGATCGCGGTGTCGATCTCGCCGGGCGCAATGGCATTGACGCGGATGCCGTGCGGGCCGAAATCATGTGCCATCTCGCGCGTCAGCGAGCCGAGTGCCGCCTTCGATGTGGCGTAGGCCGTGCCGGCAAAGGGATGCACGCGGGTTCCGGCGATCGAGGTTACGTTGACGATCGAGCCCTTGGCCGCCGCCAGCTCTTTGAACAGGCCGCGCGCCAGCATGATCGGCGCGAAGAAATTGACCTGGAACACGTCGCGCCAGACATGCATCGGCGTGTCGATCGAATCCATGCGGCTGTTGCCGTCCTTGAGCTTCGGCGAAATGCCGGCATTGTTGACCAGCGCATGCAACTGGCCGCCATGCGCTTCCAGCCGGTGGCGGATTTCGGAGACGGCGATGCCGACATCCTCCTGATCGGCGAGATCGACCTTGATGTGGTCTTCCGGCCCGGCCGGCCACGGGCAATCCTCGGCGAAAGCCTGCCTGGAGCAGGTGATGACGCGCCAGCCCTCGCGCGAAAAACGCTTGACGGTGGCGTGGCCAATGCCGCGGCTGGCGCCGGTCAGCACGATGGTCTTTCGGGTGTCGAGCTCAGTCATTTCAAGGTCTCCGACCGGCAGATGTAGCCGAACGCCGCCGAGGTGGCGAGAGGCCGAAATGTCACCATTCGCCTCGATGAGGGAACTGGCGGGCCCGCTCGCCGTTGGTCCGTGAATGCGGAAAGGGCGCGGGGTTCTGAATCAATCAATCGGGACAGAGCCATGACACAGACAGCACCCCTCGACATAGCCACCGCCTTCACCAAGGCGTGGACAAGCCACGACCTCGAAAAGGCAGCATCCTTGGTCGCCGACGACGTCGTCTTTGATGGGCCGATGCAGCAATCGACCGGCAAGAAACCCTATCTCGAGGGCCTGACCAAACTATCACAGGATGTGACCGGTGTGCGCATGATCGCGGCCTTCGGAGACGATCATCAGGCGCTGCTGATGTATGATTTGGTGACAAAGTCGTCCGGCGCGCTTTCCTGCGCCAAGCACCTCACCATCAGCGATGGCAAGATTCACAGCGACAAACTGACCTTTGACAGCAAGAAGTTGGGCAGCGCCAAGCCACGGAATTAGCGGATCGGATCAGCCGCCAAGGAGGTCGAGGATCGAGGTCTGCCGCTTCTTGCGCGGACCGCCGACGTCGCCTGGCGGCACCGGATGTTTGACCGACGCGGTGGCGCCGTCATCCTCCGGCATGGAGGGGCCGTCGGCATCGACAGTTTGGGCGGGACGGGCCGCGCGGACCGGCGCTTGGGCAACCGGCGCTGCTGGCCGCGCCGGTGCCTGCTGACCGACCGACGTCGACGGAACCGGCGCCGTGTTGTTCGCCGAGGGTATCTCGTCGGGGACGATTGTGTCGGCCGGCGTCGATTTCCAGGTGCCGGGCAGCGGCCGCACCGGCACACCCTCGTGGGCCGCAACCATGAACTCGTGCCAGGCCTGCGCCGGCAGTGCGCCGCCGGTGACCTTCTTCATCGCGCTGCCATCATCATTGCCGAACCACACACCCGTGGTGAGGTTGGCGGTGTAGCCGACGAACCAGGCGTCGCGCGAATTTTGACTGGTGCCGGTCTTGCCGGCCGATGGCCAGGCGAAAGCCGCTTTCCGGGCAGTGCCGATCTCAACCGTGCCCGTCATCATCGAGTTCATCATGCCGACGATCTCAGGCTTGACGACGCGCGGCGCGCTGCCGCCGCCGCTGTCGTAAAGCACTTTGCCCTCGGTGGTCGTCACGCGCCGGATGAAATGGATGTCCGGCTTGTAGCCGCCATTGGCAAAGGGGACATAGGCCGAGGTCAGCTCCAGCGGCGTCACTTCCGAAGTGCCGAGCGCGATCGAGGTGTTGGCTATCAGGTCGGACTGGATGCCCATGCGGTGCGCCGCCTCGACAACCGCGTTCGGCCCGACCTCCATGGTCAGTTGCGCCGCCACCGAGTTCAGCGACTTGGCCAGCGCGGTGGCCAGCGTCACCTTGCCGAAATACTTGCCGCCGTAATTGTCGGGTGTCCAATTGCCGATCTTGATCGGCGCATCGTTGCGGATGCTGTCGGGCGTGCGACCGGCTTCGAGCGCGGCCATATAGACGAACGGCTTGAACGCCGAGCCCGGCTGGCGACGTGCCTCCGAAGCACGGTCGAACTGGCTCGTCGAATAGTCGTAGCCGCCGACCATGGCACGTACCGCACCGGAATCGTCGATCGACACCAGCGCGCCCTGTGTGACGTTGAGCTTTTTGCCGCTCTCGTCGATCAGTCTGCGGATCGACTGTTCGGCGAGCTTTTGCAGGTTGAGGTCGACGGTGCTGTCGATGACGATGTCGCCGCGCACATCGCCGATCAGGTCGGGCAATTCCTCCATGATGGTGTCGGCGACGTAATTCTCCGAGCCGGTCCAGTAGGACGGCGCACGCGTTGCCGGCGCGCTCATTGCCGAGGTCATTTCCTTGGCGCTGATCTTTCCCTCGTCACGCATGGCGGCAAGCACCAGTTGCGAGCGTTCCTCGGCGGCCTTCGGATCGCGTGCCGGGGACAGCCGCGACGGCGCCTTCAAAAGGCCGGCAAGCAATGCGGCTTCCGACAGGGTGACGTCGCGCGCGCTCTTGCCGAAATAGCGGCGCGAGGCGGCCTCGACGCCATAGGCGCCGGAACCGAAATACACCCGATTCAGGTACATTTCGAGGATCTGGTCCTTGGTGTGCTTGTGCTCCAGCCACAGCGCCAGCAGCACTTCCTGCACCTTGCGTTCCAGCGTGCGGTCGGGTGTCAGGAACAGGTTCTTCGCCAATTGCTGGGTCAGCGTCGAACCGCCCTGCGAGAAACGCCCGCCCAGCACATTGGTGACCATGGCGCGGGACAGCCCGATCGGGTCGATGCCGAAATGCGAGTAGAAGCGCCGGTCCTCGATGGCGATGACGGCTTCCGGGATATAGGGCGACATTTCATGCAGGCCGACGGCCTCGCCGCCGCTCATGCCGCGATTGGCGAGCAATTGGCCATCTGCCGAGACGATCTTGATGTTGGGCGCGCGGTCGGGAATCGACCAGGTCGTCGCCGCCGGCATCTTGGCGCCATAGTAGACGACGATGCCGGCCACCGCGATGCCGCCCCAGATGGCGAACACGAAGCACCAGTAGAACAGCCGGCCGAGCACACCGAACAGGCCGCGCCGGCTTCTGCCGCGCTTGGCCCGCGACGATTTCCCTTTGGCCGGCTTGCGTTTTGCGGAGGCTTTGCGATTGCTCGGCACGACGCGATCCTCCTCGTTCACCGAAAGACCCGCCGAGGACCGCGCCTGCGGCGGCCCCTCGAAACTGGGTTCGATGCGACTGTCTCTGCGGTTCGCCATGCGCTGTGCTTGATATCCCCGATGCCTATGGCGTTCGGGTTGAAGAGTAGATGCGGCGGTTTAAAGGCGGGTTAAGTCGTGTTCGAATGCCGGCCCTGGCGTTGGTCAACGATGTTGATGCGAAAAAGCCGCTACGCCTTGATATCTCGCTAGAGACCCGCCGCCTTCGCCAGATAGGGCGCCAGCGCCAGCGCATAGGTGGCCGTCATATGGTGATGGTCGCGCCAGACGATGATGTTGCCGACCACGGCCGAACAGCTGTCCTTGCCACATAAGGCATCGTTCATGTCAACGACACGGACCCCTGGCAATGCCCCTGCGGCGAGGGCGAAGACATCGCTCGTCTCCACCTCCTGTCGCGCGTTGACGCATTTGTCGGGATCGGCGGCCAGGCAATCACCGGGATCGAACTTGACGAAAGGCGTGTTACGAATGGCGATAATGCGCACGCCGGCACTGTTCAAGTCGCTCCAGATGCTGCGCAAACCGTCGATCATTGCCGGCTCCGGTGTGTCGGAATAGCGAGACTGGCTGGTGAACATCAGGTCTGGCCGCAATTTCCTGATCTCGGCGAGAACGTTGTCGCGCCATGTTGCGCAGGCCTCATACGGCTTACCGTCATCCGTCACAGCGGCAAGGGTGAAAGGGCATGCAGCCTTGGTGAAGGTGACCAATTTCCACTTGCGGTCCCTGGCAATCTTGTCGATGGCAGGGATCCATTGTGCTGCGTGTGAATCGCCTGCGACGACAATGGTCCTGGTTCCCTGGGGATCGCCGAGCTGGCAGCCCACAGCTTGCGTGCTGTCCTGCTCCTGATGGCATTTCAGTCGATAGACGATCGGTACGTCACGCCTGAGTTTGCCGAGGGATGGCAGCAGTTCCACGTCGCGCGGAACCGAAGCGTTGGCAAGCAGCGCTGCCGGCCCTGGATAATTCGGTGTCCCGATCAGGCTGATATCGACGTCTTGCCTGTCGAGCGCATAGCCGAGCCCACCCGACACCATCACGCAGACGGCAACGGCGGCAGTGGCATAGGCCAGAGGTTTCCGTTCCGTATCCGACCGCGGCTGCCGGTAGCGCTGTTCGACATATCGGTAGGACAGATCCGAGATTGCCAGCGTCAAGGCGATCAGCACGAGACCTGCAAGGAGCCCGGCCGCGGGGCGATGCGCCGAATAGAAAACAACCAGCGGCCAATGCCAGAGGTAGATCGAATACGACCGGTCGCCGTCGCCGACATAGCAAAGGATGCTGGCGTCAAGCCCGCGAAACCGGCCTAGTTTGATGCCGCCGGCGGCAATGATGAGCACCGTCCCCAGGGTCGGCAGCAACGCAAGAGCGCCAGGAAATGACGTCGAGGCGGAAAAGAAAAGCGCTGAAAACCCGATGGCGCCAATACCGGTCATCGCCATTGCGGCGCGCAATGGCAGCCCTGCCCTGAACCGATGGACCGTCAGCGCCAGCAGGCCACCAAGCGCCAGCTCCCACAGACGGGTATGGGTTACGAAATAAGCGGCGGCCGGATCGCTCCGGGTGATGACAACCGAGGCGATCAGCGATCCGGCAAAAACCGCGGTCAGCCCCACGAGGAATACGTCTTTCGCTGGCCGCCCGAGACGGCGCGCCAGCCAAAGGCCTGCCACCATCAGCAATGGCCAGACGATATAGAACTGCTCCTCGATGGATAGAGACCAGTAATGTTGTACCGGGCTCGCCGCCTCCTCGGCGCCGAGATAGTCGACCGCCTGCCAGGCAAGCCGCCAGTTCTGCACATAGAGCGCACTGGCAGCGACCTGGATTGCCGTCTCTTCCCAACGTGTTATGGACAGGAAGACCAGCGTTCCTGCGAGCGTGGCAAGAAGGGCCAGGATCGCAGTCGGCAGCAGTCGCCGCACTCGCCGCGAATAAAAGGCCATCAGCGAGATGCGGCCGTCGCGCAGCGCCATGCGGGCAAGCAGACCGGTGATGAGATAGCCCGAGATGACGAAGAACACATCGACTCCGACATACCCGCCAGGAAGAACCGCGGGCCAGATGTGGAAAACCACCACCAGGGCAACGGCAATGCCACGCAGCCCCTGGATTTCAGGCCGCAATGCAACAGGCCCCTCAGCGTCTTCTGTCAACACCACCCGCCTCAGACCTGATTTCAGATGGGCTCGAACTTCACATCCGGCTGGTCAGGACCGCCGGCTTGCCGCAACAGCGCGAGAATGTGTTCGCCCCTGTCAACCTGCTGTCGTCTCCAGTTGGAGGCGTTCGTCACATGCAGCCAGCCATCGACCACCATGAAAAAATCCTCGGATGGGTCATGTCCCGCGCCGAAGCGAAGCGATTTGTTTTCAGCGAACCGAACCATCGCCGGGTCCATCGACCTGTAGAGCACCGGCCAGTTGCCGCCGCCGGAATCCATATGAAACTTGTAGCTCGGGGCGAAATCCAGCCGCCGCCGCAACAGGCTTCCATCGAAAAAACAGAAGCCGGGCCACAAGAACCAGCCGCCTGGTGTCGGCGTATCGCGCCGCACGCTGCCGTAGAGGCTCTTGCCCTCCATCCGGTCGCGGATCGAAAATGGCTCAGTCGGAAAGATGTCATGATCGATGAAGCCGAAAAGCTTCGGCCCCAACCCAGGCAAGAAATTCCGCACGATCCAGTTGAGCGCTTGACCGTGCGATCTGCTGACGACCAGCCTGTTCTTCGGCAAGGCGACATAGGGGACATGCTGGCGACGGCAGAGATCGCGGATCGCTTCCCTTGCATCGTCCTTGTTGCTGTTGTCGAAAACGATGTAGCTTTCGTGCTCGGCCAGGTATCTGCGTACCAGGTGGATTTGCCATTCGATCATTTCGGGCCGGTTGAAGGCTACGGTGGCTATGATCGTATCGCGGAAAGCCTGCTCTCGCCCCTGCAATTCGCTGACCGGCGCGGATGTCCTCAGGAAGCGAAACACCCGCCAATGATAGCGCAGCAGCGCCTCGCGTCTTGGCGGCCTGTTCAGCCTCTCCCATTCCGCAACGGTAATTCTGGGCTGATCGACGTCTTCCGGAGCGTCAGAAGCCACCATGTCGTGCTCCTGCATGTGCCGTTCGACGGCTCAGTTCTGCTGGATCGAAATGCCCTTGTCGTCGATCTTGAGCTCGACGCCCTTGGGTTTGGTCTGCTCGCGATAGACGTAGATGCCGAGCGCAATGACCACGACGACGAGCGCGCCAATGACAAGATAGAGCGTATTCTGTTTCATGGCGCGCTCTTTGCGTTGTCGAGCCTCAGGCTCGTTTCAGGACCTTGACCAGCACCAGCAGGATGATGGCGCCGATGGTGGCATGGATGATCGCGGCGAGAGTGCCGCCGCCGATGGAAAATCCGATCCTCGGAAACAGCCAGCCGGCGATGAACGCGCCGACGATGCCGACGATGATGTTGCCGATAAGGCCGAAGCCGAAACCGGAAACGATAAGACCGGCGAGCCAGCCGGCGATGGCACCGATGATGATGAAGACGAGCAGGCTTTCGACACCCATAGAGAGTTCCTCCGAGCAAGAGGGCGACGGCGGAACGGAAAGCTCCGAATCGGCCTCGATATCAACGGCTTCAGGCTATTCGAAAGCGGCCAGCCTCACCAGCGGCGCACTCATTGATCGTCATCGTCGCTTGCGGCAGGGCGCCAGCTGGTCGGCTCGACCTTCTTTTGCGTGTGACTGTCGATATAGACCCACCAGCCATCGTCGCGATATTGCGCGATGGATTCGTTGATCACGCCGTCGCTGTCCTTCCAGGTCACGGAGACCTTGGAGCCGTCTGTCGGTGCGGTCGCAATCGGCTTTCTGTCCGCCATGTCATCATCCCCCAATTACGCCGACAAACTGAGCCGACAGAACGCGGCGGCCTGCATCCGGTTCCAAACGCTCACCGGCAGAGCAACTCGCCGGGACGACCGTCAGCTATGGGCGAAGATATCCTCTTCGTCCCAGCCCATCAGGTCAAGCTTGGCACGCGTCGGCAGGAAGCGGAAGCAGGCATCGGCCTCCTTGGCCCGCCCATCGCGCGCCAGGCGTCCGGCGAGCACATCGCGCAAACGGTGCAGATAGAGCACGTCGGAAGCGGCATATTCGAGCTGTTCGGGCGACAGCGTCTCGGCCGCCCAGTCCGACGATTGCTGCGCCTTGGAGAGGCCAACGCCAAGAAGCTCGAAGCAGATGTCCTTCAGCCCGTGGCGGTCGGTGTAGGTGCGGGTCAGCCGCGAGGCGATTTTGGTGCAGAACACCGGCTCCGGCATCACGCCGAACGCATTGTAGAGCACGGCAAGATCGAAGCGTCCGTAGTGGAACAGCTTGGTTACACCACGGTTCCGCAGCAGGCTGACGAGGTTCGGCGCCTTCTTCTGGCCAGCCGCGATCTGGATGACGTCGGCCGTGCCGTCGCCGGGCGAAATCTGCACCACGCACAGCCGGTCACGATGCGGATTGAGCCCGAGCGTCTCGGTGTCGATGGCCACTGCCCCGACATTGTAGTGCGAGAGGTCGGGCAGGTCGTTTTTATGGAAACGGATATCGGCCATTGTCTTCTCCGGTCGAGCCCTACAGTGTCCCCTGACCCGCAAGGGACGCTGCAGCGCTTTGTCTTGTGGCCCGTCCTCGCCGCGATCCGCTGAAAAATCAACAGGAAAACAGGAGTTCCGCCGCTCAGCGCGTCAAGGCATCGAGAATCCGCGCCCAGGAGCGCTGGCCCTTGTGGAACGAGCTGAGCTCGTATTTCTCGTTGGGCGAGTGGATGCGGTCGTCGTCGAGGCCGAACCCGACCAGCAGCGATTCCATACCGAGATAGGTCTGGAAATCGCCGACAACCGGAATGGAGCCGCCGCTGCCCGTCGTCACCGCCGGCTTCGGCCATTCGTCGGACAGCGCATTCTTGGCCTTGGCCAGGAAGGGCGAGTCGTAGGAAAGCTGGATTGCCGGCGAGCCGCCATGGGGGTGGAGTTCGACCGAACAGTCGGCCGGAATTCGCTCCTTGACGAATTTCTGGAACGCAGCGC
>NZ_RZTE01000011.1:37225-56105 GCF_003997415.1 Mesorhizobium sp. M7A.F.Ca.MR.245.00.0.0 | reverse complement strand
GATCCTGCTTGTGCGCGAGGCGAAACGACACCTTCGCCGAGGCTTCCGCCGCGATCACCGTCTTGAAGCCCTTGCCGGTATAGCCGCCGATGATGCCGTTGAACTCGGCTGTCGGCCGCGCCCAGGTCAACTCCAGCACCGAGCGGCCCTTTTCGCCCGACGGGATCGACAGGCCGACCGGTCCCAGGAACGTCTCGGCGGTCTCGCCGAGCGTCTCCCATGATTTCAGGATCTGCGACGGTGTTTCCTCGACGCCGTCATAGAAGCCGGGGATGGTGATATGGCCGTCCTTGTCGTGGATATCGGCCAACACCTTGGCCAGGATGCGGATCGGATTGGCGGCGGCACCGCCATAGAGGCCGGAATGCAGGTCGCGATCGGCCGCCTTCACCGTGATCTCCTCGCCGACCAGCCCGCGCAGCCCGACGCAGATCGACGGCGTGTCGCGGTCCCACATGCCAGTATCGCAGACCAGCGCGAAATCGGCCTTGAGTTCGTCGGCATTGGCTTCGAGGAACGGCTTCAACGAGGGCGAGCCGGACTCCTCTTCGCCCTCGAACAGGATGGTGATGCGGCAAGGCAGATTGCCGTGCACCTGTTTCCAGGCGCGGCAAGCCTCGACGAAGGTCATCAACTGGCCCTTGTCGTCGGCCGACCCGCGTCCGGTGATCACCTTGTGATCCGGCCCGACCTCCTTGACAGCAGGCGCGAACGGATCGCTTTCCCACAATTCGATCGGATCGACCGGCTGAACGTCATAATGGCCGTAGAACAGCACATGCGGCGAACCGGCCGGGCCGTCATGGTGCGCAACCACCATCGGGTGGCCTGGTGTGTCGCGAACGCTGGCGTCGAAGCCGATCAGCTTGAGTTCGGCCACCAGCCATTCCGCCGCCTTGCGGCAATCGGCGGCAAAGGCCGGATCGGTGGAGATCGACTTGATCTTGAGCAAGCCGAACAGGCGCTCGAGGCTCTGGTCGAGATTGTTGTCGAGACGGTCGAGGACGGGGGAAATTGCGGACATATGTGAAGCCTTTCGATTCAGAACCCGAACCGTAAAGGCAGGACAGGAAAACGAAAAGCCCGCGATCATTGGACCACGGGCTGCAAACGTCTGTCTGGGATAAAAAAGACCGCCGTGGTGGAGGGGGAACCACGGCGGCCTTCTACTCGAAACGATGCGGCAGCCCGGAGAGGGGGGATAGGCTGCCGCAGGTGTCCGGGATAGGCGGGGGACGGGCCTTGCTCCGGACTCGGCGAAAACTGCCGATGACGTGTATTTGGGTCTCTGAACGTGGCGATTCAAGGGCACGAAAATTACAGTTTTGTAACATAGGCGTGAGCAGGGTGACGGCGATCTGTCAGGGTGTTGCCGGAACCGATAGTCGACGCTGCCTTTGGCATGGACCAAGCCGCCGCGCCGCGCTATCCCTGCCGGCATGAAAAAAGGCGATCATCTCTTCCTTGTCGACGGCTCCGGCTACATCTTCCGTGCCTATCACGCGCTGCCGCCGCTGACCCGCAAATCCGACGGCCTGCCGGTCGGCGCCGTTTCCGGCTTCTGCAACATGCTGTGGAAGCTGATGCTCGACGCCCGCAACACCGATGTAGGCATTGTGCCGACGCATTTCGCCGTCATTTTCGATTATTCGTCGAAGACCTTCCGCAACGACCTCTACCCCGAATACAAGGCCAATCGCTCGGCACCGCCGGAAGATCTGATCCCGCAATTCGGCCTGATCCGCCAGGCGACCAGGGCGTTCAACCTGCCCTGCGTCGAGATCGAAGGCTACGAGGCCGACGATCTGATCGCCACCTATGCGAGGCTCGCCTGCGAAGCCGGCGGCGATACCACCATCATCTCCTCCGACAAGGACCTGATGCAGTTGGTTGGCGATACGGTCGCCATGTACGACCCGATGAAGGACCGCCAGATCGGCATTCCGGAAGTCATAGAAAAATGGGGCGTGCCGCCGGAGAAGATGGTCGACCTGCAGGCGCTGACCGGCGATTCGGTCGACAATGTGCCTGGTGTGCCCGGCATAGGGCCGAAGACGGCGGCGCAACTGCTCGAACAGTTCGGTGACCTCGACACGCTGCTGGCCCGGGCCGGCGAGATCAAGCAGGACAAGAGGCGCGAATCGATCATCGCCAATGCCGACAAGGCGCGCATTTCGCGTCAGCTGGTGACGCTGATGAACGATGTGCCGGTGACCGAGGGACTGGAGGATTTCGTGCTGCACGCGCCGGACGGTCCGAAGCTGATCGGTTTCCTCAAGACCATGGAATTCACGTCACTGACCCGCCGTGTGGCGGAAGCGACCAGCACCGAGGCCGGCGACGTCCAGGCCGTCGCGGTCACCGTCGAACGCGCCGATCATGCTCATGGCCCAGATGTCGGGGCCGGGTTGCCGCCGGTTGCCCGAAACGCGTCCGGCACTGAACCGGACGAAGCCGGCGGGACGGCGGAGACGTCAAAACAAGGCGATACCCCTTCCCTGCTCGCGGCACTGCGGCTGGAGCGCGCGGCCACCGGCAAGATCGATATTTCTGCCTATCATTGCATTCGCGATGTCTCGACCCTGAAAGCCTGGGTGGCCGAGGCACGGGAGGCGGGCATCGCCGCCTTCGATGTCCGGGCAACATCGGCTGATCCGATGCAGGCCGAACTCATCGGCATGGCCATCGCCACAGCGCCCGGCCGCGCCGCCTACATTCCTTTTGCCCACATGAGCGGCAATGGCGACCTGCTCGGTGGTGGCGCGCTCGAAAACCAGATTCCGCTGCGCGAGGCGCTGGCCGTGCTGAAACCGCTGCTCGAAGACCGATCGGTTCTCAAGGTGGCGCAGAATCTGAAATACGATCTTGTGATCATGAGCCGCTACGGCATCGATGTCGCGCCGTTCGACGACACCATGCTGATCTCCTACGTGCTCGATGCCGGCACGCCCCATGGTCATGGCATGGATGCGCTTGCCGAAAAATGGCTCGGTCATACCCCTCTCCAACTCAAGGATGTGACCGGCTCGGGCAAAAGCTCCGTCGGTTTCGATCAGGTCGACATCGACAAGGCGACGGCTCATGCCGCTGAGGACGCCGATGTGACGCTTCGGCTCTGGCTGGTGCTGAAACCGCGGCTTGCCGCCAAGGGCCTGGTGTCTGTCTATGAGCGGTTGGAGCGGCCGCTGGTGCCGGTGCTGGCGCGCATGGAACAGCGCGGCATCTCGGTCGACCGGCAGATCCTGTCGCGGCTCTCCGGCGAACTGGCCCAGGGCGCCGCTCGCCTTGAAGAGGAAATCTACCAGCTCATCGGCGAACGCATCAACATCGGCTCGCCAAAGCAGCTCGGCGACATCCTGTTCGGGCGCATGGGCCTGCCCGGCGGTTCCAAGACCAAGACCGGCCAGTGGTCGACCTCGGCGCAGCTTCTCGAAGATCTCGCTGCCGAAGGCCACGAACTGCCGCGCAAGATCGTCGACTGGCGCCAGCTGACCAAGCTGAAATCGACCTATACCGATGCGCTGCCGGGCTTCATCCACCCCGACACCAAACGCGTCCACACGTCCTATGCGCTGGCCGCGACGACGACGGGCCGGCTGTCGTCCTCCGACCCGAACCTGCAGAACATCCCGGTTCGCACCGCCGAAGGCCGCAAGATCAGGACCGCCTTCATCACCGACAAGAGCCACCGCCTGGTCTCGGCCGACTACAGCCAGATCGAGCTGCGGGTGCTCGCCCATGTCGCCGAAATCCCGCAATTGCGGCAGGCTTTCGCCGACGGCGCCGACATCCATGCCATCACCGCGTCGGAGATGTTCAACGTGCCGGTCGAAGGCATGCCTTCGGAAGTCCGCCGCCGCGCCAAGGCGATCAATTTCGGCATCATCTACGGCATCTCGGCCTTCGGTCTCGCCAACCAGCTGTCGATCCCGCGCGAGGAGGCAGGCAACTACATCAAGAAATATTTCGAGCGCTTCCCCGGCATCCGAGACTATATCGAGGAGACCAAGGCCTATGCCCGCGAGCATGGCTTTGTCGAAACGATCTTCGGCCGCCGCATCCATTACCCCGATATAAGATCGTCCAATCCCTCGCTCCGCGCGTTCAACGAGCGCGCCTCGATCAACGCCCGCCTGCAAGGCACCGCCGCCGACATCATCCGCCGTGCCATGATCCGCATGGAGGAGGCGCTGGAAAAAGCAGGCCTTTCGGCACGCATGCTGCTGCAGGTGCATGACGAATTGATCTTCGAGACCGTCGAGGCGGAAGTCGAGGCAACGATCCCGGTCGTGCGTCACGTCATGGAGAACGCGGCGATGCCGGCGGTCTCGATGTCGGTGCCGCTGCACGTCGACGCGCGGGCGGCGAACAACTGGGACGAGGCGCATTAGCCGTCGTCGTCATCCTAGGGCGGAGCGACGCGAAGCGGAGCGCAGACCCTAGGATCCATGCCGTTACATTAGCCTTGGATGCAACGGTGCAAAATGAAGCCGCTTCCGAGGCTGCGCCAAGTATCCTTAAATCTGGGCCGCCGCGACATTCTCATGTCACGGCATGGATCCTAGGGTCTCCGCGACGTCGCTTCGCTCCTGCTTCGCCCTAGGATGACGAAGCGATGGGCCTCAAGCCGCTTCGGCCAGGCACTTGGCACACGTCCCGCGAAATTCGATCACCGCCTTCTTGGCGGCGAAGCCGGTGGAGCGCACCCATTCGTCCAACTGGTGGCCGACATCGTGGTCGGACATTTCGGTGACCTGCCCGCATGTGTCGCAGATCGCGAAGGCGGTCATCGAATGGCTGTGGTCGTGCGGCTCGGCGCAGGCGACGAAGGAGTTGATGCTTTCGAGCCGATGCACGAAACCTGACTTCACCAGCGTATCGAGCGCGCGATAGACTTGGAGCGGCGCGCGAAAACCGCGCTCGCGCAATTGGTCGAGCAAGGTGTAGGCACTGAGCGGTCCGCTGGCGGTCTCGAGTTTCTCGAGCACGCACAGCTGGTTCTTCGTCAGCACATCCCTTGCCGCCATGATCCTGTTTCCAACTCGCCTTGCGTCGCTTGTGCCGCGCACAAACGATCCATGTCCCATCCAGATAGCGACGAACAGGCATTTTTGCTACTGTTTCCAGCATTCTGCCCGCGAGGCTGTCGAGAACATCGATCGGAGCGGGGCAACAGGCAGGTTGCTCTGCGATGTGACGTTCAAAATACTGACAATATCTTCGGCAAGGATTGCCGCGCTTGGAAATTCGGTCGGGCTTGGGGAAGCAATCATGATCAAATTGACGCGGCGGACGCTGCTGGTCGGCACGTCCGCCTTGACCATGGCCGGCATGGTATCGTTCCGAACCATGGCCGCATCGCGCACCTACCATGCGCTGCTGGTCGCCTGCACCGAATATCCCAACCTGCCGCAGAGGAACTGGCTTGTCGGGCCGAAGAACGATGCAGCCCTCGTCCGCGACTATCTCCTGAAGAATGTGCCCGACCCCGTGCGCTTCGCGTCGGAAAACGTCACGCTGCTCGCCAAGGATGTCCCCGGCGCCAGTGGCCTGCCGACCCATGCGGCGATCAAGGCTGCATTGGCCGAGCTTGCCGCCAAGGTCCAGCGCGACGATTTCGTCTACCTGCATCTGTCCGGTCACGGCGCCCAGCAGCCGCAGATGGTCAAGGGCGACGAGACCGACGGGCTCGACGAGATCTTCCTGCCCGTCGATATCGGCAAATGGATCAACCGCGATGCCGGCGTGCCCAATGCGCTGATCGACAACGAAATCGGCGCGGCACTCGACGCCATCCGCGACAAGGGTGCTTTCGTCTGGGTTGTGTTCGACTGCTGCCATTCCGGAACCGCGACACGCGCCGTCGAGGTCGATGACGAGCTGGAGCGCAAGGTCGAGTTCGCCGACCTGGTCGGCGGCAACGAGTCCGAGCGGGCTGCCGCGATCAAGGCCTATGACGAGGTGATTTCGGTCGCTGGCTCGCGCGGCATCGACGACAATGGCACGCGCAAGCCCGCCTTCACCCTGACGCCGACCGGTGGCGAACCGATCACCAAGGGCAAGCTGGTCGCCTTCTATGCCGCGCAGACGGTGGAGACGACGCCCGAGATGCCGTTGCCCAAGGGCATCGCGGATGCGCCGCGCTTGGGCCTGTTCACCTTCACCATCCTGTCCAAACTGGCCGAGAATCCCAACGTCACCTATCGCCAACTCGGCCAGGCCGTGCTGCAGCAATATTCGGCCGACAGCCGCACCCGGCCGACACCGCTGTTCGAGGGCGAACTGGATGCCCGCGTCTTCGGCACCGACAAGACCGATGCAGTCATGCAGTGGCCTGTCGTCATCAAGGACGGCGAAGCGACGATCGGCGCCGGGCTGCTGCATCGCCTCACCCCCGGCAGCAAGCTCGCCATCCTGCCGTCGGCGTTATCGCCGCTGTCCGACGCTGTCGGATTCTTGGAAGTGCAGTCGGCAAAAAACCTGGAAAGCCGCGTCAAGCCGGTCGAGTTCGACAAGAAGCCGGCGCTCAAAGTCGCCGACATTCCCGCCAACGCCTATGCGCGGGTGGCGGAGATCGCCGTCGACTACAAGCTCGTCTTGGCGCGGCCGGCCATAGCCAAGGGACTTGAGAAGGAAACCGCTCTGGTCAATTCGGTTCTCGACGAACTGGCCACAGCCAGGGAGACCGGCTTCAACATCGAGCTGGTCGATCCCGGCAAGAGCGCCGACCTCCGCTTTGCGGTGATGCGCGAGAATGCCGTTCCCGGCGTCAAGGATGCGACCGACAAGCCGGCGCTGTGGTTCCTGCCGGCGTCGGGCGACGTGAGCCTGAAGGAGGGCGGCAAACCGCCGCTGATCATCATTCACGACCGCCACAAGCTGGCCGATGCAACGGCCAGGAACCTGCGCACCATCTTCCGTGCCACCGGGCTTTCGCGGCTGGCGGCGGCCTCGGACTACAAGCCCGAGGACGTCGACGTCCAGTTCCAGGTCAAACGTCGCGACAAGGATGGCCTCGAACCGCTGCAGGCTTCGGTTGTGCCGCGCGTCTCGCCGGGCGACGAAGTGCATGTGCTGGCCAAGAACGGCTCGGATCTGCTGGTCGACATCAATGTGCTCTATGTCGGCAGCGACTATTCGATCACTCATATCGTTGCCGAACGCCTCGCCCCGCAGGCCACGCTCGAGGAGGGACTGCTGGCCTTCACCGACACCAGCTTCGGCATGGAACGGATGATCGCGGTTTTGACCGAGGCGCCGCCGGAGAGCGAGAAGCAGGATCTGAGTTTCCTGGCGCAGGACGGCGTCGCCTCGGCGACGCGTGGAACGGGCTCCGCCGGCTTCTCCGACATGCTGACCGATCTCGGCATGGCGCCGGCCACCCGCTCGGTGATGCGGCTTGCCGACAAGAGCGGCCCGACAGGCGCGGTGATGATCTTCCCGATGGAGACAGTGCCGCGCGCCTGACCGGATGCCGGCGCCAAAGCCTCACGGCTCTGTTGCGCCGGCTCTTGCGCGATCGGCGCGATATGAGAACATTCCCGGCCGCGTCCTGGGGCATGACGGCTGGATGAAACGGATAGGATCGATTGTGAAGAATTCTGTGTTTTCCTGGCGTGGAACGGTAGCCGGCCTTGCCGGCGGCCTGTTGCTGATCGCCAACGCTTCGGCGGACGAGGCCTGCGGCCTGTGCGTCAAGCAGATCGTCACCAACTCGGAACTGGCGACGTGTTTTCTCGATCAGTACGACCAGTTCGCCAAAAGCGGCAGCGACGCGGTTATCGTCGATCTCAGCAACTGCGCCTCGCGCGGCGTCGTCGAAGCCTTGCCGTCCCCCAACAAGGGGGCGGCGGAGCCCGACGTGCAGTTCATGATTTCGCGCCTGCAACTGGAATGCCTGAAACGGAAGCTGGAGACGCCGGGCATCGTGCTGGATCCCTCCGCCACCATTGAACTGGACAGCTGCGGATGAAGAAGCCAACGGGCAACACCAGGCAGACGGCAGTGACCGCACCCGCAAAGGCGCAGGCCGGCAAACCGGCCCTGCAGGAAACCACCGAAGGTTTCCCGTGGCCAAGCAGCCACGAGATCAAGAAGGAGAGCAACCCGTTCACAGACCGCGACTGGCGCATGCTGGTCTATGCCTGGTCGGGCATGGCCGTGCGTCTCGCCATCATCTTCACCTTGATGTTCTCGGTCTACCAGTTCCTGGCCAACCAGGAACAGAAGCGCGTCGAGCAGACCATGTCGCTTGTCGAGCTCTGGGAAAACAAGGACTACCAGCAGGCGCAGCGTGCCCTGAAGGATCGTCTGACGGGCCTCAACGCCAAATATGACAATCTGCTCAGCGCCAACCCCTCGCCGACCGAGGAGCAGGTGTTCCGGCAACGCATCGGCATCGAGGCGATGACTGCCGCCGGCGGCGACATGCCGCTCGCCGATTTCAGCGAGAATTTCGACCGCATCGTCTATTTCCTCAACCGGCTGTCATTCTGCATCGACGGCGATTTGTGTTCGCGCAAGGTGACCGATGCTTATTTCCGTGACTATGCCGTCTCTTTCTGGAGCTATTTTGCCGGCTACATAGAAAAGCAGCGCAAGGCGGGTTCTCCCACTTTCGCTTCGGCAATCGAGACCTATGTGCGCAATGGGCCGCCCACGGCCGAAGCCAAATAGCGGCGCGAAAAAGGCGGCGGGATTGCGCCGCCGCCTTTGTCTCCACCGCCAATGCGCAGCGATTATTTATACAGGCTGTTGATCCACTGGACGTTGGCAGCGTTCAGGCGCACGGCGGTGTTCGCGTCGGGGCTTTCCGCCACGTTGACACCGGTGACGATGCGCTGCTTGGCCTTGTTGTCGTATGCATAGACCGAGCTGCCGCTCGACCCAGGGAACGTATCGCAGTCATACTGGAAATATTCCGGCGCGATGTTTTCGGCATGCACTTCGCAGTTTGCCTTCCACATCGTGCCCATCGGCTTGTCGCCGGGATAGCCAACGAGATTGGCGGTGAAATCGCCGAGATCCTCGTAGTTGGCATAGCCCAGCCAGCCGAGATTGGTGCCGACATCCTGCTTTAGCGTGACGACGCCGAGATCCCACAGCAGGACCGAACCATAATAACCCTGGTAGTTGTCGATGAAGCCTTGCAGCACATAGGCGCTTTCGAAGGCGAAGGCGCCGAACGGTGCGTCGTCGGCCGTGCTGCCGTTCAGCCCCGGCACGAACAGATAGTCGGAGAGCCAATCCTTGTCCTCATGACTGTAGAGGCAGTGCGCGGCGGTGAGCACCGTGCGCGGGCCGATCAGCGTTGCCGAACAGCTGCCGAAGCTGCCCGTCTTCGGCGATTTGGCTTCGAGATAGCCGATTGCCGAGAACGGATAGGTCTTGGTATTCTTGACCTGCTCGCGATCGTCGGTGCCGAAAACCTGGCGGCCGGCTTCGCCTTCGCCGAGGTCCGGATCCTCGGTCTTGCGCTCGGCCCCGTCTTTTCCGGTGGCCGGAGCGTTCAGTTCCTTGATGATAAGCTCCCGCAGCGCTTCGCTCGGCTCGATCTTGATCTCCTTGCCATCGGCGGACCGTCCGACGATGCCGTAGGATTTGACAGCCGTTGCCTCGTCGGCAAACGGCGCGGCGCGGCTGTCTTCGTCGGTCAGCTTCGGTGGCGCGATCGGCTTTGCCCGCCCGGGCTTGTAGTCGCCTGAAGTCACGTCGCGCGCGCTTTCGCCATTGCCGGCACTGGCGGAGCCAGGATCGGCGGCGAAAGCCGGAACCGTCCACATTGCGGTGGAAAGCAATGTGGACGCAATGAGTGCGTTTGTCAGTTTTGTCATGGTGAGACTCTCCCAAAAGTCAGCAAGGACTGGATCAAAATACAGAAATATTGTCGAGATCGTGGTGGCGTCAAAAAGGAGTTTGGTTACCGCACTTGAAATATGACCATCGCCCATGCGGTCGGTCAAAAGCCCCCGCTAAAGACACCCGCGCGGATATATTGCCTAAATTAATACAACATTGGAATGACAATTAGCTTCCACAGAGCCCGTGGGGGGCTATAGGGTTTTGAACGGGGTCTGCACAGGAACGCGATACGCGAAGCAGTGCCTGACTTGGTGTCCCTGCCGTGCCGCTACAACGAAAGCTGCGCGGCCTGACCACCAGTCTGAGGCTTGCTTTGTTGATCATGCGCCGGGGCTGGTCCGCTCGGGTACATATCAGGAGGGCTTCAGATGAACATCATCCATCGGTTCAGGCCGATCGCCGCTGCATCGCTGCTCGGCATCGCAGCCGCCCTTGCGGCAGCCAATTCCACCCAGGCCGACGAAGCAGTCGCCCGACCGGAGGCAGCGGTCTCGCCAATGAAGCGCGTGACGGAAGCCAGGGCGAAAGCCGCGGCGGAGAACCCCGACGCAGCCGACCGCGTCTATGGCGGCAACCAGGCCGAAAAGGGAGCCTATCCGTTCCAGGTCGCGCTGCTCACCACCGACAGGCTGGACGAGAACCCGGCCTCGCAAGCCAACGCCCAATTCTGCGGCGGCAGCCTGATCGCGCCGCAATGGGTGCTGACGGCAGCACACTGCCTCAACGACAAGGGTCAGCCGGTTTCGCCGGAGAGCGTCACCGTGCTGACCGGTGCAACCGATCTCAGCGAGGGCAAGCGCCACAAGGTGGTGGAGGTCATCGTCAACGAAGCCTACAGCGAGCAAACGCTCGACAACGATCTCGCCCTGCTCCGGCTTGCCGAACCGGCCGATGCGCCGACCATCAAGGTCGCCCATGAGGCAACGCCCGACACCGGCAAGACGACCGTCATCGGCTGGGGCAAGATGCAGGACGGCACCTTTCCGACCACGCTGATGGTTGTCGATCTCGACCTGCAGCCGAACCAGGCCTGCAACAGCGGCATCAAGGCCATCTATGCGCGTGATCTAAAGGCAGCGCTCGGTGATCTGTCCCGCCGTATGCGCTATTCGGAAAAAGGCATCGACGCGGCCGCCAATGCGATCGCCGCCGACATGACCGACCCGCTGACCGGCAACATGATCTGCGCCGGCACCACCAGCGGCGTGCGCGATGCCTGCAACGGCGACAGCGGCGGCCCGCTGTTCATGACCGGTGCCGAAGGCCCGGTCCAGGTCGGCGTCGTCAGCTGGGGCGAAGGCCCGGCTGACGGCAGTGCGGCGTGCGGCCACAAGGAGGCCTACGGCATCTACACGCGGCTGGCCAACTACACCGGCTGGATCGAGGCGAAGATGAAGACCTCGGCTCCGGCGCCGGCAAAGCCCAAGGCGGGACTGGGCACCGCTCAGAAACCGAAAACGCCCTGAAGCAGCGCTGTTCGCTTTCAAGCAAAACGGCGGGAGGGAGAGGTTCCCGCCGTTTTGCTTGCCGGCTTATCGAGAGGACTTATTTTCGCGGCGGACCTTTGCGCTCGGCGGAAGCCGCCCACAGATTAATGTCGGATTCGCGCGCATAGGTGTCGATCTCGGCGAGTTCGGCATCGCTGAAGTCGAGCACCTTGAGCGCGCCGACGCAGTCTTCGACCTGCTCCGGCCGGCTGGCGCCGATCAGCGCCGAGGTCACCCTGCCCTTGCGCAGCACCCAGGCCAGCGCCATCTGCGCCAGCGTCTGCCCGCGCTTGCCGGCGATGGCGTTGAGCGCCTTGATGTTGGCGATGGTCTTGTCGTTGATGAAGGCTGTCTTCAGCGACTTGCCCTGGGAGGCACGGCTGCCATCGGGAATGCCGCCGAGATACTTGTTGGTCAGCATGCCTTGCGCCAGCGGCGAGAACACGATGGAGCCGACGCCGAGCCCTTCGAGCGTGTCGAGCAGGCCATCTTCCTCCACCCAGCGGTTCAGCATCGAATAGCTCGGCTGGTGGATGACGCAAGGCGTGCCAAGCTGCTTCAAGATATCGGCGGCCTCGCGCGTGCGCTGCGAATTGTAGGACGAGATGCCGGCATAGAGCGCCTTGCCCGAGCGCACGGCATGGTCGAGCGCACCCATGGTTTCTTCCAGCGGCGTGTCGGGGTCGAAGCGGTGCGAATAGAAGATATCGACATAGTCGAGCCCCAAGCGCTTCAGGCTCTGGTCGAGGCTGGCCAGAATGTATTTGCGCCCGCCCCATTCGCCGTAGGGTCCGGCCCACATCTCGTAGCCGGCCTTCGTCGAGATGATCAGCTCGTCGCGGTAGGCGGCGAAATCGGTGCGCAGGATTTCGCCGAAAGCGGTCTCGGCCGAGCCGGGCGGCGGACCGTAATTGTTAGCGAGGTCGAAATGCGTGATGCCGAGGTCGAAGGCCTTGCGCGCGATCGCCTGCTTGGTCCTGTGCGGCGTGTCGTTGCCGAAATTATGCCACAGGCCGAGCGAGATTGCCGGCAGCTTCAGGCCGGAGCGGCCACAGCGGTTGTAGATCATTTTTTCATAGCGGTTTTCGGCAGGCGTGTAGGGCATCGGAAAATCCTCAAATGGAAGCGAGCCGGTCGGCTGCATCGCGACAACGCGGCGAGTTGGCTCTGCCCCTCACCTTTACCCTCTCTCCGTCGGAACGGGGAGAGGGTTGAGGTGTGCTGCCCTATTTCTTCTTCGCCAAAAGCGCCTTGGCTTCCTTGACGCCAAGTGCGGCCGGCCGTTCGCAGGTGGTCTGCATGGCGACGAACTTGCCGGTTTCGCCGGAGCGCAACAGGCCGGTCATCACGTCGACGGCGTGCAGCGCCAGCTCCATCGAACAGCGGTGCGGCCGGCCTTCCGCGATCGCCACTGCCATGTCGGCGAGGCCCGATGTGCGGTAGTTGGCCATCATGCCTTGCGAATGCATCTCGTTGGGCACGCCGAATGGATGCGGCCAGTTCGGCAGCTTCTTGACCGGCTTGGCCGCGTCGGTGAAGCGAACGTCACCACCGAAGAAGTTCGGGTCCGGCACGAACACCGTACCCGCCTCGCCATAAAGCTCCATCGGCGCGTGGCCGTGGGCCCAGACGTCCCAGCTGGTGTTGAGCGTTATAACGGCACCGTTCTCGAACTCCAGCAGCCCATGGATGGTCGTCGGCGTGTTGACCGGTATCTTTTCACCCGCGCGCGGCTTTGAACTGATCGTCCGCTCCTTGGCCGGCGTCGTCGCGAAGGCCGCGACCTGTTTCACCGGTCCGATCAGCTGGATCAGATTGGTGACGTAGTAAGGCCCGATATCGAGCACGGGACCGGCGCCCGGCTGAAAGAAGAAATCCGGATTGGGATGCCAATGCTCCATGCCGTGGCCCATGACATGGCAGGTACCGCTCGTGACCTTGCCAAGCTTGCCGGTGTCGATCAGGTTGCGCACCAGTTGGTGCGCGCCGCCGAGGAAAGTGTCTGGCGCCGAGCCGATCCGCAGGCCCTTTTTCTCCGCCCGCTTCTTAAGGTCGAGCCCTTCCTTGACCGACAGCACGAACGGTTTTTCCGAATAGACGTGCTTGCCGGCGTCGAGGATCTGCTTCGACACCTCGTAATGCACCGCCGGGATGGTCAGGTTGACGATGATGTCGATGTCGTCGGCCTTGAGCAGGTCTTCGACGGTCTCGGCGCGCAGCTTGAACTCCTTCGCCCGCGCCTTGGCCGCCTCCATGTTGATGTCGGCGCAGGCACGCATCTCGATGCCGCGAAACAGCGGCGCCAGCGAAAAATACGCTTTCGAGATGTTGCCGCAGCCGATGACGCCGATGCCAAGTTTCTTTGCCATGCTGATTGCTCCTAATATGTTTTGGCGGCTGCGATGGAGCGGCGGGCGAAACGCTCGATGTCGTTCGGGTTGTCCTGTTCCATGACGTAGTATTGGGCAGCACTCTTGGCACGCAACACCTTGATCAGGCCGGCCCAGTCGATGGTGCCATGGCCGACATCCGACCAGCCATCCTCATCCAGCCCCTCGCCGGGCTTGGCCATGTCCTTGACGTGGACGGCGCTGATGCGCTTGCCGTGCTTTTCGATCCACGACAACGGATCATCGCCGCCGCGCACCACCCAGGCAACGTCCATCTCCCAGCTGACATCGGGCGCGGATGACAGGATGTGGTCCTGCGGCACCGATCCGTCGGCAAGTTTCTTGAACTCGAAATCATGATTGTGCCAGGCAAAGCCGTAGCCGGCCTTTTTCGCGGCGTCGCCGACCTTGGCCAGGCGTTCGCCGAAGCCGCGCCAGCCGGCCACGTCGGATGGCCGCTGATCGGGCATCAGGAAGGGACAGATGAGCAGCGTGATACCAAGTGCGTCGGCGGTTCTGCGCACGCCGTCGAAATCGTTCTCGAGCGCGTCGATCGAGAAATGCCCAGTCGGCATGGCAAGCCCGTTCTTGTCGAGCTCGGCGCGGAATGCCACGGGATCATCATAGACGCCGCCAAAACCTTCGACCTGGGCGTAGCCGAGCTTGCCGAGCATGGCGAGCACACCGTCCCAGGGTTGGAAATTGCGGGCGCTGTAAAGTTGGAATGACCAATTCATCGTCTCTGTCCGTTTCGCTTGGGGATTGTCGTTGGAAGGTTGGTTCTCAAAAGCTAGATGCGTGTGCCCGTTGCAGTGTCGAAAAGCGAAGCGCGCATCGGATCGAAGCCAAGCGTCACCGCCTCGTCATTCTTGGGCGTGCGTTCCGAGGTCACTCGGACGCTGAAATTCTGCTGGGCAAGCTTCAGCCAGACCAGCGTGTCGGAGCCCATGGGTTCGACCACCTCGACATTGGCGGCTATCGAAAACGGCCAACCGGTGCCGCTGTTCAGACTGACATGCTCGGGCCTGATACCGAATGTGACGGGGCCGGGAGCCGGAGGCTTGGCAAAGTCGTAAGTGCCGAGCGGGATCTTGATATCCTCGGCCGCGAACCGCCAGCCGCCGTCGGCGTCTTCCAGGCGGCCATCGACGAAGTTCATTGCGGGCGAGCCGAGGAAGCCGGCGACGAAACGGTTGACCGGCCTGTTATAGATGGTCTGCGGCGCATCGAGCTGCTGGATGACGCCGCCCTTCATCACCGCGATGCGGTCGGCCAGCGTCATCGCCTCGATCTGGTCGTGGGTGACGTAGATCATGGTGTTCTGCAGCTTGCGATGCAGCAGCTTGATCTCGACGCGCAGTTCGGCGCGCAGCTTGGCATCGAGATTGGACAGCGGCTCGTCGAACAGGAACACGTCAACATCGCGCACCAGCGCCCGTCCGATGGCGACGCGCTGACGCTGGCCGCCGGAAAGGGCGGCCGGCTTGCGTTGCAGCAGCGGTTCGATCTGCAGGATCTCAGCCGCCCGCGCGATCCGCTTGGCGATCTCTTCTCTTGGCGTGCCGGCGACACGCAGCCCGAAGGACAGGTTCTTCTCCACCGTCATTTGCGGATAGAGCGCATAGGACTGGAACACCATGCCGATGCCGCGGTCCTTGGGCTCTTCCCAGGTGACGTTCTTGCCCTTGATGAAGATGCGGCCTTCGGAGACATCGAGCAGGCCGGCAATGCAGTTGAGCAAGGTCGACTTGCCGCAGCCGGACGGCCCGAGCAGCACGATGAACTCGCCATCGGCGACATCGAGATTGAGCGTCTCCAGAACGGTCACCGCGCCGAAATTCAGCGACAGGTCCTGGATCGAAACGCTGGTATCGTTGGCTGCCGTCATCGCCATCACCCCTTCACCGCGCCGGCGGCGATGCCGCGTACGAAAAGCTTGCCGGAAATGAAGTAGACGATGAGCGGCACAAGCCCGGTCAGGATGGTTGCGGCCATGTTGACGTTGTACTCCTTCACGCCTTGCACCGAATTGACGATGTTGTTGAGCTGCACCGTCATCGGATAGGTGTCGGGGCGGGTGTAGACGACGCCGAACAGGAAGTCGTTCCAGATGCCGGTCACCTGCAGGATGATGGCGACGACGAAGATCGGCAGCGACATCGGCAGCATGATGCGCAGGAAGATGCCCCAGAAGCCGGCGCCGTCGACGCGTGCCGCCCGGAACAGCTCTTCCGGCATCGAGGCGAAATAATTGCGGAACAGCAGCGTCAGGATCGGCATGCCGAAAATGGAATGGACGATCACCAGCCCGCTGAGGCTGCCATAGAGGCCGATTTCGCGCAGGATGATGACGATCGGATAGATCATCACCTGGTAGGGAATGAAGGCGCCGACGATCAGGATGATGAAGAACGTATCGGCGCCCTTGAAGCGCCAATTGGCCAGTGCATAACCATTCACCGAGGCGATGGCGATCGACAGCAGCACCGACGGCACGGTGATCCGCACCGAATTCCAGAAACCGCGCGAGAGCCCGTCGCAGTTAAGGCCGGTGCAGGCCGTTGACCACGCCTTGACCCACGGCTCGAAGGTGATCTCGAGCGGCGGTGAGAAGATGTTGCCGAGCCGGATCTCCGGCATGCCCTTGAGCGAGGTGACGATCATGACATAGAGCGGCAAGAGGTAGTAGACCGCCATGACGAACAATGTGCCGTAGAGGAAGACGTTGCGGCGCGAAATCATGCGGCGCGGCTTTGGACCGTAGGGCCCTGCGATTTCCTGGCGCGCGCCGGCGGCAACGCTTGCTTGAGCGGTGATGTCTGCCATGCTCATTTGCGTCGCCCGAACTCGAGATAGGCCCAAGGCACGATGACGATCACCACCGAGAGCAGCATCATGGTCGAGGCGGCAAAACCCTGGCCGAGGTTCTGGGCGAAGAACATATAGTCGTAGACGTATTTGGCCGGCACTTCGGAGGCGATGCCCGGGCCGCCGCTGGTCTGGGCCACGACCAGGTCATAGACCTTGACGATGCCGGAAGCGATGATGACGAGCGTGGTGATGAAGACCGGCCGCATCATCGGGATGACGATGAACAGATAGGTCTTCCACATCGGGATCCCATCCACCCGCGCCGCCTTCCAGATGTCCTCGTCGATACCGCGCAGGCCGGCCAGCATCAGGCACATGATGAGCCCGGTGCCTTGCCACAGCGCAGCGATCGATATGCCGTAGATGACGATGCTGGAATTATAGAGCGGGTCGAAGCTGAAGCTCGTCCAGCCTAAGTCCCGCACGACATGCTGGATGCCGAAATCCGGATTGAGCAACCACTGCCAGACCAGGCCGGTGACGATGAAGGAGAGCGCGAAAGGATAGAGGAAGATGGTACGGAACGTGTCCTCGAAGCGGATCTTCTGATCGAGCAGCGCGGCAAGCAGAAAACCGATGACCAGCGAGAACACCAGCGAGATCGCGCCGTAGATCAACAGATTCTCGATCGAGATCAGCCAGCGCGGCGCCGCCCACAGCCGGTAATACTGGTCGAGCCCGACGAAATTCAGGCGCGGCAGGAGCTTCGAATTGGTGAAGGAATAGAGCACCGTCCAAACGGTGCCGCCGACGAAAACCACCATGGCGGTGAGGATCATCGGGATCGAGGCGACCTTCGCATTGAGGTTGCGGAACAGAAGGTTGGGGCGTTCGCTCTTGCTCATCTCGTCAGCCGGCTGGGTAAGGGCGGGTGCATTCCCGGCCCTGCATTCGCAAGGCCGGGAGCGAGGCGGGTTGCCTCCAGCGTCAGTCCGCCGAAGCGATGAGGTCGGCGAAGCGCTTCTGCGCGTCTTCGACGGTCAGTTCCGGCTTGGCGAAGAATTCGGCGAAAAGGTCTTCCTTCTGTTTCTGGGTGTCCTGTGAAAGCAGTTGGTCCGTCCACGGCATGACGGCGCCCTTGGCAAGAATGGCGAGGCCCTTCTTCATGCAGTCGTTGGCCGCATTGAGATCGACGTCGCCGCGCACCGGCAGGGATCCCTTCTTCAGATTGAAGGCAACCTGCGTCTTGGGATCGAGCAGCGTCTCGGCCAGCACCTCCTGCGCCTTGCTCTTGTCGGCATCCTTGAGCAGCGGGAAGTAGAAGGCGTCACCGCCAGTGGCTATCACCTCGTTCAGCCCAAGGCCTGGCAGGCAGGTGTAATCCTTGCCCGCGGTCTTGCCGGCAACCTGAAACTCGCCCTGTGCCCAGTCGCCCATGATCTGGCCAGCGGCCTTGCCGGTGATGACCAGGTTGGTCGCCTGGTTCCAGTCCTGCACATTGGTGTTCTTCGCCATCTTGCGGGCATCGTCCGCGGCCTTGAAGACCTTGGCGACTTCGGGCCCGGCGGCGAACTTGGCATCCTTGTCCTTGTAGACCTTGAGGAACGTGTCCGTGCCGCCCACTGCCGCAAGCAGGACGTCGAAGGCACCGGAGGATTGCCAGGCCTGTCCGCCGACGGCGAGCGGGATGATGCCGGCCTTTTCCAGCGCCGGCGCTGCCGCCACGAATTCATTCCAGTCCTTCGGCAACGGCACGCCGGCCTTCTCGAAGGCCTCGTTGGACAGCCACAACCACTGCCAGGAATGGATGTTGACGGGCACGCAATAGATCTTGCCGTCGATGGTGCAGCCGTCGAGCAGGCTCTTCGGCCGGACGACATCAGTCCACTTGCCCTTGGTGGCGACGTCGGTGAGGTCGCGCATCAGGCCGGCCTGCACCAGTTCTTCCGCCTGCCGGCCATGGTTGAATTGCGTGGCGCCCATCGGATCGCCACCGGTGATGCGGCTGATCATGATTGGCCGCGCCGTGCCGCCGGAGCCGGCAATGGCGCCGTCCACCCAGTGGTTGCCGGTCGCATCGAATGCCTTGGCAAGTTCCGCAACCGCCGCCGCCTCGCCGCCCGACGTCCACCAATGGGTGACTTCCAGGTCCGTCGCGGCCGCCTGGCCGGCAAACTGCAACGCGGCCGTCGCTGCCAGCGCAGCGGTCAAAAATCTGTATCGCATTTCGGCTCCTCCCAGAATCTGAAACGTTACAGATTTTCGATACGGCAATTGCGTTGGCTGCGCAACCCACCAAACGAAGTACCCTTGATATTTTTTCGGGCCGCG
>NZ_RZTE01000011.1:0-37215 GCF_003997415.1 Mesorhizobium sp. M7A.F.Ca.MR.245.00.0.0 | reverse complement strand
TGATCGCGCTTCTCATGCACTCCAGCATGGTTTGCTGCGGCGCAAACACCGAAATGCCGCCTGATACGGGCAAAAGGCGGCGGCAGAGGCGATTTCTCCTGGAATCCCAAGCGTTTCGCAAAAGAACCATCCACCTCGTGGGCGAGGGACATGTAACTCGATATGGCAATCTGTAACGTTTCAGTATATTGAGACTTTACCGGGGCTGGAACGCATATCGTATCGCCATGACGGCGATTGCCGACATGGCTCGCGGCTGCTATGCGCCTGACGGGCGGGACGAATGGACAGACAACGTACGGACAAGAGCGGGGAGACCTCGGCACAGGGACGGCCGACGTTGAAGACGCTTGCCTTCATGACCGGGCTCGGCGTCACCACCGTGTCACGCGCCTTGAAGGATGCCCCGGAAATCGGCGCCGAAACCAGGCGCCGCGTCCAGCTCGTCGCCAAGCAGATCGGCTACCGGCCGAACCGCGCCGGCGTGCGTCTGCGCACCGGCAGGACCAATGTCATCAGCCTCGTGCTCAACACCGACCGCGAGATCATGAGCTTCGTCTCGGACATCATCTACGGCGTTTCGGAAGTGCTTGCCGAAACGCCTTATCACCTGATCGTCACGCCCTATTCCCGCTCGCAGGATCCGATGGAGCCGATCCGCTATCTCGTCGAGACCGGCTCGGCCGACGGAGTCATCATTTCGCGCACCCAACCGAACGATCCGCGCGCGCGCTACATGCTCGAGCACGGCATGCCCTTTGCCACGCATGGCCGCACCGACATGGGCCTCGTCCATCCCTACCATGACTTCGACAACCATGTTTTCGCGATGGAAGCCGTGCGCCGCCTGGCGAGCATGGGCAGGCACAAGCTGGCGCTTCTGTCGCCGCCGCCCGGGCTGACCTATTATGGCCACACGCTGAACGGCTTTGCCGACGCGCTGAGCGAGGTCGGAGCCAGCGAAATTCCGTTCAACACCGTTTCCGTCGATCACACGATCGAGCAGATCAGGACCAGGACCGCGCAGGTGATGCGCCGCGAAAACAGACCGGACGGCTTCGTCAGCAGCGCTGCCGCCGCGACACTGGCGATCGTCGCCGGCATCGAGGATGCCGGCCTCAAGCTTGGCCGCGACGTCGATGTCGTGTCCAAGCAGTCGTCGGACCTGTTGCACCTGTTCCGGCCGGAATTGCTCGTCGTCAACGAGAACTTCCGCCTGGCCGGCTCCGATCTCGCCCGCTCCGTGCTCGGCTGGATCGGCGGCGCCGCACCCGGCTCGTTGCAGCGCCTGGTCGCCACCAGCGAGGTTCGGGCGTTCAACCCGCCGGTTTCCGTTTAGGCCCTTGGGCTAACCTGCCGCACCGCTTCCCCATGGCCCATGGAAAGCGCCTTTGTCGTCGATACGCTCGAAGCCGTGCGCGCCGAAAAAGTCGCGCTGCGCCTGGATCAGGTTCGAGGTGCCACGGCCCTGGCGGTAGCTGTCGAAATAGGCAAGTGCGGAAGACAGCGCCGGCACCGGCGAACCGGCCTCCGAAGCCCTCGCCACGATACGGCGCAGCGACGGATGCGCTTCCTGCATCAGTGCGATGAAGGCCGGGGCCATCAGGAGGTTGGTCGAGGCGCCGCCCTTGCTGAAGGCTTCCGCCATGGTGTCGAGCATCTGCGAGCGGATGATGCAGCCGGCGCGCCAGATCCTGGCGATGGTCGGCATCGGCAGGTTCCAGTTGAATTCCTTGGAGGCGCCGCTCATCACCGCAAAACCTTGGGCGTAGGCGGCGATCTTGCCGGCGAACAGCGCCAGTTCCAGATCTTTCAGCAAGGCATCCTTGTCACCGGAAATCTTCGTCACGCCGGCGCTGCCATAGGCCTTTTCCGCCGCCAGCCGCTCGTCCTTGATCGATGACAGAACGCGTGCCGCCACCGCCGCCTCGATCGCCGTCGCCGGAATGCCGAGTTGCTGCGCCTCGATGACCGACCATTTGCCCGTGCCTTTCTGGCCGGCGCGGTCGAGGATGATGTCGACCACCGGTTTGCCGGTCTTCGGATCGTCTGATGCCAGCACCTTGGCGGTGATCTCGATCAGGTAGGAATTGAGCCGGCCCTTGTTCCAGTTGGCAAACACCGTGCCGATCTCTTTCGGGCCCATGCCCAGGCCATCGCGCAGGATGCCGTAGATCTCCGCGATCATCTGCATATCGGCATATTCGATGCCGTTATGGATGGTCTTGACGAAATGCCCGGCGCCGTCGGTGCCGAGCCATGCCGCGCAGGGTTCGTCCTTGAACTTGGCGGAGATCGCCGTCAGCACCTTCTCGACGCGCTTCCACGAGTCCTCCGTACCGCCGACCATGATCGACGGCCCGTGGCGCGCGCCCTCCTCGCCGCCGGACACGCCCATGCCGATGAAGGTGAGATCCGAGCCGGAAAGCTCGGAAAAGCGCCGCATCGTGTCGCGGAAATTGGCATTGCCGGCGTCGATGACGATGTCGTTGGCCGACAGAACGCCGCGCAGAGCCGCGATCTGTTCGTCGACCGGCTTGCCGGCCAGCACCATGATGATGATCGGGCGCGGCGGCCGGATCGCGGCGGCAAGCTCTTCCAGGCTGTAGCAGGGCACGACCATGTCCCTGAGCGCGCCGGCATTCTCGACGAAAGCGTCGGTGCGCGCCCTGGTGCGGTTGAAGACGGCGATGCGGTGCCCGTGCTCGGCGATGTTGAGCGCCAGGTTGGAGCCCATCGTGCCAAGGCCGATCAGGCCGATTTCGGCTTTTTCCATCGTTTCTTCCCTGCTTTCGGATCTTGTTGGTTCGAGCCCGCGACTTGCGGGGATGCCCATTCTTCGGCGGGATGCCATTCTTCACGGGATGATTGACGGGCCTTTTGGGCCACGTCAACCGCCTCGCCGAATTGTGTTGCACGGATGCCTAGCCAAGCTCGTGTCGGTCCGGCCTTACGGCCTGATATCGACGGGCGCCTCGATCTTCACCATCTCGAAGTCCGAGACCAGTATGTCGATGCGCACCGTCCACCGGCCCGGCACCGGGATGACGAGGTTGTCGACGCGCCAGCTGCCGTCACCGGGCTTGCTCGCAGCGCGCTTCAGCGGCTCGATGCCGGAATCGGGCTTCGACAGCACAAGGGTTACCTCCTTGGCGTCGAGCGGGCCGAAATCGCCGCTCATGATGACCATCGAGGCAACGACCGGGCCGGCATGGCCGGGAGTGATGCTGAGATCGGCCATCGCTTGCAGCGCGTGGATATGGACCGACACCGGTTGCGCTGCCGCAATCGCCAGGGCTCGTGGCGGCGGTGTGAAACGCCAGCCCGCGGCAACGCCGAAAATAGCCAACACGATCAACGTCTCGACGCCGATCGAGCGGGCCAGCCTGCGTTGAACTTCCGTCGATCCCGCCTCGGCCGATGCCGTGAGTTTCCAGCGATTGACGGCGGCGAGCGTGAACAGAAAGACCAACAGCCCCAGCTTCATAAGCAGCAGCCTTCCATAGGCGGTGTCGACCAATGCCGCGGGTGTTTGCACCTGGATGACGGCAAGCACGATGCCGGCAGCGGCAAGCACGGCCACCACGGGCAGGATCGCCCAAGAAAACCGCCGCAGGAATGGCGTGGCCCCCGCCGATTGCCCCTTCAGCGCCAGCCCGAGTGGGATCAATGCGCCGGCCCACAACGCGATGCCGACGCCGTGCAGGAACACCATCGGCCGCGTCAGCCATTGCGGCTCGGCGGCACTGGCATGGCCGCTGGCGGCAAGGGCAACCCCCACCCCGGCCAGGCCGGCCAGCGCCGATGGTTTGGCGGTGGCGCGGGGACCGGCCAGCGACAGCAGGCCAAGGCCCAGCGCGATCAGCGCGACCAGCACTGTCCAGCCGAAACTGGTGTCGAGCCCGGTCCGCCAGACGACCGATTGTGCCAGATGGGAGAGCGGCGCCCCCAATGCGTCCAGACCTTGCAAGCCGAGCGACAGGCACGACGCGACCAGCCCGCTCAGGATTGCAGCTGCAACGAAGCGCTGCCCGGCACGGCCGCTTCCGGCCAACCAGGCAAGCGCGAAGGCGCCGCCAACGCCGAGGAAAAGGCCGACGTAGAGAAAGATTTTGCCCGTCCAGATAGCCGACCGCAACGGCCAGTCGACGGCTTCGGATACGGCGGGCGGCTCGCTGGGCGCGCCGATGGAAAACAGCAGCGATCCGCCGACGGGATGACCGTCTGCGGAGATGACGCGCCAGCTCAAGACATGCGTGCCGGACTTGAGTGGCTGCGGATTGTCGATCTCGACGGTCTGGTCGCTGAGCCGGAATGACGTTAGCGGAACCGGCTTGCCGTCGGGCTTCACCAGCGTCAGCACCAGAGGCGAGACCGGCTCGCTGAAGGTCAGCGAGAACTGCGCCGGCCCCTGTGCCAGCACCGCGCCGTCGGCCGGGTCGGTCTTGATCAGCGCGGCATGGGCAAAGGCCTGATCCGACACGGCAAGGCTGGCAAGAAACACGATCACGGCCAACAGGCCGGCGGCAAGCCGGCCGGCGCGTTGGCCGGTCATTGAAGCCGTTTGCAGGAAGGAGGTCGTGCTCATGTCACCGCCACGAAAAGGAGCGGCGCGCTCGAAAGGGGCGCGCCGCTTGGGAGATCATTTCTTCGGCAGCAGCTTGATGCCGGGTGCCGGGCTTTCCAGCGCGTCTTCATCCTGCCCTGCCGCTGGGATCTCGATCCAGCGATCGGCGGCGCCGTCGCATTCCTGCACCACCGGGAAGTAGAGTTTTTGGCCCGCCGGGAGATCCGCCGTCAACGTCGCGCGGAAGACGAACTCGTCGTAGAATTCATCGGGCAGACTGCCGGCGCTCCAGTCGACCTCCTTGACCCCGTCGGTCACCGCCTGACCGTAGAGTTGGTAGGATTTGTCGTACTTGCCCTTCTTGGTCTGCAGCGTCCAGCCAGGCTTCGGCATCGGCTTCACCGCGATCACCCCTTCCGGAATCTGCACGCGCACGGCGGTCGTCGCCTTGCCTTCGCAGCCATGCGGCACCCGCAAAACGGCCTTGTAGGTCGAGCCGACCGCCGCCTCCTGGGTTTCGAACGTGATATGCGCGAAGGCGGCGCTGGTTCCGAGCGCGAGAAGTGCGCCGGCCGACAAAACATATTTGTTCATGATGGTCCCTCGGATTTTCAAAATTTGTCGAACTGGCGGTTAATTGGCGTGATCGTCCATGGCGCCACCGCCCATGCCTTCGACAGCGAAATCGACGCTGACGGCGCCGGCCTTTTCGAAGGTCAGGGTGGCGGAGAACTTTTCGCCCTGTTTGGGTTGCCGCTTCAGGCCGATGAACATCAAATGATAGCCGCCAGGCGCAAGGGCGACCTTGCCGCCGGCCGGAATATCCAGGCCGCCGGCAACCGGCCGCATGGTCATGACGCCGTCTTTGACGCCCATCTCATGCAGCTCGGTCTTTTCAGAAACATCGGAGGAAATCGACACCAGCCGGTCCGGTGCACTGCCGTTGTTGGTGACGGTGAAATAACCCCCGGCCACTTTGGCGCCGGCCGGTGTGGCGCGCGACCAGGGGTGGCCGACCTCGAGATCGCCAACCTTGAACTCATGCGCGAGGACGGACTGGGCGCCTGTGAACAGCAGCGCAAGAGCCAGCACGGCAATGCCGACACGCTCTTCGATGCCGCGTAGAATGCCGCCGGGCACAAGACGCGCGGCGTCAGGGAAAAAATAGGACATGGTTGCTCCATGAAGTGATGGTCGCACCGTTGCCGGTCGCGAGCAGTTTGATCTTTGGATGGGTACGCCCACGAAAAGTTCCGCCGGGCAAACAGGCTCAGGCCGTCAGCGGCGGCGCGCGCGGGTTCGACGGCGAGCGCTCACGCGCAAAGTGGAGATGGATGGCCGCCGGAAAAACAAAGGCGACCGTTTTGAAGGAAAGGCTGCCGAGCGCCAGGCCAGCACCGGGCGGCGGCGCAAAGGCCGCCGAAACCATGCTGCAGCCGAGCACGCAGCATGCCGGAAGATGGGACGGCTGCTGGTTGCCGCCGGGAAGCTGGGCTGCGCCCTCATGGGTGCAGATGACGTTGCCAAAGGCGTCGAGCTGCGATGCATTGGAACCGGTGCCGAAGGCGAATGCTCCGAGCGTCGACTGGAGCAACAGCAGATAGGCCGCGACCAGCGCGACCGGCATGCTCCACCGTCTCCTCGATACGCTCAAAGCCCTGCCTCTACGCAGCAATGCGACATTCCTAGCACGGGGCCGGCGGGTGGAAAATCGCCAAATCGCCGCGGCGCCAACGCGGCAGGGTCAATGCATGTCGCCCAAAAGTGTATAGCGGTTTTGGGACAACGACATGCATGAAACGAGGCTCCGAGCCGCTATGCGGCTCAGGATTTTTGCAGCGACCGGCTCTCCGGGATCGAGGTCAGCAATGTCTGGCGCGCCGACTTCAGGTGCTTGCGGCAAGCGGCGTCGACCTTGCCGAGATCGCGTGATTTCAGCGCCTCTATGTAGACCAGATGCTCACCGATGGCGACTTCGTTGCGCTCGCGTTCCTGCGCCTTGTTCCACTGGTAATGGTAGTGGAAGATCATGGCGATGACATCGTAGAAATCGACGATGAAGCGGTTGCGCGACGCCCGGTGGATGAGCCGGTGGAAGCGCTCGTCGAGTTCGGAGAACTCGGTGAAGCGGGTGGCGATGTCGTTTGCCAACTGGCGATGCTCGTCTTCCAGGCGGTCGAGATCGGTCCAGACCGCGCTGTCCTGCGGTAAAGCGGCAAAGGCAGCCGCCGAGCGCAGTTCGAACATTTCCCGGATTTCGGTCAGCTCCAGCGCGAAGGCGCGGGTAAAGCCCTTCAGCACCCAGTGACTGTTGCGGCGCTTCTCGATCAGGCCGAAGCGGGAGAAGCGGATCAAGAACTCGCGCACGCTGGTGGTGCCGACGCCGATCTCACGCGCCAGTTCGAGTTCGTTGATCTGCATGCCGGCTTCGGCGCCGCCGGCGAGCAGCCGACGCATGAACGACCGTTCGATGATCTCGGCCAGCGTGTCGGTCTCCTCCTCGGGGAAGAAATCATCCGGACGCGGTTCGCGCAGCACCGTCTTGGCGCGCTTGTTCCAGGCGATCAGCCCTGTCTCTTCCATGCGCGCAAGAATGGTGCGGACGGTCGTACGGCTGACGCCAAGCAAGGTGCCCAGTTCCGGCTCCGAAGGCAGGCTGCGCGTTTCGTCGAGCAGCCGCAGGCAGCGGTTGTAGGCATCCTTGTAGACGTTGTTGCTCTTCGACATCCCTGACCCGTTGCACGCCGTCGCTTGCGGCGGCCGGTTTGAAGCGCAATATGACGTTCCCATCGCCCTGAGAAGCGAAATTGCTTCCCGGAACAACCCAAGGACATGCGGAACTCCCCAGTGAAAAAACAATTGACGCAAAACTGTTTTTTCACGATAAAAGACAATATCTCTAAACAGACGCGTGTCAATCCGTCCGCGCAACCCAGGATCACCCAGGAAACCGCCCGTGAACGCCTCCAACTGCATTCTTCTGTCCCCCGCCGACAATGTCGCCGTCGCCAATGGCCGCATCGAGATCGGCACCGCGCTGCCGGGCGGTGCCGTCGCCAGTGCGCTGATCGAGCCCGGCCACAAGGTGGCGATCAAGCCGATCGCCGCCGGCGAGGCCGTGGTGAAATACGCCCAAGCGATCGGTCGCGCGACACAGGATATTGCGGC
Organism: Mesorhizobium sp. M7A.F.Ca.MR.245.00.0.0; assembly: GCF_003997415.1. NCBI lineage: Bacteria > Pseudomonadati > Pseudomonadota > Alphaproteobacteria > Hyphomicrobiales > Phyllobacteriaceae > Mesorhizobium > Mesorhizobium sp. M7A.F.Ca.MR.245.00.0.0. The sequence continues at coordinate 29,480 of NZ_RZTE01000011.1, read as the reverse complement.
GGGCGAGCACGTGCATTCGCACAATCTGGTTTTCGAATCAGGCCGCTTGCCGGTCGTGCCGCCGAGCGAGGCCGAGCACGCGACGGAGGCCGATCGCGCCCGCACCTTCATGGGCTATCGCCGCGCCGATGGCCGCGCCGGCACGCGCAACTTCATCGGCATCGTCGCCAGCGTCAATTGCTCGGCCACCGTCTGCCATTCCATCGCCGACACCGCCAACCGCACGCTTTTGCCGAAATATCCCGGCATCGACGGTTTCGTGCCGATCGTGCACGGCCAGGGCTGCGGCATGAGCGGCACCGGCGACGGCATGATGGTGCTGCACCGTACACTCGCCGGCTACGCCCGCCACCCGAATTTCGGCGGCGTGCTGATGGTCGGCCTCGGCTGCGAAGTCAACCAGCTCACCCTATACGGCCAGAAGGGCGTCGCTGCGGGCAAACGCCATTTCAACATCCAGGACGCCGGCGGATCGCGCAAATCGGTGGAAAAAGCGATGGGCGTGCTGGCCGAGATCGCCGAGGAAGTCGGCCAGCTGAAGCGTGAGCCGATCCCGGTCAGCGAGATCGTCGTCGGCCTGCAATGCGGCGGCTCGGACGGCATGTCGGGCATCACGGCCAATCCGGCGCTGGGCGCGGCTGTCGATATCCTGGCTGGCGTCGGCGGCATCGGCATCCTCTCCGAGACCACGGAGATCTACGGCGCCGAGCATCTGCTTGCCTACCGCGCGGCAACGCCGGAGATCGCGCAGAAGCTCGACGGTTTCGTGAAATGGTGGGAGGACCACGTCGCCAAGCATGGCGCCTCGATCGACAACAACCCCTCGCCCGGCAACAAGCGCGGCGGTCTCACCACCATCCTGGAGAAGTCGCTCGGCGCGGTCGCCAAGGGCGGTCAGACGCCCCTCAACGGCGTCTTCGGCTACGCCGAAAAAGTCACTGGCAGCGGCCTCGTGTTCATGGACACGCCCGGCTACGACCCGGTTTCGGCGACCGGCCAGGTGGCGGGCGGCGCCAACGTCATCGTCTTCACCACCGGCCGCGGCTCATGCTTCGGCTGCCGCCCGACGCCGTCGATCAAGGTCGCCACCAACTCCACCATGTACCACCAGATGGAAGAGGACATGGACGTCAATTGCGGCGTCATCGCCTCGGGTGAAAAGACCATCGCCGGCATGGGTCGCGAGATCTTCGAACTGATCGTCGAGACGGCTTCCGGCCGCAAGACCAAGAGCGAGGACTTCGGCTACGGCGACAACGAGTTCGTGCCCTGGCATCTGGGCGCAACACTTTAGATTTTACTGATATAAAGTAGACTGCGCGCCGGTCAGCGGCGGGCAACGGGGAGGTTGTGCATGGAAAGACGCCGCATCGGCCAGACAGCGCTGGAAGTCACCGAGGTCAGCTTCGGCGGCGCCGCACTTGGCGGCCTTTACCGCGCCTGTTCGCGCGAAGCGGCGATGGAGACGCTGCAGGGCGCCTGGGATGCCGGCCTGCGCTATTTCGACACCGCACCCTTCTACGGTTTCGGCCTGTCGGAGCGCCGCTTCGGCGACTTCCTGCGCTACAAGCCGCGCGATTCCTATGTGCTGTCGACCAAGGTCGGCCGGCTGTTCCGCCCGGTGCCGGACGATCAGGTTCCCGATCACTCCTATGTCGATCCGCTGCCCTTCGCGCTCGACTACGACTATTCCTATGACGGCATCATGCGGTCGGTCGAGTTCAGCTATGCGCGGCTTGGCCTAAACAGGATAGACATCCTGTTTGTCCACGACATCGGCGCCTACACCCATGGTGTCGAGAAGACCAAGCTGCACTTTCGCGACCTGATGGACGGCGGCCTCAAGGCACTTGAAGAGCTGAAACGGTCCGGCGTCATTTCCGCCTATGGGCTTGGCGTCAACGAAGTGCAGATCTGTCTGGACGTGATGCGCGAGGCGCCGCTCGACTGCATCCTGCTCGCCAGCCGCTATTCCTTGCTCGACCGCAGCGCCGAAGCGGAGTTACTGCCCCTATGCCGGGCGCGGCAGACCTCCTTGGTCATTGGCGGCGTGTTCAACTCCGGCATCCTGGCGACCGGGCCGGTGCAAGGCGCGCATTTCGACTACCGCCCTGCCAGCCATGACGTGCTCGACCGCGTCGGCGCAATGGAAAGGATCGCCGCCGAGGGTGGCTATCCGCTCGCCGCCGCAGCGTTCCAATTCCCCTTGCATGAACCTGCCGTCGCCACCGTGCTGACCGGCACCGCCAAGCTGGCGAACCTGACGCGCAACCTCCAACTGCTCGACATCGACGTGCCGGAGACGGAATACGCCAGATATCGTCCCCACACGCTGGTGCAGGAGCTGGTGTGAAACTCCATATTCTTGCGGTCACACGAAGGAATGGACATTCTATATTGACGAAATGATGGAATTAATATTCCATACGTTCCCGGAACGGAACGGAAGTGTGACGGCGCCAATGGGGAGCAGCGCGGTGGACTTGCCTCTGCCAGGCCTCGCAAGGACTGATCAAACAGCGCTTGCATCGATCTGTTCGATGCATTATCAAAACATGGCAATTGTTTTTTATTGATAAAGTTCTGTTTTGGACCACGCCTATCCGGACGGAGCTTCCGTATCGTTCACCGGGCGACTTAGGGAGGAAACCTCATGAAATTCGTGACCAGCATTCTCAACCGCCGCGCTGTCATGGCGCTGGCAGCAGCTTCGATGCTCGCCGGCGTCATGCATTCGGCGCCGGTTTCGGCGGCGGACGTCACCATTCCGATCATCGTTCGTCAAGGACACCACGTCGTTCTACTGGCAGATCGTTCTGGCCGGCGCCCGCAAGGCCGGCAAGGATCTCGGCGTCAACGTGCCGGAACTCGGTGCCCAGGCTGAAACCGACGTCAACGGCCAGGTCTCGATCCTCGAGAACGCCGTTGCCAGCAACCCGGCGGCGATCGTCATTGCGCCGACCGAGTTCAAGGCGCTTGGCAAGCCGATCGATGAAGCCGCTGCCAAGGTCAAGGTCATCGGCATCGACTCCGGCGCCGACTCCAAGGCCTTCACCTCGTTCCTGACCACCGACAACGTCCAGGGCGGCCGCGTCGCTGCCGACGGCCTCGCAGCCGCCATCGGCGCCGCCAACGGCGGCAAGATCGAGGGCGACGTCGCCCTGATCACCAACGCGCCGGGCGCCGGCTCGCTCGAACAGCGCAAGCAGGGCTTCACCGAACAGCTGGCCGCCAAATATCCGGGCCTCAAGCTGGTCGCCGATAAATATGCCGACGGCCAGGCCACCACCGGCCTCAACATCGCCACCGACCTGATCACCGCCAACCCGAACCTCAAGGGCATCTTCGCTTCCAACCTGATCATGGCGCAGGGCGTCGGTCAGGCTGTCGCGGAAAACAGCCTTGGCGGCAAGCTGGCGCTGGTCGGTTTCGACAGCGACGAGAAGCTGATCAAGTTCCTCAACGACGGCGTCATTTCCGCCCTCGTCGTCCAGGATCCGTACCGGATGGGCTATGACGGCATCAAGACCGCACTCGCCGCTTCCAAGGGCGAGAAGGTCGAAGCCAATGTCGACACCGGCGCCAATCTGGTGACCAAGGACAACATGAAAGACCCCAAGATCGACGCGCTGCTCAATCCGAAGCTCTGAGCCGTCGCATCCGCAATGGTCTCCGGGGCACCTCGCCCCGGAGACAAGCTGCCGCACAAACGGCTTGGCAATCCATAAGCGTAGGCTAGGCTATTTTCGAGACATATCCTTGTCTCGCCGCGTGCCAATCGTGAGGCCAATCTGGGAGGATTGTCATGACATCGACGGCGCAGGAACTGCATCCGGCCCCTGTGCTGGAACCGGGGCGGACCATCCTCGAATTGCGCGGGCTGGAGAAGCGCTATCCCGGCACCCACGCGCTGAAGCCGGTCGACCTCGCCTTCAAGTCCGGTGAGATCCACGCCATCGTCGGCGAGAACGGCGCCGGCAAATCCACGCTCATCAAGCTTCTGACCGGCGTCATGCCGCGCACCTCCGGAGAGATCGCCTGGGAGGGCCAGCCGGCCGCCCTGGCGACGCCGCACGAGGCGATGGCGCTCGGCATCAATGCCGTGCACCAGGAAGTCGTGCTGTGCCGTCACCTGACGGTCGCCGCCAACATGTTCCTCGGCGAGGAGAATTCGCGTTTCGGCATCCTGCAGCAGCGCGCCATGGTCAGGCAGGCGCAGACGATCATCGACGACCTCGGCTTCGACCTGCCGGCGCATGTCACGCTCGGCGACCTGACCATCGGCCAGCAGCAGCTGATTGCTGCGGCCCGCGCCACCGTGCGCGGCACCAAATTCCTGATCTTCGACGAGCCGACCGCCTACCTCACCCGCAAAGAGGCCGACCAGCTCTTCACCCTGATCCGCCGGCTGAAGGGCGAAGGCGTGACGATCATCTACATCAGCCACCGCATGGAGGAAGTGTTCGAGCTCGCCGACCGTGTTTCCGTGCTGCGCGACGGCACGCTGGTCGGCACCCGCAACATCGCCGAGACCAACGATGCCGAACTGGTCAAGATGATGATCAACCGCTCGATCGAGCAGGTCTACCACAAGGAGCATTTCACGCCGGGCGCCGCCCTCATCGAGGCGAGGAACCTGTCCGGCAAGGGCTTCGAAAATGTCTCGATGACGGTCCGCGCCGGCGAGATCGTCGGGCTCTATGGCCTGATCGGCGCCGGACGCAGCGAGTTCGTCACCACGCTTTACGGCCGCCACCGCAAATCTGCCGGCCAGATCCTCTGGGAAGGCAAGGAGGTGCAGGTCAATTCCGAGCATGACGCGATCAAGCTCGGCATGGCGCTGGCGCCGGAAAGCCGTCGCGACCAGGGCCTCTGCCTCAACCTGCCGGTCGGCTTCAACCTCAACCTGCCGATCTACAAGCGTATCTCGAACAATCTGCTGATTTCGAGCACGCAGGAGAAGACGCAAGCCGATCGCCAGATCGCCGATCTGCGCATCAAGACACCGACGCGCGGCGCGCTGGCATCCAGCTTGTCGGGCGGCAACCAGCAGAAGATCGTCATCGGCAAATGGCTGGCGCACGGCGCCAAGCTGTTCATCTTCGACGAACCGACGGTCGGCGTCGATGTCGGCACCAAGGCCGAGATCTACCGCCTGTTCAGCGCACTTTTGTCAAAGGGAGCCGGCATCATCCTGATCTCGTCCTATCTGCCGGAAGTCTATGAACTCGCCGACACGCTGCATGTGTTCCGGCGCGGCAAACTGGTGGCAACGCACGGTTTTCACGCCGCCAGCCACGAGGATATTCTCACTCAGGCGCTCGCCGAGAAACAAGAAAAGCTGGGAGGACAGATATGAGCACCGAGGCGATTCCCGTCGAAAAACCGAAGCGCAACTACAACGTCCTGTTTGGGCTGACGCTTTTGGCGCTGCTGGTTCTGCTCTGGATTCTTCTCTCCGTGGCGACGACGAGCTTCGCCTCCGCCAACAACATGGCCAATCTTTTGCGCCAGGGCTCGATGATCGCCATCATGGCGGTCGGCCAGACTTTCGTCATCATCACCGGCGGCATCGACCTGTCGGTCGGCGCCGTGGTCGGTTTCGCCACGGTGGTCGTGGCCATGATGATCAATGCCGGCTTCCCCATCTGGCTCGCCATTCTGGTGACGCTGCTGGTCGGCGTCGCCATCGGCATGTTCCACGGCTTCGGCATCGTCAAGATGGGCCTGCCGCCCTTCATCATCACGCTGGCAACGCTGACCTCGCTGCGCGGCATCGGCCTTTTGATGACCAACGGCAATTCGATCAACATCAACAGCGACACCTTCACCGCCTTCTCGCGCAATTCCTTCATCGGCATCCCCAACCTGTTCTGGATGGTGATCCTGGTCGGCATTCCAGCCTATATCTTCCTCCACCACAGCCGCTGGGGCCGATACCTGTTTTCGGTCGGCTCCAACGCCGAGGCTTCGCGTCTGTCCGGCGTCAATGTCCAGCGAACCATCTACATGGCCTACACGCTGTCGGGCCTGTGCGCCGCCTTTGTCGGCGTGCTGCTGGCCGCCCGCATCGGCATCGGCAACCCGACGCAGGCCGAGGGCTGGGAGCTGCAGGCGATCGCGTCTTCCGTCATCGGCGGCACCTCGCTGTTCGGCGCCGTCGGCTCGGTGCATGGGCCGCTGCTCGGCGCCTTCATCCTGGCCACCATCAACAACGGCGCCAACCTGCTCAACGTCAACTCGTTCTGGCAGCGCATCATCACCGGCGCGCTGATCATCATCATCGTCTACTTCGACGGCCTGCGCCGCCGCGGCAAGTAGCGATCCCGCAATCAACCGCCGGCCCGCCACACCAACGGGCCGGCGATTTCATGACTGGATTAGCGCATGAAAGCCGTCCTCTGCCGTTCGCCCGGCGATCTTGTCCTTGAAGACCGGCCCGCACCAGAGGCACCGCCTCCCGGCTGGGCGCTGGTGGCGGTCAGCCATGTCGGCATCTGCGGCACCGACTACCACATTTTCGAGGGCAAGCACCCGTTCCTCGCCTATCCCCGCATCATGGGCCATGAGGTGTCGGGAACGATCGTCGAGACCGGCGACGGCGTCGATCTTGCCGTTGGTGAGCCCGTGGTGATCAACCCCTATCTTTCCTGCGGCAAGTGCATCGCCTGCCGGCACGACAAGCCGAATTGCTGCGTCAGGATCGAGGTGCTGGGCGTGCATCGCGACGGCGCCATGTGCGAACGGATCCTGGTGCCGGCGCAAAATCTCTATCCGGCCAACGGCCTGTCGCTGGCTGACGCCGCCGCAGTCGAGTTCCTGGCCATCGGCGCGCATGCCGTGCGGCGCGCCCGCGCCGACCCCGGCGCCCGCACGCTGGTCATCGGCGCCGGCCCGATCGGGCTCGGCACCGCCATCTTCGCCCGCATCGCCGAACTTGACGTGACGCTGCTCGACATGAGCAGTGAAAGGCTCGCCTTCGCCGCAAATGAGCTTGGTTTCCAGACCCTCGACGGCTCGCGCGGCGCGGTGCCCGATCTGGTCAGGCAAGCAACATCAGGCGAAGGCTTCGATGTGGTCTTCGACGCCACCGGCAACACCCAGTCGGTGCAGTCGGCCTTTGCCTATGTCGCGCATGGCGGCACCTTGGTACTGGTCTCTGTTGTCAAGGACGACATCAGCTTTTCCGATCCGGAATTCCACAAGCGCGAGATGACGCTGATCGGCAGCCGCAACGCCTTGCGCGCCGACTTCGATCACGTCGCCGCCTCGATCCGCAACGGCGCCGTTCCCCTGGCCAAGCTCGTTACACACCGCACCACACTCGCCGGCACGCCGCGCGATCTGGCTCGTTGGGCACATGAGAAATCCGGCCTGATCAAGGCTGTGATCGAGGTCGGATCATAACATGGCAAACGGCGAAGCCGGTCCTCCAATGCGCCGCCGCTGGCAAGTGAATGCGGCCGAGCTGGGCCGGGCACTCCCTACAGCGCCGACAGCTTCAGCTCCACCCGTTCGGCCGGAAAGCGCGACTCGGAAAACTGGATCGGCTGGCCGTCCGGCGTGACGTTGACGGCAACCGTGACCAGCACGATGGCGCCCGGCTGCAGGTCGAGGTCGGCAAGGTCCGCCGCATCGGCATGGCGCGCCGACAGCACGGTCGATTGCCTGAGATAGTCGTCTATGCCGAACCGCGCCAGCGATGCGGTGATCGAGCCTGTTTCCGCCATCGCGGCATCGATGCCGGCAAAGCGCCGGGCCTCGAACCAGCCGGCAGCGCGCGACACCGGCCGTCCGTCGGCTTCGCCGCGCGTTTCCAACCGGATCACATCGGCTCCCTTGGGAAGACCCAGTCCCTCGGCGACGCGCTGGCTGGCCGGCTCGACCGACGAGGCGAGCAGGACGATGTGCCGTTCCGTCGTTTGCCCTTGCAGCCCTGTCGAAAAACGTGTGCGCGCCCCGATCGGATAGGACAGCCGCTTGCGCGACAGTACGAAGGTGCCGCGCCCCTGCTCGGCCCGCAGCACGCCTTCCCTTACAAGGGCTGATATGGCGTTGCGCACCGTGTGACGGTTGACGCCATAGCGTTCTGCCAGCGCCACCTCCGGCGGCAGCGCTGCATTCTCCGTGAAATCGCCGATGGCGATCGCATGCAGGATCTTGTCGGCGATCTGCCGCCACAGCGAAACGCCACTGCGCCGCTCGATGCTGTCCGCTAACAGCCGCCCGACCATCATTGCCCCAACCTTCCAGCGCCCAGTCTTCTATCGCTGTCATCCACCCGTCATGGACACGCGTTAGATAATAGATATAATTTGTATAGTTGTCTACATCAATAGATAAATTAACAAAGAGGAATGCTGCTGATGCGAGGACAGGAAGCCCGCGACCAGGCCGAGCGCAAAGCCGCCATGGCAACCCTTACGCAATCCAGCGGCGATGACATCGTACGGCTCTGGAATGAGGCCGGACTGCCTTCGGACGCCGAGTTGCTGCGCGGCCCCGAAACCGGCCTTGTCACCCTGCGCGGCCGCATCGGCGGCGGCGGCGCCCCTTTCAATGTCGGCGAGGCGACCGTTACCCGCGCCACCGTCCGGCTGCCCTCCGGTCAGGTCGGCCATTGCTATGCGCTTGGCCGCGACAAGCAGAAGGCGAAGCTGGCGGCCATCGCCGACGCGCTGTGGCAGGACCCTGCCCGCCGCAATGAGGTCGAGACCGGGCTGATAGCGCCCCTGCGGTCGGCTCTGACCGCAGCGCATGAAAAACGCCGCGCCGAGACGGCGGCAACGAAGGTGGATTTCTTCACCATGGTTCGCGGAGAAGACTGATGGACATTGCAGCGCAATCGATCGAGGGCGGTTTCGCCGATCCGGTCTTCGACGCCCAGACCGTGTTCCGCGCCGTCATGGACGCAATGGCTTGCAGCCGCTGCCGGCCTTCGCCCGCCCGCCGGCGCCGCTCTCGGCGACCGCCGGCGCCATCGCACTGGCGCTGTGCGATAACGACACCCCGCTCTGGCTCGACCAGGCCCTGCAAGCTTCCGCCGCGATCAGATCCTGGCTTGGGTTCCACACTGGCGCGCCCGTGGCCAACACACCGGCCGATGCGCATTTCGCCTTCATCGCGGCCCCGGCCGAGATGATGTCGCTTGATGGTTTTTCGCAGGGCACGCAGGACTATCCCGACCGTTCGACCACGTTGATCCTGCAAGTCGGCGATCTCGTCTCCGGCACGCCGCTGTTGCTCGAAGGTCCCGGCATCGAAACCAGCGCCACGATCGCGCCGGCACAGATGCCGCGCCATTTCGTCGAGCAGTGGAAACAGAACATCAAGCGCTTTCCGCGTGGCGTCGACATCATCCTCGTCACATCAGGCGGCATTGCCTGCCTGCCGCGCACGACGCGCATCAAGACGATGGAGGCGTAAGATGTATGTCGCGGTAAAAGGTGGCGAAGCCGCAATCGCCAACGCCCACAGCCTGCTTGCCGACCGCCGGCGCGGCGACCGTTCGGTGCCGGCGCTTCGCCTCGACCAGATCGTCGAGCAGCTGGCGCTCGGCGTCGACCGGGTGATGAGCGAAGGCTCGCTCTACGACCGTGAACTGGCCGCGCTCGCCATCGTCCAGTCGCGTGGCGACCTGATCGAAGCGATCTTCCTGGTGCGGGCCTATCGCACCACATTGCCACGCTTCGGCTACTCCAAGCCCATCGACACAGGCACCATGCTGGTCGAGCGACGTGTGTCGGCGACCTACAAGGATCTGCCCGGCGGCCAATTGCTCGGGCCCACCTTCGACTACACGCACCGGCTGCTCGACCCCGAGCTTGCCGCTGACGCTGACGTCGCCCAGCCCTTGCTGCGCGAGACGGAAGCGCAAGCCATGCCGCGCGTCTCGGCGATCCTCGCCCGCGAAGGCCTGATCGAGCCGGATGGCGAGATGCCGCAGGACCATGTCCCCGGCGACATCACCCGCGAGCCCCTGGAATTCCCGATGGCGCGCGACATCCGCCTGCAGGCGTTGTCACGCGGCGACGAAGGTTTCCTGCTGGCGCTCGGCTATTCCACCCAGCGCGGCTATGCCCGCAACCATCCCTTTGTCGGCGAGATCCGCATCGGCGAGGTCGAGCTCGAGCTCGACGTTCCCGAACTGCCCTTCGCTGTCCCGCTCGGCACTGTCCTTGTCACCGAATGCCAGATGGTCAACCAGTTCAAAGGCTCAGCCAAGGCGCCGCCGCAGTTCACCCGCGGCTATGGCCTCGTCTTCGGCCAGAGCGAGCGCAAGGCGATGGCGATGGCGCTCTGCGACCGGGCGCTGCGCGCGAAGGAGCTCGGCGAGGATGTCGTCGCCGCGGCCCAGGACGAGGAGTTCGTCATCTCACACTCCGACAATGTCCAGGCGACCGGCTTCGTCGAGCATCTGAAGCTGCCGCACTATGTCGATTTCCAGGCCGAACTCGACCTCGTGCGCCGCATGCGCGCCGAACACGACGCCCACCAAAACCCCGTGAAGGTCGAAGAGAAGCGGGAGGCCGCGGAATGATCGAAGGGCTTTCCCACATGACCTTCATCGTCCGCGATCTCGAGCGGATGACCAAGATCCTCGAGGGCGTATTCGACGCACGCGAAATCTATGCCAGCGATGCCGAGCAGTTCTCGGTGTCGCGCGAAAAATTCTTCCTGATCGGCGACATCTGGGTCGCCATCATGGAGGGCGAGCCCTTGCCGGAGCGCAGCTACAACCACATCGCCTTCAAGATCGATGACGCCGATTTTGACCACTATGCCGAGTGCATCGGCAAGCTCGGCCTCGACATGCGCCCGCCGCGCCCGCGCGTCGAGGGCGAGGGCCGCTCGATCTATTTCTACGACGACGACAACCACATGTTCGAACTGCACACCGGCACGCTCAATGAGCGGCTGGCGCGCTACGCCAAGGGATTTGAGGTCGCATCATGACCGACATCGCCACCTACAACTTCGCCTATCTCGACGAACAGACCAAAAGGATGATCCGCCGCGCGATCCTCAAGGGCATCGCCATCCCGGGATATCAGGTGCCGTTCGCCTCGCGCGAAATGCCGATGCCCTATGGCTGGGGCACTGGCGGCGTCCAGGTCACCGCTTCGATCATCGGCCCAGACGATGTGCTCAAGGTGATCGACCAGGGCGCCGACGACACCACCAACGCGGTCTCGATCCGTGCCTTCTTCAAGAAGGTCGCCAACGTCGCGGTGACGACCGACACCGCCAGCGCCACCATCATCCAGACCCGCCACCGCATCCCCGAACATCCGCTGACGGCGGGCCAGGTGCTGGTCTATCAGGTGCCGATCCCGGAGCCCCTGCGTTTCCTCGAACCGCGTGAGACCGAAACGCGCAAAATGCATGCGCTGGAAGAATACGGCCTCATGCATGTGAAACTTTACGAGGACATCGCCAAGCACGGCCGCATCGCCACCACCTATGCTTATCCGGTCAAGGTCGAGGGCCGCTATGTGATGGACCCGTCGCCGACGCCGAAATTCGACAATCCCAAGATGCATCGCTCACCGGCGCTGCAGCTGTTCGGCGCCGGCCGCGAAAAGCGCATCTATGCGGTGCCGCCCTTCACCGAAGTGGTCAGCCTCGACTTCGAGGATCATCCGTTCGAGGTGCAGACCTTCGACCAGCCCTGCGCGCTGTGCGCGGCCGAGAATGTCTATCTCGACGAGGTCATCCTCGACGACCATGGAGGCCACATGTTCGTCTGCTCCGACACGGATCATTGCGAGAAGCGGCGGGCGGACGGCCCTCACGGCCACCTTGCCCCGGAAAACCATCTTGCCTCGGAAAAAATGGAGCCGGCGCAATGACCGACGAACCGCTGCTGCGCGTCTCGGCGCTCTCCAAATTCTACGGCTCGCGCGTCGGCTGCGACAACGTCTCCTTCGACCTGTGGCCGGGCGAAGTCCTGGCTGTGGTCGGCGAGTCCGGCTCCGGCAAGACGACATTGCTCAACTGCCTGTCGACGCGGCTGCTGCCCTCCTCCGGCAGCGCCAGCTACCGCATGCGCGACGGCCAGTTCCGCGAGCTCTACCGCATGAGTGAGGCCGAGCGCCGCTTCCTGATGCGCACCGACTGGGGGTTTGTCCACCAGAACCCGGCCGACGGCCTGCGCATGACGGTGTCGGCCGGCGCCAATGTCGGCGAGCGGCTGATGGCGGTCGGCGACCGCCACTACGGCAAGATCCGCGCCACCGCCGTCGACTGGCTATCGCGCGTCGAGATCGACGAGGACCGCATCGACGACGAGCCGCGCGCCTTTTCCGGCGGCATGCGCCAGCGCCTGCAGATTGCCCGCAACCTCGTCACCGGCCCGCGTCTGGTGTTCATGGACGAGCCAACCGGCGGCCTCGACGTCTCGGTCCAGGCGCGCCTGCTCGACCTGCTGCGCGGTCTGGTCACCGATCTTGGTCTGGCGGCCATCGTCGTCACCCATGACCTTGCCGTGGCGCGGCTTTTGTCGCAGCGCATGATGGTGATGAAGGACGGCCGCGTCGTCGAAAGCGGTCTCACCGACCGCGTGCTCGACGACCCGCGCGCGCCTTACACGCAATTGCTTGTTTCCTCGATTCTGCAGGTTTGACGATGACGCAAACGACTGACGATTGGAGAACCTTCTGATGGCAACCCCGCTCGTTGTTTCCGGCGTTGCCAAGAGCTTCACCATGCATCTGCGTGACGGCATCAAACTGCCTGTTGTCGCCGGTGTCTCGTTCTCGATCAGGGCCGGCGAATGCACCGTGCTCGGCGGCCCGTCCGGTGCCGGCAAGAGCTCGATCCTGAAGATGCTCTACGGCAACTACGCCGTCGACGAAGGCCAGATCATCGTCACGCATGATGACGGGCTGATCGACCTGGCCACCGCCAGCCCTCGCACCGTGCTTGCGGTGCGCCGGCAAACGATCGGCTATGTCAGCCAGTTCCTGCGCACCGTGCCGCGCGTTTCGGCGCTCGATGTCGTCGCCGAACCGCTGGTCGAGCGCGGCGAGGATCGCGAGATTGCCCGCGGCAAGGCGCGCGCCTTGCTGGCACAGCTCAACCTGCCGGAGAAACTCTGGGCTTTGCCGCCTGCGACCTTTTCCGGCGGCGAGCAGCAGCGCGTCAACATCGCGCGCGGCTTCATCACCGAGCATCCGATCCTGCTGCTCGACGAACCGACCGCTTCGCTCGACGCCAGGAACCGCGATGTCGTGATCGAACTCATCGCCGCCAAGAAGGCGGCTGATGTCGCCCTGCTCGGCATCTTCCATGACCACGACGTGCGCGAGGCGGTTGCCGACCGCATCATCGACGTCACCGCGTTCGCGTCCGGAAAAATCGCCGCATGAGCAGGAAATTGTCCGAGACGCCGCTGGTCCACCCGACGGCGGATGTACAGAATTCGACGCTCGGCCGCTGGACCGAGATCGCCGACCGCAGCCGGGTCTCGGAAAGCGAACTTGGCGACTATTCCTACATGATGCAGGACTGCTCCGTCTGGTGCGCGACGATCGGCAAGTTCGCCAACATCGCGGCCAGCGTTCGCATCAACGCCACCAACCACCCGACCTGGCGGCCGACGCTGCATCACTTCACCTATCGCGCCTCGGACTACTGGGACGATGCCGAGCACGAGACAGAATTCTTCGCCCAGCGCCGCGCCAAACGCGTCACCATCGGCCACGACACCTGGCTCGGTCACGGCTCGACTATCCTGCCCGGCGTCACCGTCGGCGATGGCGCCGCGGTCGGCGCGGGTGCGGTGGTCTCGAAAGATGTCGCGCCCTATACCATTGTCGGCGGCGTGCCGGCCAAACCGATCCGCGAGCGCTTCGATCGCCGCACGGCCGAACGTTACCAGGCGCTCGCCTGGTGGGACTGGGACCATGCAAGGCTGCGCGCCGCGTTGGATGATTTCCGGGAGCTTGAGGCCGAGACGTTCCTAGAGAAATATGGCGGATAGCGACGTCCAGGAATGGACGGTCACTGACGCGGGGCAGCGGGGCATTGTCACAAACCGCCCCGGCCCCTGCTATCCGCATGACGTGCCTCTCGACACCAGCATCGACGCCATGGCCCTTGTCTGGAACGCCTGAAGGACGGCCTCGCCGTTGCCAACGCGCGACGGACGAGTATGTGCGCATCACCTGACGCGGTTTTGCCACCGGCACCAGCCCGCCAGGCCCGCGTTCCACATGACCTTCGACTGCTGGCCCTGGGCCGGCCCTAGACTCCGGCCTGTGGAGCGTAACAAAACTGACATCACCGCGACACGGCAGGTTCATGTGGCTGCGCTAGGCGAGAGCCTGACGATCAATGGTCCGGACCTGGAACCTGCCCCATGCCAGCAAATTCCGCCACGCTCGAAATCCGCGGTGTCACCCGACGATTTGGCAAGAACACTGCCGTCAGCGACATCAACATCGCGATCCCGCAGGGTCAGATGGTTGGCATTATCGGCCGTTCGGGCGCCGGCAAATCGACGCTTCTTCGCATGATCAACCGTCTCATCGATCCCAGCCAGGGGTCGATTTTTTTTGACGGCGCCGAGGTCTCCCAGCTGCGCGGTTCGCCACTGCGGCGCTGGCAGCGCGATTGCGCCATGATCTTCCAGCAGTTCAACCTGGTGCCGCGCCTCGACGTGCTGACCAATGTGCTTCTCGGCCGGCTGAACCACCGCTCCACCATGTCGAACCTGCTCGGCATCTTCTCCCGCGAGGAACGAGCCGAGGCGATAGCAGCGCTGGAGCGTCTCGATATCGCCCGCACCGCGCTGCAGGCCGCCGGCACCTTGTCGGGTGGCCAGCAGCAGCGCGTCGCCATTGCCCGCGCGTTGATGCAGCAGCCGAAGGTGATCCTCGCCGACGAGCCGATCGCGTCACTCGATCCGCTCAACGCCAAGGTGGTTATGGATTCGCTGCAGGATATCAATTTGCGCGAAGGCATCACCGTGATCACCAACCTGCACACGCTGGACACGGCCCGCACCTATTGCAACCGTATCATCGGCATGGCTGCTGGCAAGGTCGTCTTCGACGGCCCGCCGGAAGAGCTCAACCGCGAGGCCGTGCGCATGGTCTACGGCGCCGACAGCAGCGGCGGCGAAATCTCCGAGGCCATCACCTCGACCAGTGTCATCATCAAGCAAAAAATCGCCGCATCCGCCGGACCGCTTGAGCCAGCCTTTCCTGGTTACTGAGCGACCTGGATCGCCAGCCCGCGTCAAGGGCATCATATCCCAACGCAGCCGGCGCGATGCCGGGACCAACAGGAGAGAGACGAGATGTTTAGAAAGATACTTTTCGGTGCCGTTTCCATCATGGCCATGGCGATGGGCTCGGTCCAGGCACAGGATCTGAAGGAATTCCGCGTCGGCATTCTGGGCGGCGAGAACGAAGCCGACCGTCTGCGCAACTACCAGTGCTTCGCCGACCACATCAAGCAAGTTCTCGGCGTCGAGAAAGTTTCGCTGTTCCCGGCCGCCGACTACGACGGCGTCATCCAGGGTCTGCTCGGCGGCACGCTCGACTATGCCGAACTCGGCGCTTCCGCCTACGCCAAGGTCTACCTCGAGAACAAGGACGCGGTTCAGCCGATCCTGACGACGGTCCAGACCGACGGTTCGACCGGCTACCATTCGGTTATGGTCGCCCGTGCGGATTCCGGCATCAAGACACTCGCTGACATGAAGGGCAAGAAACTCGGTTTCGCCGATCCCGATTCGACTTCCGGCTACCTGGTCCCGGTCACCTCGCTGCCCAAAGACATCGGCATGGATGTGAAGAGCTATTTCGCGTCGACCGGTTTCGGCGGCGGCCATGAACAGCTTGTCCTTGAAGTTCTGAAGGGCACCTTCGATGCCGGCACCACCTGGGCCTCCGGCGTCGGCGACTTCAAGGATGGCTACAGCTCCGGCAATCTGCGCAAGATGGTCGACAAGGGTGTCCTCAAGATGGACGACCTCGTAGAGTTGTGGCAGTCCCCCTTGATCCCGAACGGCCCGCTGGTCATACGCACCTCGCTCGACGCCGACACCAAGCAGAAGATCACCGATTTCCTGACCAAGCTTCCGCAGACCGACCCGGCCTGTTTCGCGGCGGTGCAAGGCGGCGACTTCAAGAGCTATTCGCCGGTCACCCCGGAATTCTATCAGGCGATCATCGACGCTCGTAAGGCGAAGATCGGCTCGTAAGCCAAAAGGCACGACGCCGCCGGGGCCAAAGTGCCGCCGGCGGCGTTGCCGCGTCACGGCTGGGGAACTATCGATGAGTGCGACCGAAATTTACCGCGCGCCTGCGCTCTCCACGGAAGGAGCGTTGGCCGAGCGGCACTGGCGCGACCTCGCCGCTCGCCGGCGCCTCTACACGATCGGAGGCCTGGTTTTCCTGTTGCTTGCGCTCTCGGGCTCGCTCTGGTTCGCCAATGAGACCAACGCCGGAAAGTTCTTCGACCGCCTTCCCCACATCGCCGACTTTTTCGTCGAATTGAAGCCGCGCGACTGGTTCGACCCGGTGCGCGCGCTGTTCGACCTGCCGTCGCCCTATGACGATGGCAGCCTCAAATTCGACTATCCCGAAGGCCGGGTCTACCTGACCCAAGGCATCTACATTCCGGAGTATTTCTACCGGATGATCGAGACCCTGAACATTGCGCTGTTTTCGACCCTGGTCGGCTCCACCTTCGGTTTCCTGCTCTGCTTCCTGGCTGCAAGCAACGTGACGGCCAGCCGCTGGCTCCGCTTCACCACGCGCCGCTTCCTCGAAATTGTCCGCGCCTTTCCGGAAATCGTCATTGCCGGCTTTTTTCTGGCGATCTTCTCGCTTGGGCCCATTCCAGCGATCCTCGCGGTCAGCATCCACACCGTCGGCGCGCTCGGAAAAATGTTCTACGAAGTGGTCGAGAACGCCGACATGAAGCCTGACGAAGGCTTGCGGGCCGTTGGCGCCAACTGGGTCGAACGGGTGTGGTTCGGCATGGTGCCTCAGGTTCTGCCCAACTTCATGAGCTATTTCCTGCTCCGCTTCGAGATCAATGTGCGCGCTTCGACCATTCTCGGTGCCGTCGGCGCCGGCGGCATCGGCGAATCCCTGCGTCTTTCGATCAGCCGGGGCCATGAGGCCAAGACCATAGCCATCGTGTTTCTGCTGTTCTGCACGATTGTCGCCGTTGACCAGTTTTCGGCATGGCTGAGACAACGTCTCGTCGGCAGGCAGGCGTTCGCATACGGGCGCGGAGAGTAACGCAATGAACGCCGACGCCATCAACGACATCGCCGCTCGCTATCCCGATGCGTTTCAGCGGCCTTTATGGAAGCGCTATGCCGCCCCGTTCGGCATCCTTCTATGCATCCTCTACACCTTTTACTGCTCGTGGTTCTTCTCGATCGGCATCGTTCTCGGAAAGGCGAACTGGAACCTGGCCGGCGCTTATCTCGCCGACTGGGTGTCTTACGAAATCCGCCCGGACATCGAATTCAAGGACGGCTATCTGACCATCGACTACTCTCGTTTCTCCAAACTGGGATCCAATCCAAATCCCGACTGGGTTATCAAGCAGATTGCCGAGGTCGAGCGGCGGGTCGACGCCGCACCGGCACCGGCGACCGCGACCGACAAGTCGTCGCAGGGTTCGTTCATGGCGGCTGGCGCGCCAACGGCCGAGAATCCGGCCCCCTCGCCAGACAAACCAGTTCCGGCCGCGCCCAAAACGGTGCGCGAAAAGGCCGTGGTGGCGGCGACCGTCGTCCTTGGCAGCGGCCAGATTGCCATTGCGCCAAATCTTGTCACGGTGACGCGCGGCGCCGAAAGCGTCGTCTTCGACATTGCCAAGGACAGGTCTGTCACGCCTCGCACACCGCTGCCTGACTGGATAGAGCAACGCAAGCCAGGTTCGACAGCCTATGTCTCGTTCGGATTTTTGGGCCGCGCTGAAGTGCAAAATGACGAGGTGATCGCCTGGAGGCGGTTTTTTGGTTGGGCGAATTTTGTGTTTGACACGAATTCGCCATTCTGGGGAAAATCGTTTGGCGAGGTCGCTTCATTGATCGTCTCCGGGGAACGCATCGATCCGTCGAGGTCAAACGCAGCGCTTGCTTGGGACAACATCCTCTACAATGCCGAGTGGCAACACGGCGATGTGTGGCTGAAGCTTCTGCAAACCATCGTCATGGCTTTTGTCGGCACAGTGTTGGCGTCGGTCGTCGCCTTTCCGCTCGCGTTCCTGGCTGCGCGCAACATCACGCCGAACTGGTTGACCAATCAGGCGACAAAACGCTTCTTCGACTTCCTGCGGTCTGTCGACATGCTGATCTGGGCGCTGTTCTTCACCCGCGGCTTTGGTCCGGGGCCGCTGGCCGGCATGTCGGCGATCTTCTTCACCGATACCGGAACCCTGGGCAAGCTCTATTCCGAGGCGCTGGAAAACATCGACGACAAGCAGCGCGAAGGCATCCGCTCGGTGGGCGCCACACCAACAATGGTGCAACGCTACGGCGTGCTGCCTCAGGTTCTGCCAGTGTTCCTTAGCCAATCCCTCTATTTCTGGGAATCGAACACCCGCTCGGCGACAATCATCGGCGCCGTCGGTGCCGGCGGCATCGGTCTGAAATTATGGGAAGCCATGCGCACCGGCACCAACTGGGCCAATGTTTTCTACATGGTGCTGTTGATCCTGATTGTCGTTTTTGTCTTCGACAACATCTCCAACTATCTCCGCCGCAAACTGATGGGGACCGTCGGAAACGGCAACGACGAGCGCGCGCGGGGCGCCTCCGCCCGCCTGCTGGCGGCGGCTTAGACCACGATCCTGAATCGAAGGTCGACGAAGCAAAGGCGGTACCGGTTTTTGCTTCGCCGACCTTCGGCTCGCGTCTCAGGCGCCGGCCTTCTTCCACCCGCTCTTGATATGCCTATACCCCTCCCGATAGACCGCTTCCGGCGTCTCGGAAAAATCGCGCCACACCTTGGTCGCCGCCGCCAAGTCCTTCAGCGAACGGCCGAACGCCTCGATCGTCAGCCAATCGTCATAGCCGCTCTTGCGGATGGCTGAGAATGTTTCTGTCCAGGGAATGTTGCCGCGCCCCGGCACGCCACGATCATTCTCAGAGATATGGATGTGCACGACATTCCGGCGATGTTTCGTGTAGGCGCCGATCGGGTCGGCCTCCTCGATATTGGCGTGGAAGGTATCGTACATCGCCTTGATGTGCGGCCGGTCGATGGCATCGATATGCTCCGACAGATCCGCCATCGTGTTGAGGAGATAGCATTCGAAGCGGTTCAGCGCCTCGAGCCCGATGGTGACGCCCTTGTTGCCGGCATGGTCGCCGATCGCGCGTTGCGAGGCGACGGAGCGCTTCTTCTCGGCAGAGGTCGGTCCGGAGCCGGAAAACGACCCGAGCGTCGAATGCAGCGGGCCGCTCAGCGTGCTGGCGCCAAGTGCCTGCGCGCAGTCGATCGCCCATTTCATGTAGTCGACCCCGGCTTTGCGCGTCGCCGCGTCGGCCGAGATCAAATTCATCGCCGGATCGCCCATGGCCGAAACCGAGGTCCGCTCCAGTCCGATGCGGTCGAGCAGATCGCCGAGTTTTTTATAATCGTCCGGCGCGCCGGCGAAGATCGGTATCTCGACGCCATCGAAGCCCGTTGCCTTGATGTCGCGCAACAGCGGCTCGTGTTTCTTCGACACGGCCGTCGTCCATAAGAACATGCACATGCCGATTTTCATCGACGCCCCTCCCCTTGAATCCCCCGGACCGCCTCTATTTCAGAGCTTCGTCCACGCCCCATTCTTCTTCGACGACTTCACGCAGGCCTCGATGAAGGCCATGCCTTCTACGCCGTCCTGGATGGTCGGGAAGACGACATCCTTGGGCGGCTTGCCGCCCTTGCGGCGTGCCGCGCGGATGGCGCGTGCGGCCTCCTGGTAGATGTTGGCGAAACCTTCGAGATAGCCCTCGGGATGACCCGACGGCACGCGGCTGACACGGCCCGCCACCGGCAGCGCGCCGGCGCCGTTGCGGGTGATCAATTGCTTCGGCTGGCCGAACGGCGTGTACCAGAGATAGTTCGGGTCGGCCTGCACCCATTCCAGCCCACCCTTGGAGCCATAGATGCGCAGCTTCAGCCCGTTCTCGTGGCCGGGCGCCACCTGGCTTGCCCAGATCATGCCCTTGGCCGGATGCGTCTTGCCGATAGGCTTGAAGCGCAGCATGACGTTGACGTTGTCATCGAGAAGCCGGCCTGGCACGAAGGCGTCGAGATCGGCCGACAGGGAGTCCAGTTCCAGCCCCGAGACGAAGCGGGCGAGGTTGTAGGCATGCGTGCCGATATCGCCCAGCGCGCCGCCGGCGCCTGCCTGCTTGGGGTCGGAGCGCCACGCCGCCTGCTTCTGGCCTGTCGCGGCCAAATCCTCGGTCAGCCAGTCCTGCGGATATTCGGACTGCACGATGCGGATGTCGCCGAGCACGCCCTTGGCGACCATTTCGCGTGCTTGCCGGATCATCGGATAGGCGGTGTAGTTGTGCGTCAGCACGAACACCTTGCCGGTCTTCTCGACTATCGCCGCAAGCTTTTTCGCCTCGGCCAGCGTCGTCGCCAGCGGCTTGTCGCAGATGACGTGGATGCCGGCCTCGAGGAAAGCTTTTGCCGCCGGCACATGGACATTGTTGGGCGTGACGATGGCCACCGCCTCGATGCCGTCGGGGCGCTTCGCCTCGGCCTTGGCCATCTCGGCATAGGATGCATAGCTGCGTGCGGGGTCGAGCCCCAGTTCGGCGGCCGAGGCCTTGGCACGGGCCGGGTCGGCTGACAAAGCACCGGCAACCAGCACGAAATCATTGTCCAGCCGCGCCGCGATCCGGTGCACCGCGCCGATGAACGCGCCTTGCCCGCCGCCGACCATGCCGTAGCGGATCGGGCCGCCTCCCGTTTCCGACTTCGATGCGCCGACCATATCTTGCTCCTCGCTGTTGCTCACCTCCCCCTTGAGGGGAGGTCGATCCGCGCAGCGGATCGGGTGGGGTCGTTGAGGCAGAGCTCGGCATGAACCGACCCCTCCCGGCCCTTCGGGCCACCCTCCCCTCGAGGGGGAGGGGAAACCGCGCTAGATGCCCATCATGGCGCGCAGCATCTTCTTGTCGGTGGTGCCGGCGGCGAAGTCGTCGAATGCCTTTTCGGTCACCCGGATGATGTGGTGCTCGATGAAAGGCGCGCCTTCGGCCGCGCCATCCTCCGGATGCTTCAGGCAGCATTCCCACTCCAGCACCGCCCAGGAATCATAATTGTACTGCGTCAGCTTGGAAAAGATGCCGCCGAAATCCACCTGTCCATCGCCCAGCGAACGGAAGCGGCCGGCGCGGTTGGTCCAGCTCTGGTAGCCGGAATAGACGCCTTGCCGGCCGGTCGGGTTGAACTCGGCGTCCTTGACGTGAAACGCCTTGATGCGCTCGTGATAGATGTCGATGAATTCTAGATAGTCGAGCTGCTGCAGCAGGAAGTGCGACGGATCGTAATTGATGTTGCAGCGCTTGTGGCCCCCGACCGCGTCGAGGAACATCTCGAAGGTGGCGCCGTCGAACACGTCTTCAGAGGGGTGAATCTCATAGCCGACATCGACGCCGTTGTCCTCGTAGACGTCGAGGATCGGCTTCCAGCGTTTGCCGAGCTCGCCAAACGCTTCCTCAATGAGTCCAGCCGGCCGCTGCGGGAACGGATAGAGGTAAGGGAAAGCCAGCGAGCCGGTAAACGACACTGAAGCATTCAGGCCCAGATTGCGCGATGCTTTAGCGCCGAACTTCATCTGCTCGACAGCCCACTTCTGCCGGGCTGCGGGATTGTTGTGCACCGACGGCGGCGCAAAGCCATCCATCTGCGCGTCATAGGCTGGATGAACCGCGACCAACTGCCCCTGCAGATGCGTCGACAGTTCGGTGATCTCAACGCCCGCGTCAGCGCAGATGCCCTTCACCTCATCGCAATAGGCCTTGGAAGAAGCCGCCTTCTTGAGGTCGAACAGCCGCGCGTCCCAGGTCGGGATCTGCACGCCCTTGTAGCCGAGACCGGCCGCCCATTTGGTGATCGACGCCAGTGAGTTGAACGGCGCGGCGTCGCCCGCGAACTGCGCCAGAAACAGCCCAGGGCCCTTCATTGTCGTCGGCATCGCATCCTCCCTCATTTCTCTCTCGACCGAGCATAGCGCCGATTGGAAGCAGGGCCAGCCACTTTGGTCTTTCTCAACGGGTGCTTGCACGCACCGCCATTCTGGTATTACCAAATGTGGAAATTTGGTCAAGCCGCACAATGCGCCATCAAGACCCCAAAATCACCTGTTGCAGGCTTATATATCTCAATATAATCAAGGAAATAATCCATAGAGAAAGTTGCACTCCAGCGCTTCTTGCCGATCTGGAGAATTTGCTGTAGACCTCGCTTCAGGCCCAATTGGTCGAACCAGTTTGCGAAAAAAGGCTGGGAACGCCTTGGGGAGGAACCTTTGTGTCGCCTTTTGGCGATGCATGTCGCAGGCGAACCATAGAGACGATTTGGGAAGGACAGACCATGCATCTTTCGACGCACAACTGGATGCGCGCGGAACCCTTGGAGACGACGCTCAAGCGCATCAAGAAATTCGGCTATGAGTCGATCGAGATTTCCGGCGAGCCCGAGCAGTACAAGACCAAGGAGACCCGGGCACTGCTGAAGGAGCATGGTATTCGCTGCTGGGGCGCGGTGACCCTGATGCTGGGCGAGCGCAACCTTGCCGCCAGGAACCAGGGCCAGCGCGAGCGTTCCGTTCAGTATGTCAAGGACGTGCTGACCATGGTCAGCGAACTCGATGGCGAGATCATCACGCTGGTTCCGGCCACCGTCGGCAAGGTCGTGCCTGACGGGACCGAAGAAGAGGAATGGAAGTGGGTCGTCGACGCCACCCGTGAATGCTTCACCCACGCCAAGAAGGTCGGCGTCAAGATCGCTGTCGAACCCCTCAACCGCTTCGAGACCTATCTGTTCAATCGCGGCGCCCAGGCACTGGCGCTGGCTGACGCGGTCAGCCCCGAATGCGGCGTGTGCCTCGACGCTTACCACATCCACATGGAAGAATTTAACGTCCATGACGCGATCCGGCAGGTCGGAAAGCGCCTGTTCGACTTCCACGTCGCCGACAATAACCGGTTTGCCGCCGGCCTCGGCCAGATCGACTGGCCGAAGATCGTCGCCACCTTGCGCGAGATCGGCTACGACGGCGCGCTGACCAACGAGTTCGTCGCGCCCGTCGACCGGACGCCGGCAGCCCCCTATCCCGACATGGTCGAGCGCAATCCGGTCGACATCTCGCCCGAGCAGCTGAAGTTCATCCAGGACCACGGCTCCAGCGTGCTCACCGAGAAATTCTACACCGACCAGATGCGCATCAACGCCGAAACGTTATTGCCGCTGATCAAGTAGCCGACTGCCTCTGGGAAATTCGCCCTTCCGCCCTGACCGGCGGCGGGGCTGGGGAAGAATATGCGTATCAAGTCCGTCCAAGCCTGGTGGATCCGCGTTCCGATCGAAGCCGCTCGGCAGCACCGCAGCGACTTCGGTCAGGTGACGACCTTCGACGCCGCCATCCTGCGCATCGCGACCGATGACGGGCTGGTCGGCTGGGGCGAAGGCAAGAACGCCGCCGGCAGTGCCGGCAGCTACGGTGCGCTCGTCCACATGCTGAACCATGAGGTCGGGCCGCAACTGATCGGTCGCGATCCGGCCGATATCGGCGTCATATGGGAGATGCTCTACAATGGCGTGCGCCACGACAGCGCCGCGCGTGGCGGCCACGCCATGCCGCAACTGGCGCGGCGCGGCATGAGCATCGCCGCCATCAGCGCCGTCGACATCGCGCTGTGGGACATTCTTGGCAAATCGCTTGGCGTTCCGGTCTGGCGGCTGCTCGGCGGCCGCAAGCTCGATCGCATGCCGGCTTACGCGTCCGGCGGCTGGGCGGCTGCCGACGCCATCGGCGAGCAGTTGAAATCCTACATCGCCAAGGGCGGTTTCAAGGCACTGAAGATGCGGGTTGGCGCCATGGATGGCGCGGCGCACATTTCGGCCGGCCGCGTGCGGGCCGCACGGCAGGCGCTCGGCCCCGATGTCGAACTGATGGTCGACGCGCACGGCACCTACACGGTGGCCGAGGCCAAGCGCTTCATCCATCTCGTCAACGATCTGGACCTCGCCTGGTTCGAGGAGCCTATCATCGCCGACGACAAGCCCGGCATGGCTGAAGTGCGGGCGTCAGGTGCCGTCCCGATCGCCACCGGCGAAAGCGAGGCGACACGCTATGCCTTCCGCGATCTCGCCGTGCTGAAAGCCGCCGACATCTTCCAGCCGGATCCCGCCTTCTGCGGCGGCATCAGCGAAGCGATGAAGATCGGCACCATCGCCAGCGCCTTCAATCTGCGCTTTGCACCGCATCTGTGGGCCGGCGCGCCCTGTTTTTTCGCAGGCTTGCATGTCTGCGCCGCCTCGCCGTCGAGTTTTACCGTCGAATATTCGCTCGGCGCCAACCCGATGATCCACGATCTGGTCGAAGAGACTGTCGAAGCCAGGGACGGCATGATAGCGATCCCGGAAAAACCGGGTCTGGGATTCACCATTTCGGAGCGGTTCCTGGAGGCGCACGCGCAACGCGGTTGACGATGAAAGAAAAGAACCTCCTCGCGGAACTCGCTGCCTACCTGTTCTCCCATTCGGACAAGGAGAGCGGCCGAACGCCTTCGGAACGCGAACTGGCGGAGCATTTCGCTGTCAGCCGCGGCCAGATCCGCGAGGCGCTGGCCATCCTTGAGGCCATGCGCATCGTCGAGCGCCGGGCCAAGTCCGGCATCTACATCGACACCAAGCAGGCCAGCGTGGAGGCCATGGCGCTCTTTGCCCGCGCGGGCCTGCCGCTCGACCCGATCCAGATCTACGAAACGGTCGAACTGCGCAAGATCCACGAGATCAAGGCGGCCGAACTTGCCTGTTCGCGCGCCACAGAGGAGAATTTCGAGCGGCTGCGCGAGATACTGAAAGCTTCGGAAGAGCGCATTGCCGTCGGCGAAGGGCTTGCCAGGGAAGACCGTGAATTCCACCTCGAGATCGTGCGCGCCACCAAGAACAGCGTCTTCCACAATGTCTGCAGCGTCTACTATATGATGGGCGAGCAGCGCCTGCCGATCTATTTCAACGACCCCGAGCGCAACGTGCGCTCGCATGCCGAGCATATCCAGATCTATGAGGCGCTGCTGCGCCGCGATGGCAATCTCGCCCAGGCGCTGATGAGCGCCCATTTGCAAGGGGCTGAAAGCTACTGGAAAGGCCTGATCGAGGGCCATGGCGAGGAACCTCAAAGCCCGGCGCTCGAAAAAGCTTGACCGACATGGCCCGTATCCTCACGACCCACGCCCTGCACCCGCGCGCCTCGGCCATGCTGGCCGGCGCCGGAGAACTCGTCGTCGCCTCCGCCATTGATCCGGCCACGCTGGCTGCCGAGGCGAAGGATGCTGATATCGTCATCGTGCGCGCGCCGCTGCCACCACAGCTTTTCGACGGCGCAAAGCTGCTGCGGGCGGCAATCCGTCATGGCGCCGGGCTCGACATGATCCCGATGGAAGCAGCGGCGGCGGCCGGCGTGCTGGTGGCGAATGTGCCGGCGGTCAATGCCCGCTCGGTTGCCGAACACGTCATGTTCGCGGCGCTCGCTTTGCTGCGCAACTTCCGCGCCGTCGACCGCGACCTGCGCACCAAAGGCTGGCTCGCCGGCCGCGAGCACGCCAATTCCAACATCGAGCTTGCCGGCAAGACGATCGGCATCGTCGGCCTCGGCGCGGTCGGCCAGGCTGTCGGCCATATCGCCGCGCACGGCTTCGACCTGAAGGTGGTGGCAACGACGCGCAGCATGCAGCCGGCGCCTGACAAGGTCGGTTTCCTGTCGATCGACGCTCTCGTCGAGCAGAGCGACATCATCGTTCTGTGCTGCCCGCTGACGCCGGAAACGCGCGGCCTGATCAACCGTGAGCGGATCGCCCGCATGAAGCCGCATGCGCTGCTGATCAACGTGTCGCGCGGACCGGTCATCGATGACGATGCGCTGATCGAGGCGTTGCAGAAACGCCGTATCGGCGGTGCCGCGCTCGATGTTTTTGCGACACAGCCGCTGCCGTCGAACCATCCCTATTTCGGCTTCGACAATGTCATCATCACGCCGCACATGGCCGGGATCACCGAGGAATCGATGATGCGCATGGGCGTCGGCGCGGCGGGTGAAGCCTTGCTGGTGCTGGCCAACAAGCTGCCGGTCAATCTGCGCAATCCGGAAGTGGTCGATCACTATCGGCGGCGGTTTCCGGCGAACCTGTAACACATCGCGGTTTCGCCCCAATTTTCCGCGACGCTGAGAGCCATGTCCGATCCGCGCCTCGCATCCCTGGTAGTCGTCGTCTGTTCGCTCTGCGCCATGCCGTCATTCGCGGCCGAAAGCAGTTATGTCTATTGCGACAACGGGCTGCGCTGCTTCAAGGCGCCGTGCCCGTCGAACAGCGCACTCGACCTTGCCACCGGGGCGATCATCAAGGGCGTCTCTATCGACCCAAGCGGATTGCCGCAGGCCGACAAGGCGATAACCGGTCTTTCCGACGCGCTTTATGCCGGCAAGATCGTCGTCAGGGGTTCGATCGAGCACCGCACCCAGATCATCACCGGCAAGGACTACAGCGTGCCCTGGCTGGTCGCGACCCGTATCGTGCGGACCGCCAAGGACAGCGAACGCAAGCACTGTTCGTCGCACTGATATTCAGTCCAGCCCTGGTCACGCGCCAAGCAGCTGCTCTATTTCAGCGGCAATCCGCAGCAGGCGCCGGTCATGCCCGTTGCCCGCCACCAGCATCAGGCCGGCCGGCAGCGGAGTGCCCGGCATCGGCAGCGAGATCGCGCAGAGATCGAACTGGTTGGCTACCTGCGTGTTGCGCAGCAGCAGGCCCTCGGTGCGGTCGCGCAGCTCGGCGCCGTCAGCCATCGAGACGATGGTCGGCGCCGTCACCGGCGTGGTCGGCAGAGCCAGCACATCGACCGATGCCAGCCGCTCGTCCATGGCGGCGACGAGCGCTGTGCGACGACGCATTGCCCTGATGTAGACAGGCGTCGGCAGCATGGCCGCCCGCGACAAAGGTCCGCTGACATGCGGGTCGACCGGCACCGACGCTCCTGTCGCCAGCCAGTCGGCATGCACTTCGGCCCCTTCCATCGCAGCGATCGAGCCACGCTTGGTCGCCGCGCGCAAATCGGCAAGCAGATCGTCGATCGACAGGTCGGCGATCCGCGCGCCTGTCTGCTCGATCTTGCCAAGGCAGCGGTCGAACGCGGTCGCCACCTCGTCTTCCGTCTCTTCGAAAAGGACGCCGCGCGGAATGCCTATGCGAAGCCCTGCAAGGGCAATCGGCGCCAGCGCGGTCGGCACCTCGCCGGCCATCACGGCGTCGGCGGCGGCACACTGGGCGACGGTTCGGGCAAGCGGCCCGATCGAGTCCAGCGTGGCGGACAATGGGAACGCGCCGGCGAGCGGCACACGTCGCGCTGTCGGCTTGAAGCCGACGACACCATTGAGTGAAGCCGGTATGCGTATCGAACCGCCGGTATCGGAACCGATCGATATTTCGCTTGTCCCCTCGCCGACGGAAACGCCTGCGCCCGAGGAAGAGCCGCCCGGAATGCGGCTGGCGTCCACGGCATTGCCAGGCGTGCCGAAATGCCTGTTGTCGCCGATCGCGGTGAAGG
Organism: Mesorhizobium sp. M7A.F.Ca.MR.245.00.0.0; assembly: GCF_003997415.1. Taxonomy (NCBI): domain Bacteria; kingdom Pseudomonadati; phylum Pseudomonadota; class Alphaproteobacteria; order Hyphomicrobiales; family Phyllobacteriaceae; genus Mesorhizobium; species Mesorhizobium sp. M7A.F.Ca.MR.245.00.0.0. The sequence goes on along the minus strand of NZ_RZTE01000011.1, from coordinate 1,668 downwards.
CGAATTCGGTCATGTTGGTCTTGCCTATGATGACCGCGCCGGCCTGCCGCAGCCGGCTGACGATTGCCGCGTCGCTTTGGGCGGGCGCCGCGGTCTTGCGCATCAGCGAACCGGCCGTGGTCGGCTCGCCGGCGACATCGAACAGATCCTTGATCGAGACGATGGTGCCATCGAGCGGCCCTAGCGTCACACCGGCTTGGCTGCGGGCATCGCTGGCATCAGCCGCGGCCCGTGCGGCTTCGGCATAGAGCTTCGTGAACACGTGCTCTTCGCCGGCACGGGCGGCGAGGCGCGCAAGAATAATTTCCAGATGATCACGAACGGATTGCATTTTCGGTGTCGGACTCCGGACGCCTTGAACGTCTTAAGGGGGTGCGGCCAGTGCATGGCTTGCCCAGACTTAACCCGGCGCAGGCAGTTTTGCACCCTGTCGAATACGAGGAAAAACCCGATGCTCTACAAAGGCAGCTGCCACTGCGGCAAGGTGGCCTTCGAATTCAAGGCCGAACTGACCGGTGCCATCAGGTGCAATTGTTCGATCTGCACGCGCAAGAGCGCCCTGCTGTGTGCCATCCCGCATGAGACCTTGCGGGTCCTGGCCTGGGGCGACGATTTGGGCACTTACACATTCGGCAACCATGCCATCGCGCACCGGTTCTGCCGGGCTTGCGGCATCCATCCCTTTGCGGAGGATGTCCGCGAGGGCCGTGAACGCAGCGCCTATATCAATATTAACTGCGTGGCCGATCTCGACCCTTCGACGCTGTCGGTCTTCGATTTCGACGGGCGGTCCGCCTGACGCAATTCTAGGAAAAGTGCGCAGCGGTTTTCCGTCCGGAATTGCGCAGGAACCAATTACCTATCGATAGCCCGTCGCATCGGCGGGCTTGCCGGCGTCCTGAACCTCGGGAACATAACGCCAGGCGTCGGGCCGTGAGCCGTCGAGGTCGGTAAAGCCGTAGACCTGCGCCAGCCCGCCGCTGGACAGCGACTGTCCGTTCCAGCGCGAGCGGTCCGGATCCGCCGCCAAAGCCGCAACGGCGCGGCCGACGAAACGTGGCGTCTCGGAAATGACGAAATGCGGCACCTCAGCGGTGGCGTCGGCATCGAATCCTATGCCGAAGGCCTGCTTGTCCTACGCGAGGATCTGCGCGATCCCGTGCTCAGGGCGCGGGGTGCGGCCTGGAAGGCGTTCCTGTGCGACACACTTGCAGCCTGTTTTGCCAAGACGCCCAACCCGCCACGCGACATCGGCCTGCTGATGGCCTCGCATTGGCAAGGCTCGTTGCTGTGGTGGAGCTTTGACCCGGCGATCGAAGTGGCCGCCTATGTCGAGGACAGCCTGAACCGCTTCGTCGCTGCCATCACAACGGCGCCGGCCCGAAAACCGTGATGGTTCTTGGCGTCTCGGCTATAATCCGATGCCGCCTTCGGCCGCGCCTTCAAGCGCGTCATCGGCTCGGCGCGCAGCCATCTCCGGGCCGAGGAACAGGCCGATTTCCGCCAGGCCAGCTGACGCACAGGGTTTCGAACTCAGCTTGACAAAGGCAGCAGCCAGTTCGGCGGTCCCGGCAGCTTTTTTGCCGGCAGCTTTTCGCGATAGGAATTTTTTCTTGACTCGGTGACCTCAGCTATGCTACATTTCTGTCTATGGTGCTGATTTGCGCC
>NZ_RZTE01000119.1:0-393 GCF_003997415.1 Mesorhizobium sp. M7A.F.Ca.MR.245.00.0.0 | reverse complement strand
ATATGGGTGACGATCGGCGCACGGTGGTCGGGAATGACGACCACCTCCATGCCGTTGTCGAGCAGGAAATCCGTGACCTTGAACTCGGCCGGAACCGTGTTGGGCAAGACGGGGCTCTCGGCCAGCACCGGGCTGGTCATGACAAAAGCCAAAGAGGACGCCAACAGCGCTCCGCACAGCCATTCAATCCTGGATGTCATCAACGGCTCCGGTTCTGTCTGCAGACGATAGGCAAGGTACTGGCGACAAGCAAAGTTAATTGTTGGTCATTTTAGAGGCGGTGCTCGGTTCCTCGCCCCGTGAAGCGGGGGAGAGGTGGCTCGGCGAAGCCGAGACGGAGAGGGGGTCTGCGCCGACGAGCCGAGGAAAAGCTGGCCTGACCGTCTCGAAAGC
>NZ_RZTE01000118.1:0-456 GCF_003997415.1 Mesorhizobium sp. M7A.F.Ca.MR.245.00.0.0 | reverse complement strand
GGGGGGGGGGGGCGGCGAGGCGGGGGGGTGGGGTCGGTGCGACTGGGTGCCGACCTGATCTTTTGCTGCGTGGCCGCGTCTGATGCCCCGTACCCGCGTGAGCTTCGAAATGCGCCAGAAGGCGCGCGCGCTTCGAGTTCACGCGACCAAGGGCGAATCCCTCCTGTGGTATGAACTGCGGGAGTTGAAATCGGGAGGCATCAAGTTTCGCCGTCAGTGCCCGATTGGGCCTTATATCGTTGACTTCGTTTGCTTGGCGGTGAAGCTGATCGTTGAGGTCGACGGTGATCTGCACGAACACGAGAAGGGTAAACGGCACGATGCTGTTCGTGATGCCTATCTGCGCTCTCTCGGGTTTCACGTCTTCCGTGTTGACGAGCCCGATGTCATAAACAGCGCGTGGCATGTCGCGCAGATGGTCAAGGGGAAGGTTGAGCATATGTCAGCCGCCCCCAC
>NZ_RZTE01000117.1:0-483 GCF_003997415.1 Mesorhizobium sp. M7A.F.Ca.MR.245.00.0.0 | reverse complement strand
GAACAAGACTTGCAGGATGTCGCCTTCCGCGAAGGCACTGGCAATCGTTGACGGGATGATGTTCATCAGGAAGCTGGTCACGGACTGCTCGTGAGCCGTGGCCACATAGCCCTTAACGGCTTCGACATCGAGCGAGGCCGGATCGATGTTGAGGCCGGCGCCAGGCTGAACGATATTCGCGACAATCAGCCCGACAACGAGTGCAAGCGTCGAGAAGGTAAGGAAATAAACCATCGCCTTGGCGGCAACTCGGCCGACCTTCTGCAGATCGCTCATGCCGGCAATGCCGGTCGCTATTGTCAGGAAGATGACAGGTGCGATAATCATCTTGATGACTTTGATGAAGGCATCGCCGAGCGGCTTCAGGCTTTGGCCGGTTTCCGGATAGAGGTAGCCAATTGCGGCTCCAAGGACCATGGCGGCAAGTACCTGCACGTAGGTCCGGGCAAAATGGCGCTTGCGGGGCGCTGCGATCGCGCGGGG
>NZ_RZTE01000116.1:0-500 GCF_003997415.1 Mesorhizobium sp. M7A.F.Ca.MR.245.00.0.0 | reverse complement strand
TGCGAGGAAGCCTGCACGCTGAACCTCGAGGACATTCCCGTCGCCATCAAGACGGTCGAGCAGGCGATCGCCGACAAGGCTTACGAGACCGGCCATATCAGGCCCTATCCGCCGGAGAAGAAGACCGGCAAGCGCGTCGCCGTCATCGGCTCCGGCCCGGCCGGCATGTCGGCTGCCCAGCAGCTCGGCCGCGCCGGCCACGATGTCCATGTCTACGAGCGCGAAAGCCGGCCCGGCGGGCTGATGCGCTACGGCATTCCCGACTTCAAGATCGAGAAGCACTATATCGACCGGCGCATCGAGCAGATGCAGGGCGAGGGCGTGACCTTCCATTGCGGCGTCAATGTCGGCGTCGACAAGCCGGTTGCCGAGCTGCTCGCCGAACATGACGCCGTACTTTATTGCGGCGGTTCCGAAACGCCGCGCGCGGCCGGCATTCCCGGCGACGATCTCGGCGGCGTGCATGACGCGATGCCCTATCTGGTGCAGCAGAACAGGCG
>NZ_RZTE01000115.1:0-509 GCF_003997415.1 Mesorhizobium sp. M7A.F.Ca.MR.245.00.0.0 | reverse complement strand
AGCGAAAGCCGATTTTCGAGGACGATATGGATCGATGTTTGGAACGCGATGATGCGATCCGGGTGATAGTTGCGTGTCTGGCAGGTCCTTTTGCAGAATCCGCATTCGAAGGCTATCTGGACCCGCGCGATATGGCGATGAATGCGTCCGATGGGAATGAGGGGAGCAGCGACTACGCGGATGCCAAGCGAATCTATGGTGAGTTTGCGGTTCCTGATGCCGCGCCGCCCCGATTGGGGGCGGATCGAAGATCGCACGGCCCGGCTAGTACTCGATCACTGGTCGGCCATCGAAGCATTGGCCGCGCATTTGCTGGTCAAGCATGATCTCCAATTCGATGAGGCTCTGACGATTGTTGCGCCGCATCTTCCGCCCATGCCAGCAGCTACGCCGCCAGAGCGTCATCCGCAGCCTGCTTGATCAGCCATTCGATGTGATTTGACCACATCTGCAACACCTCGCGCTTCTCCTTGACGTTGCTATAGAGATCGTAAATTTCGCCAATGTCT
>NZ_RZTE01000114.1:0-519 GCF_003997415.1 Mesorhizobium sp. M7A.F.Ca.MR.245.00.0.0 | reverse complement strand
GGTCATGGTGCTGGAAGGCAATCCGGAGGAGCTGGAGGCGCGCGGCGAGCGCAACCAGCAGGCGCCCTTCGAGTCCGACGACCTGTTCTTCACCGTGTTCATCGGCATATGGATAACCATTATGGTCGGCAGTCTTGCTGTCTCCATCTTGCCGCCGATCTTCGGCCAGAAGCTTGGTCCCGGCCGTTACCGCTGGCTCGGCATGACCTTCGAGCCAAGCCGGCGATCCTCCCGTAGTGGCTGGTCGTCGGGAAGTTCCAGCGGCGGCTGGTCTTCGGGGTCAAGCAGCGGTGGAGGCTTTTCCGGCGGCGGCGGTTCGTCCGGCGGCGGCGGCTCGTCGGGAAGCTGGTGATGGCATGACGATACCCAGCATCAGCCTGTCGAAACGCGACCGCCTCGCCTCGGCTGTCCTGATTGCCGCGGTCGTGCTGTTCTCCTGCGTCATGTCCTGCGCGGCCGACCTGCCGGCGCTGACCGGCCGTGTCGTCGACAATGCCGGCATCATCGATGCCGCGACCA
>NZ_RZTE01000113.1:0-548 GCF_003997415.1 Mesorhizobium sp. M7A.F.Ca.MR.245.00.0.0 | reverse complement strand
ATGCTCAAGTCACTCCAATCGGCCTCAGTGAATTCAGCGGTGTCCATATCGCGAGCGTAACTCATGGCAACGAATGACGATGTGATCACCAGCCGTTTAACCTTCGCTTCATGTGCTGCTCGCAACACTCGTAGTGTGCCAGATCTGGCGATGCCGATGGTGTCAATATTGCCATCCTTTTGTCCAACGGCAAATGGAGAGGCGACATGTAGCACGTAGGAGCTACCGGCGGCGGCATCATCCCAACCGGGATCGGCACTCCAATCTGCCTCGATGAAGGAAAGAGAAGCGCCAATTGATGATGCGCCCATCTGCTCGAGTGTACGACGAACTTCTGGTTCGCGTGTCAGCGAGCGTACAGTGCATCTAACCCGGTATCCAAGATCGAGCAGCTGCAAAATACAGTACATACCGAGGAAGCCGGAACCTCCCGTAACCAGCACTTGTTGGGATTGCGTAGAACGTTTGAGAGGTCTGATCATCGGCATCTGAAGTTGCGGGATTTCCATCGCAGTTTGAGCACTGATTCGATAGCCGACCACGCCCTT
>NZ_RZTE01000112.1:0-699 GCF_003997415.1 Mesorhizobium sp. M7A.F.Ca.MR.245.00.0.0 | reverse complement strand
GTCGCCATCGTCACCATGATCGCGGCCGCGCATCTCGGTTTTTTCCGCAATCTGGACGAGATCGCCAAGGCCAAGGCCGAGATTTTCGAAGGGCTGGAGCCCGAGGGCGCCGTCGTCCTCAACCGCGACGATGCGCGCTTCAAGCTGCTCGACAAGATGGCTCATGCCACCGGTGTCGAGCACGTCTACGGCTTCGGCGAGAATGCGCGCTCTACCTTCAAGCTCACCAAATGCGAACTGCATGCGGATCACTCCGACATCATCGCCAGGATCGGCGGCCACGAAGTGACGGCGCGGATCGGCGCGCCCGGCCGCCATATGGTGCAGAACGTGCTGGCGGTGTTGGGTGCGGCGCATCTGGTCGGCGCCGATCTCGACAAGGTGGCTTCAGCACTGGCCGATCTCTCTGCCGAGCGCGGGCGCGGCAAGCGCCATGTGCTGCGCCATCCCGGTGGCTCGACTTCGAGCTACCCAGGTGGACTGATCACGCTGATCGACGAAAGCTACAACGCCAATCCGGCATCGATGGCTGCTGCCATGGCATTGCTCAACGCGACGCCTGTGACGGGCGAGGGCCGCCGCATCGCCGTGCTCGGCGATATGCTCGAACTCGGCGACCATTCGGCCAAGCTGCATGCAGCCCTTGCCGATCTCATCGTCGGCACGGGCACGCGGACCGTCTTTCTCGGCGGCCCGGAA
>NZ_RZTE01000111.1:0-711 GCF_003997415.1 Mesorhizobium sp. M7A.F.Ca.MR.245.00.0.0 | reverse complement strand
CAGGAAAGTCCGGCCTGCCGCATGGCTTCGCGCGCTGCAAGCACGGCGAGCAAGCTGAAGCGGGCCATGGAGACGAGCTGCTTGCGATCGATGTCGTGCTGGGGCAGCGCCTTGATCTCAGCGCCGGTCATGCCCTCCAGGTCATGAAGCTCGGAATTGGCGATCGGGCCGATGGCGGAGCGGCCTTCGCGCATCTCTTTCCACATAGAGGCGGCGTCGGTGCCCAGTCCGCACAGGCCGCCCACTCCGGTGATAACGACGCGCCTGTCCATTCAAGCCTCCTTCGCAAGCAAGCCGCGGACGGCTTCCACGACGTCGCCGACATTCTTGAGATTGGACCAGGCATCGGCCGTGTTCATGTCGATCTTGATGCCGTAGGCCTGCTCCACATCCCAGAGGACGTCCGCCAAACCCAGCGAATCAAACCCGAGCGCGTCCAGTTCCGTGGCGATTGTTATCTCGCCGACGAATGACGTAGGCATTCCCTCACCGCTCTCCGACTCGGCGCGTTTCTTGATCAGGGCAATGACGTCCGTTGCGAATTGATCGGCCATTCTGTTTCCTGTCTTTCTTTCCCGCGTTTCGACCTGGACGCGGCTCAGTTCCTGAGGCGCGCCGCGTCGCGAAAGCCATCACGCTTGGGCAACTGACAAAGCCCAATGCTCATAAAGCCGGATCAGGTCCGGCCGGTGTGTGGCGTAGGTGCAGTAT
>NZ_RZTE01000110.1:0-762 GCF_003997415.1 Mesorhizobium sp. M7A.F.Ca.MR.245.00.0.0 | reverse complement strand
TGCAACAAATGCTTCAAATAAATTTATAGAATCTTTGCGAGCGCAAGTCCCTGAAGGTTATAGGTTCATCTTAAATCTGAGGTCAGGCGCGCTGAAAGAGGCTAATACCCTGTTTACGCCCGGACCGCCGCAGCTCGCAATGGAGAAATGGATGCCAAGAGCAACGAGAGCGCTTATCCTAGTTGAAGGTCATAGGGTAATTGGTCTGCGATACGTCCAAGCGGCCCAGAGTCTTGGTTTCCATCCAATTACCCTGTCGGCTGATCCTGCTCGGTATGACTACCTTGCGGCGGAAAGTGTCGAGACAATCCGTGTCGATACAGACAATCTCGATGCGCTGATTCACGAATGTTCGCGGCTACGTGCGACGTATGACATTGCTGGCATTACTGGCTTTGCGGGCGACGACGAGTCGATCTACGCGACAGTTGGCAAGCTCTGCCTGCATTTCGATCTACCGGGACCGAACCCCGCATCGATTGAACAATGCTGCGACAAATTTACTCAACGTCAGCTCCTCGCGGAGGCCGGCATTCCAATACCTGCTTATCGCTTAGCAGCGAATGCAGCGGAGGTTGAAATCTCTGCCGCCGAGATCGGCCTGCCGGTGATTCTGAAGCCAGCCATAGGCAGCGGCAGCATCGGTGTGCGATTATGCAGCACCGTCGATGAGTTAGCCGAACATACCACCTACCTATTGGGTGGGAAGCACATTTGGCGATCTTCGCCGAGGATACTTGTTGAAGAATACGCGAATGGTCC
>NZ_RZTE01000010.1:0-178607 GCF_003997415.1 Mesorhizobium sp. M7A.F.Ca.MR.245.00.0.0 | reverse complement strand
GTCCTGGCGCTGCTGCCAGCGGATTTTCTCGATCGTTTCTGGCGCCGGCGCCTGCCGTTGTTTGCCCTCAGCGACGCCACCCGCGCCGCCATCAGCCTGCTATCCTTCGCCGGCTTTGCAATTCTTATCGCCGCCGGCTTTTTCGGCAGCCGCGACCCACTTTCCAATCCTCTGCCACTGGTGATCTGGACACTGTTGTGGGCCGGCGTCACGCTGCTGCAGGGTGTCTTCGGCGACCTCTGGTCATGGCTCAACCCCTGGTATGGAGCATGGCGTCTCGCCTCGCGCCTGTTCGGGACCAGGGATCACGGAGCATGGCGCCTGCCCGGATGGGTCGGCTGCTGGCCGGCTGTCATCCTGTTCTTCGCCTTCGCCTGGTTCGAACTCATCGATCCGGCGCCCGACGATCCGGGGCGGCTGGCCTTGGCCGCCGGCCTCTACTGGCTGTTCTCTTTCCTCGCCATGCTGGCGTTCGGCTATCGCGACTGGAGCCGCAGCGGTGAATTCCTGACGGTTTTCTTCTCGATGGTGGCGCGCTTCGCCGTGGCCGAACGCAACCAAGACGGCCGGCTTGGCCTGTGCTGGCCCGGCGCCAAGCTGCTGACGGCGCAGCCCCTGCCGGCCAGCGGCATCGCCTTCCTGCTGCTGGCCCTGTCGTCGGTGTCCTTCGACGGCCTGTCGAAGACCTTCTTCTGGCTCGGCCTGTTCGGCATCAACCCGCTCGAATTTCCCGGCCGCACCGCGCTGATCGGCAGCGGCACTTGCGGGCTGATCCTGACATTCGCGCTGCTGGCGGCGATGTTCCTGCTTGCCGTCCGGCTCGGCCAGCGTCTTGCCGGCAGCGATCACACGCTCGGCCAAGCCGCAGGCCTGCTGGTGTGGTCGATCGTGCCGATCGCGCTTGCCTATCACGTTGCGCATTATCTGACGGCGCTGCTCGTCGACGGCCAATATGCGCTTGCGGCACTTTCCGACCCGTTCGCGCGGGGCTGGAACCTGTTCGGCATCGCCGACGTGCAGATCGAGGCCGGCATCGTTGCGGGAGCGGACTCCGCGTGGTGGCTGTGGAATATCCAAGCCGGCGCCATCATCCTGGGCCATGTGCTCGCCGTCCTCGTCGCTCACGGCTTCGCCTGGCGCCTGCACCCACAGCCCTCCCGCGCGGCACTCAGCCAGTTCCCGCTCACACTGCTGATGATCGCCTACACCGTCTTCGGCCTCTGGTTGCTTGCCACGCCGACTGCCGGATGAGAAAAGGCGACCAGCATGCCTTCGGGGAAAGCCCGCTTGCCACGTCGGGGCTTTGGTGATTTAGTTTGTACACATGCGATTTTTTGCCTCGTTACAGCCAGTCAAAACTCAAAAACAGGGGAACTGCCGTGACTGACAAGAATGGGTTTTTCGATCTCTCCAGATCAACGCTCAACCGCCGCACGGCGCTGAAGGGTCTGGTCGCCGGCGCCGGCCTGGGCCTGGCCCCCGGCTACGTCCGCTATTCCCAGGCGCAGAGTTCGGCGCCGATCAAGATCGGCTTCCAGTCGCACCGCACCGGCATCGGCGCCGCCTATGGCCGCTGGTACGAGAAGACCACGGCTGCCGCGGTCAAGGCGATCAACGCCGCCGGCGGCATCAACGGCCGTCAGGTCGAGGTGATCATCGAGGATGACGGCACCGATCCCGGCCGTGGCGCCGAGGTGGTCGGCAAGTTCGCCACCCAGCACAAGACCGACATCGTCTTCGGCACGCTGTTCTCGCATGTCGTCATTGGCTCTGCGCCCGCCGCCGGCGAAAACAAGATGCCCTATTTCGTCGTCAGCGAAGGCCATCACGTCGCCTCGACAAAGCTGAACCGCTATGTCTTCCAGCCCGGCATCACCGACGTGAAGAGCCAGATCCAGTCGATGGCGCCGTGGATCGCGGCCAATGCCGGCAAGAAGGTGACGCAGATCTTCCCCGATTTCGCTTTCGGCTACGACCATCGCGACTACCTGCCGCCGGCACTGAAGGCGCAAGGCGGCGAGGTCATCGCGCAGATCGCCATCCCGCCGACGGAATCGTCCTTCACCAAATACTTCCCGCAGATCCCGGCCGAGACCGAGGTGATCTACCACGTCATGGTCGGCCCGGCCGTGCTGACCTTCGTCAAGGAGCTCGGCGAGTTCTATGGCTCCAACCGGCCGCAACTGTTCGGCTTCATCGATTCGCTCGAAGCCACCGACATCAACAGTCCCGGCCTCGAATTCCTCGACGGCAGCCATTTCTGGGAAGGCTCGCCGCGTTATGCGCAGGCCAACGATTCCGAAGCGCAGAAGGCCTACCGCACCGCTGTCGGCATCGATGACAATGGCGCTGCCGTCGGCGATCCCAAGGATGTCTCCACCGCAGCCCACATGTTCGGCTGCTGGGAGACGCTCTATGTCGTCAAGAAGGCAATGGAAGACGCCGGCTACAAGGGTCCGGAAGACCGCGCCAAGCTGGTCGAGGCGACCGAGGCGCTGACCGAGTTCGCCGAAGGCCCGCAGCATCCGCAGGGACCGAAAACCTTCAACGGCAAGATCCACCAGTGCTTTGGTATCCAGAACATCTCCAAGGTCGAAGGCGGCAAGCTCAAGGTCGTGCACAAGACCAAGATCGAGGACGGGCTTTACGAGGCCGAGGGAGATTATACCACGCAGGCGCTGTGAGTTTGGCATTCCAGCAAGCGCCTGCCAGCGTGTAACCGATGCACTTTGGTCCCCACCTCCTCCTCGCTGCCCTCGAAGGCCTCGTCACCTCAGCCGTGCTGGCGCTGACGGCGCTTGGGCTGTCCCTGGTGTTCGGTGTCATGCGCGTGGTCAATGTCGCGCATGGTGAGTTCTTCATGCTGGGCGCGGTGCTCGCCTGGGCGATCACCACGGCCATCGGCGGTCACCCTGCGCTCGGCTTCCTGGCGGCGCTGGTGATTGCCCCGCTGATCGTCGGCGCCATTGCGCTGGTCGCCGAACGGCTGGTGCTGCGCCGGCTCAATTACAATCCGGAAGCCACCATCGTCGCCACCATCGGCATGCTCTACATCATCCAGCAGCTGGCGCTGACTTTCTATGGCCCGGAGGCTCGGCCGGTCGAGCCGCCGTTCAGCTACCGCGTCCTTTTGCCGTGGTTCGGCTATTCCGGCTACAAACTGTCTGTTATCGCCGCTTCCGCGCTGCTGCTCACCGCGACATGGCTGGTGCTGACGCGCACCAGGATCGGCCTCGTCATGCGCGCCACGCAGTATGACAGCGAAACCGCACAGGCCTTCGGCATCCCTGTCGGCCGTGTCTATGGCGGCGTCTTCGCGCTCGGTGCCATGCTGGCGGCCATTGCCGCGGTGCTGATCGTGCCGATCAGCCAGGCGCATTATCTGATGGGACAGGATCCGCTGCTGCTCTCCTTCATCGTCGTCATCATCGGCGGCCTCGGCTCGCTGCGCGGCACGGTCGTCGCCGCCGTGCTGATCGGCCTCTCCGACGGCATCATCTCGATGTTCTTCTCGCCGACGCTGGCCAAGATCATTGCCACGCTGCTCGTCGCCATGGTGCTGGTGTTCCGCCCGCAAGGCCTGTTCGGGACGGCATCGCGATGAGCGAAGCTTCGCCGGCAAAAGCCTATGCCCTGCATCTCGGCGTCATCGCCCTGCTCTTCGTGCTGAGCTTCCTGCTGCCGGACTACTATCACGGCCTGCTTGCCCGCATCATGGTGCTGGCGGTCTTTGCCATGGGCTACAACATGCTGTTCGGCTATGTCGGCCTGCTCAGCCTCGGCCATGCGATGTTCTTCGCCGCCGGGCTCTATGGCGCCGGCCTTGCCGTCATCCAGCTCGGCTGGAGCGTACCAGCGGCATTCGCCTCGGGCCTCGGCTGTGGTGTTGTTGTTTCACTCGTGATCGGCCTGCTGGCGTTGCGCACCACGGGCGTCGCCTTCATGATCGTCACCATGATGTTCGCTCAAGTGTTCTACCTCCTCATCCTCTACTTCGCGACTTGGACCGGCGGCGACCAAGGCATGGTCGTGCCGCAGCCGGCGCGGGTGCTCAACTTTGGCGCTACATCGCTCGAACTCACCAATCCGACGGTGCGCTACATGACAGCGCTGGCGCTGTTTTCCATCGTGCTGCTCGTCACATTGGCCATCGTCCGCTCCCGCTATGGCCGCGTGCTGGTCGCCATCCGCGAGAATGAGGAGCGCACGAAGATGCTCGGCTACGATACGTTTTCGAACAAGCTCGCCGCCGTCGTCATCTCCGGCATCATCTGCGCGGCCTCGGGGGCCGCCTATGCGCTGCTGTTCGGCTATGTCGGATCGAGCTTCGCGTCGGTGCAGTATTCGATCCTGCCGCTGCTGTGGGTGCTGCTGGGCGGTGCCGCCACCACGCTTGGGCCGCTGATCGGCACGCTGTTCATGTACTATGTCATCGATATCACCAGCGGCTACACCTCCGCCTATCTGCTGATCGTCGGCATCGCGCTGATCCTGCTGGTGCTGTTTTTCCCGAAAGGCATTCTGGGCAGCATCCGCCAGCGCTGGCTCGGGTGGCTGCCATGATGCCGCTTTTGACCACCAAGGGCCTGTCGCGCAATTTCGGTGGTCTGCGCGCCGTCGACAATGTCGATTTCGCGCTGATGCCGGGCGAGATCCGCGCCGTGATCGGCCCCAACGGGGCGGGGAAGACCACCTTCGTCAGCCTGGTCAGCGGCCGCATCAAGCCGTCTGCCGGCATGATCGTCTTCGACGGCGCCGACATCACCAATCTGCCTGCCTATGTCAGGGTGCGCAGGGGCATCGCCTACACCTTCCAGCTCACCAGCGTCTATGCCAACCTGTCCGTTTACGCCAACGTCGCGCTGCCCGCGCAACTGACGCAGCGGCATGGCAGCCATTCCAAGAGCGCGATACAGGCCGCTGTCATGACCGCACTGGAACGCACCGGCCTGGCCGACCGCGCCCATATGCCGGCCGGGCAGTTGTCCTACGGCCACCAGCGCCTGCTGGAAGTGGCGATGGGCCTGGCGCTGAAGCCGCGCCTGCTGATTCTCGACGAACCGACGCAAGGGCTGGCCGACAGCGAGATCGACAATTTCATCACCCTGGTGCGCGAGATCGCCAAGAACGCCACCGTGCTTCTGATCGAGCACAACATGCCTGTCGTCATGCAACTCGCCGACCGCATCACCGTCTTCAATGCCGGCAAGATCCTGGCCGAAGGCACCCCGGAAGCGATCCGCGAGAACGCGGCGGTGCAGGAAGCCTATCTGGGGACCGCCCCATGACCGAGGCAAAGTCCGAGGCGCTGACCATCTCTGGACTGGACTGCTACTATGGCGAGGTCCAGGTGCTCTATGGCCTCGACCTGGTGCTGAACAAGGGCGAGGTGCTGTGCCTGTTCGGCCGCAATGGCGCCGGCAAGACGACGACGCTGAAAGCCATCATGGGACTGGTTCCCTCAAGCGCCGGCTCGATCAAACTGGCTGGCCAAGAGTTGACTGGTCTGCCGGCGCATGAAGTGCCCAAGGCCGGCGTCGCCTATGTGCCGCAGGGAAGGCGGCTGTTCGCCGAAATGACGGTGGCGGAAAACATCGAGATCGGCCTGATGGCGCGCGGCAAGGGCAAGGCGACGCGTGAAAACGTGCTCGACCTCTTTCCATTGCTGCGCCAGCGGCTGCGGCAGCGTTCCGGCACATTGTCCGGCGGCGAACAGCAGATGCTGGCCATGGCGCGCGCGCTCTGTCTCGAACCGCAAGTGCTGCTGCTCGACGAGCCGACCGAAGGGCTGATGCCGTCGATGATCGCCAAGATCCGCGAGACGGTGTCGAAGCTGCGCGACATGGGCGTCTCGACCATCCTGGTCGAGCAGCGTGTCGATGCAGTGCTTTCGGTCGCCGACCACGTTGCCTTCATCGAAAACGGCCGCAACCGCGAGACGGTCGACGTCGAGGAGTTGCGCGCCGACCCGTCGGCGGTCCGCCGCTATGTCGGCGTCGGGTGATCAGCCGAAGAACAGAAAGCCCGCGACCAAAAATATCGGGATCAGCACCAGCCCAGACCACAGCATGTAGCCGAAGAAGCCCGGCATCTTCACGCCGCGATGGCGGGCGATGGCGTAGACCATGAAGTTCGGCGCATTGCCGATATAGGTGTTGGCGCCCATGAACACCGCGCCGGCCGAGATCGCGGCAAGCGTCGAAGCGAACTCCGTCATCAGGTGCCGGGGGTCGCCGCCGGCAAGCTCGAAGAACACCAGATAGGTCGGCGCATTGTCGAGGAAGGACGACAATGCCCCTGTCAGCCAGAAATAGGCGAGATCGTTGGGCGTACCCGAGGGTGAACTGACAAGCGACACCAGCGGTGCCAGCGCGCCGTCATGGCTTGCCCTTAGGATGGCGATGACCGGCACGATGCAGATGAAGATGCCGGCAAACAATTTTGCCACCTCTGCTATCGGGCCCCAGTTGAAGCCGTTCGCCTCCCGGTGGCTCTTGTAGGAGAGCGGAAGCGACAGCAGGGCGAGCACCAGGATGATGGCGTCGCGCACCAGATTCTGCAGTTCGAGACTGACGCCGAACACCGAGAAGCTGACGCCGGGCTTCCAGGCCGCCGACAGCAGGATGGCGCCGATCACGCCCGCCAGCAGCGGAAGGTTGGCCAGGCCGCGCAGACGCACCTTGGTATCCGGCGTCGGATCCTTGATCTTCGGCGCGCCAGCCTCGCGCCGATGCAGGATGATGTCGATGCCCAGAAAAACGGCCAGCACGGCACCGCCGACGAACAGCGTCTCGCGCCAGAGATTCGCGGTCGTCCAGAAGAAAGCGACGCCTCTGAGGAAGCCGACGAACAGTGGCGGATCGCCAAGCGGCGTCAGTGAGCCGCCGATGTTGGACACCAGGAAGATGAAGAAGATGACGACATGGGCGTTGAACGGCCTGTTATCGTTGGCGCGGATGATCGGCCGGATCAGGATCATCGAGGCACCGGTCGTGCCGATCACCGATGCCAGCAGCGCGCCGACCAGCAGCAGGCCGGCATTGACCAGCGGCGTGCCGTGAATGTTGCCGGCAAGGAGAATGCCGCCCGAAATGGTGAACAGCGCAAACAGCAGGATGATGAACGACATGTATTCCGTGAGCAACGCATGCAGCACCGCTTCGGTCGCTGTGGGAACACCGAAGGCAATCGCCAGCGGCACGATCACCAGCGCGGCCCAAAGGGCCGATATCTTGCCGTAGTGATGTTCCCAGGCATGAGGAAACAGCAGCGGACCGGTGGCGATCGACAACAGCAGCCCGGCAAAGGGCAGCGCCCACCACAGCGACATCGAAGCACCGGGCAGGCCGTGGTCTTCGGCGGCGAATGCCTGTGCCGGAAACAGCACGGCGGCAATTATCGCAGCGCATGCAGCCAACAGGGAGATCGGATATGAAAAAGGCCCCCTCATCCGGCCGCTACGCGGCCACCTTCTCCCCGAGGGGAGAAGAGACTCGGCGCCGACGCTCGCCTTCTCCTCTCCCCTCGGGGAGAGGTCGGATTGCCCCGAATTGCCCTTCGCAATTCGGCTGGCAATCCGGGTGAGGGGGTGCTTGCCCAACGGCCGTTCAATCCGACAAAGGGTCTTCGAGCGTCACGCCGGCGTCGCGCAGGCGCTGCAGCATTGTATCGAGCGAACCGTTGAGATCGATGCCGCGGCAGGCATCGAGCCGCACTGTGGTTTTGAAGCCCTGGCTGACGGCGTCCAGCGCCGAAAAGCCGACGCAGAAATCGGTCGCCAGCCCGACCAGGGTCAGCGTGTCGATGGCGCGCTCCCGGAGGTAGCCGGCAAGGCCGGTCTGCGTCGTGCGGTCGTTCTCGAAGAAGGCCGAATAGCTGTCGATATCAGACCGAAATCCCTTGCGAATGACGAGCTCGGCCTTGGTCCAGGCGAGGCCGGAATGGAAATCCGAGCCCAGGCTGCCCTGGATGCAGTGGTCCGGCCACAGCGTCTGCTGACCATAGGGCATTTCGATCATCGTGAAAGGCTGCGCGCCCGGATGGCTGGAGGCAAAGCTGGAATGACCGGCGGGATGCCAGTCCTGCGTCAGCACGACATGGTCGGTTCGCCGGATCAGGTCGTTGACCAGCGGCACGATCTCATCGCCGCCGGCAACCGCCAGCGCGCCGCCGGGACAAAAGTCGTTCTGCAGGTCGATGACAACAAGCGCCTCGTCGGCCATGGGCTTTCCTCTTCCGTATGCAGGCTCCAGTGGAAAATGCCGCTGACGCGACCGGACGCAGAAACTTGACCAGATGGCCGGCGGCGTCAACCTCTCGCGACATAACAAATGCGTGCCGGCCGGGCCGCCGCAAACTCGGGCTTTGACAAATCCTGCGGGCTTGATATCATTTGCATACGAATGAGTTTCTCGGCTCGAACGCCGGAAATACCGGATTCGGAAAGTTCCTTTCTGGAAGGCAAAGCGTGATCCGTTACGCGAAACCCACCTCGGTCGACGAAGCGCTCGCTTTGCTTGGCGAGGGCGCCTGGCGCATCCTTGCCGGCGGCACCGATTTCTATCCCGCACAGGGCAGCAAACCCTTCCGCGACAATGTTCTCGACGTTAACGGCCTGGCGGCGCTGCGCGGCATTGCCGAGACGCACGACCATTTCGTCATCGGCGCGCGCACGACCTGGACCGACATCGTCCGCCATCCCTTGCCTCCGGCCTTCGATGCGCTTAAACAGGCGGCGCGAGAGGTCGGCTCGGTGCAAATCCAGAACGTCGCCTCGGTCGCCGGCAATCTCTGCAACGCCTCGCCGGCCGCCGACGGGGTGCCGGGCCTGCTCATCCTCGATGCCGAGGTCGAGCTGCGCTCGGTGGCCGCGACGCGGCATCTGCCGTTGCAGGACTTCATTCTCGGCAACCGCCGAACCGCTCTGCTGCCCGGTGAGATGGTCACGGCCATCCGCGTGCCGAAGCCCAGCGGCACGTCGGCTTTCGTCAAGCTCGGCGCGCGCCGTTATCTCGTCATTTCCATCGCCATGGTGGCGGCGCGTCTGGTCGTCGAGGATGGCATCGTCAGCGACGCCGCCGTCGCCGCCGGATCCTGCTCGGTGGTGGCCAAGCGGCTGGCAGGTGTCGAAGCCGCGCTGCACGGTCTGCCGGTGGACGGCGGACTCGCCGACGCGGTCCTGGCCGCGCCGATGGCAGAACTGTCGCCGATCGCCGATGTGCGCGGCAGCGCCGAATACCGGCTCGATGCGGTGCGCGAGATTGTTGCCCGCGCGGTGCTTGCGGCTATGGGGCGTACGACTGGCGAAGAGGTGGCGGCATGAGCCAAATTCAGCCCGACGCGCGTGAAGCACTGCCCGATCCGGGCAGTGCCCAGCCAGGCTTCGGCGCTGTGCGCGCCGATATCGCCTTCGAGGTCAACGGCGCCGCCGTCTCGGTCAATGTGCCGCCCCTGCGCCGGCTGTCCCTGGTGCTGCGCGATGAATTGCTGTTGACCGGCACCAAGGTCGGCTGCGATGCCGGTGACTGCGGCGCTTGCACGGTGCTGGTCGACGGCGATCCCGTCTGCGCCTGCCTGATGTCGGCGGCTTCCGCCGCCGGGACGGCGGTAACATCCGTCGAAGGCCTCGCCAATGGCCGGCTGTCGGCGCTGCAGGCCTCTTTCCTCGCCCACGGCGCCGCGCAGTGCGGGATCTGCACGCCGGCGCTGCTGGTCGCGGCAACGGCATTGCTGGACAAGCAGCCCAACCCGACCGAAGTCGAGGTGCAGGACGCGCTCGGCGGAATTCTGTGCCGCTGCACCGGCTACCGGAAGATCATTGCCGCGGTGATGGATGCCTCGCTGCAGGCAGCAAGCCTGGATTTCCGCTTGCCTCAATCAGGCCACGCGATCGGCTCCTCGCCCATCCGGCTCGACGGCATGCCGAAGGTCACCGGGGCTGAGAAATTCGGCGGCGATTCCTTCCCCGCCGATGCGTTGGCCGTGCTGGTGGTCCGCTCGCCGCATTATCACGCCGGCTTCGCCTTCGGCGATCTGGACGGCTGGGAGAAGGCACATCCCGGCGTTGCCGGTGTCTTCACCGCCGCCGACATTCCGGGAAAAAACTGTTTCGGCGTCATAGGCCCGTTCGCCGACCAGCCGGCGCTGGCGGAAGGGTTTGCCCGCCTTCGCGGTGAGGCTGTGGCGCTGGTCGCCGGCGAGCGCGAGGCGATGCTCGATCTCGACCTCTCGGACTTTCCGATCCGCTGGACCGAATTACCGCATGTTCTCCAATCCTGCGAAGCGCGCGCCGATGGTGCCAAGCTCATTCATGAGAACAGGCCGGCAAACTTGCTGACCTCCGGCTTCGTCGAACGCGGCGATCCGGAAGCAGCGCTTGCCGGCGCTGCGTTCACCGTGTCCGGCGCCATCGACACCTCCTATGTCGAGCACGCCTATATCGAACCGGAAGCCGGCTATGCCTATCTGGACGGCGACACGCTGGTCGTCGTCGCCTGCACCCAGGCGCCCTATATGGACCGCGACGAGACGGCGAAGGTGCTCGGCCTAGCCGTCGACAAGGTGCGCATCGTGCCGACCGCGACCGGCGGCGGTTTCGGGTCCAAGCTCGACGTTTCGCTGCAGCCGCTGATCGGCCTGGTGGCGATGAAGACGGGGCGGCCGGCGGCACTTGCCTACACCCGCACCGAATCGATGATTTCGACCACCAAGCGCCATCCGGCCGAGATGAGAGCGACCATCGGCGCCGATGCCGATGGCCTTGTCACCGGCATGATCTTCGAAGGTGACTTCAACACCGGCGCCTATGCAAGCTGGGGCCCTACCGTGGCCAACCGCGTGCCGGTGCACGCCTCCGGACCCTACGCGACGCCGAATTACCGCGCCGAAGGCCGCGCCATTCACACGCATGGGCCGATCTCCGGCGCCTTCCGCGGCTTCGGCGTGCCGCAAGCGACGATCATGCAGGAGACGCTGTATGACGAGCTAGCCGGCAAGCTCGGCATGGACCGGCTCGATTTTCGCTTGAAGAACTGCCTTCGTAACGGATCCGAAACGGTTACCGGGCAGCTTCTGGAGTCCGGCGTCGGCATTGCCGAATGCCTCGAATCGCTGCAGCCGCATTGGGTGCGGGCAACAGCCGATGCGGATGCGTTCAACCGTGCCAGCAGGGATAGAAAGCGCGGCGTTGGCGTCGCGTCCTGCTGGTATGGCTGCGGCAACACCTCGCTGCCCAACCCGTCGACCATCCGGGTCGGCATCGCGGCTGACGGCACGGTCATCCTGCACCAGGGCGCTGTCGATATCGGCCAGGGTTCGAACACGGTCATCGCCCAGATTTGCGCCGACGCGCTCGGCCTGCCGCTTGAGAAATTCCAGTTGAAGAGCGCCGATACAGCCATCACCCCCGACGCCGGGAAGACCTCGGCCTCGCGCCAGACCTTCGTCACCGGCAAGGCGGCCGAAAAGGCCGGCCGCGCCTTGCGCGAAACGATCCTGCGCTTCGCCAATGTTTCCGAAAACGCAGCGCTGCAGCTCGACGGCCCCGTGATCGTCATCCGCGAAGGTGAAGCCACGCGCCGCGTCGATCTCGCGACATTGGATGTAGACACCGAAGGCTTCGTCTTTCGCGCCGAGGAGACCTACGACCCGCCGACGCTGCCCCTCGACGCCAAGGGCCAGGGCAAACCCTACGCCGTCTACGGCTATGGCGCGCAGATCGCCGAACTGGAAGTCGACCTCAAACTGGGGACAGTGAAGCTGCTGAAAATTACCGCCGCGCACGATGTCGGCAAGGCGATCAACCCGCTGCTGGCCGAGGGCCAGATCGAAGGCGGTATCGCGCAAGGCATCGGCATGGCGCTGATGGAAGAGTATATTCCCGGCCGCACCGAGAATTTGCACGATTATCTCATCCCGACCATTGGCGACGTGCCGCCGATCGAGACCATCCTGATAGAAGTTCCGGATCCGGAAGGACCCTTTGGCGCCAAGGGTTTGGGCGAGCATGTGCTGATCCCGACGGCGCCGGCGATCCTCAACGCCATCCGCCACGCCACCGGTGTGCTGGTCACCAAAGTTCCGGCGACGCCGACGCGTATCCGCGCTGGCATCCGGGAGAAAGATGGTATCCGCGAAAAGGAGGCACGCCGATGAGCGAGCTTGCCGAACGCTTCGAGACCCATGATCCCGGCGAGAAGCTGGTGGCGGAGAAGATCCGCTGCGATGCCTGTCCGGTGATGTGCTACATCGCGGATGGGCGCACCGGCGCCTGCGACCGCTACGGAAATGTCGGCGGCAGGATCGTGCGGATGGATCCGCTGACCATCCTCGACCATGCGTCAGAGACCGGCGCGGCGATCGTGCCGTTCGTCGCCGAGGGCGAGGCATGGGATGGCGAACTGGTCAACACCGGCCGCCGCTTCGTCACCGCAATCGGCGCCGGCACCACTTATCCCGACTACAAGCCGGCCCCCTTCATCGTCAGCCAGGAGGTCGAAGGCGTCGATCTCGTCACCGTCGTCACCGAGGGCATCTTCTCCTATTGCGGCGTCAAGGTGAAGATCGATACCGACCGTCACCTCGGTCCCGAGACGGCAATAGTCCGCGCAGCCGGCGAAGCGATCGGCCATGTCACGACGGGCGAGTATGGCTCGCAGATGCTGTCGCTGGGCGGTGTGCACCATCTGACCGGCGGCTCCAAGGCCGAGGGACGCGCCACCTGCGACGCTCTGCTCAATCTGTGCAACCGCAAACCGATGGAACTGGCCATCGACGGCGGCGCCACCATCATAGTCGAAGCCGGCAAAGCACCTGTCATCGACGGCAAGCAGGAACACCGAATGCGCGTCGGCTGCGGCTCGGCCACCATCGGCATGTTCGCCACGCAATGGCGCGGCCTTGTCGACGAGGTGGTGGTGGTCGACGACCACATCACCGGCGTTGTTTCCGAGCATCAGGCCGGCAAGGTGCTGGGCTGGCAGGATACCGGTATAAAAATAATCGGCCGCCGTTCGACGCCGGGCCGCTATTTCAAGGTGTCCGAACCCGGGCTGGGCTGGGGCGGCACCAGCATTTCAGACCCGCTGTCGATCCTCGGAGAGTGGAACGCCAAGAAAGGCGCGCGGCCGGGGCTGTCGCTGCTGATGGTGTCGACCACCGGGGAACAGTTCGCCTATTACGAACTCGACGACGAACTGAAACCGGTGCAAAAACCTTTCCCCGAACGGCTGCAGAAGTCGGTCGGGCTGATCGAGGACAATTGCGAGCCGGCTTTGTGCACAGTGCTGTTCATCGGCGGCGCCGGCGGCTCGCTGCGGGCCGGCGTCACCGAAAACCCGGTCAATCTCACCCGCTCGGTTCAGGGCCTGACCACCTATGTCACGGTCGGCGGCGCGCCGGTCTATGTCTGGCCGGGCGGCGGCATCACGCTGATGGTCGATGTCACCAGAGTGCCTGAGGGTGCCTTCGGCTATGTGCCGACGCCGGCGCTGGTGGCGCCTATCGAATTCACGCTGCGCCGCGACGACTATGTCAGGCTCGGCGGGTACGAGGCCGAGATCCGCAGCGTCGAGGATATTGTCGCAAAAGGCGGTGAGTACCTGAATCCGCGCCGCGGCACAGGCGCCGAAGCCACCAATCCATGGCCGCCACTCGCGCAGCTACGCCGTGCCGGCTCGAACGGGGCCGGGTGATGCAAGGCCCGCAAGCCAACTGGCTGCAGGACGGCAAGCGGCTCCATCTCAACCACGGGCCGATCGACCTGATCGTCGAGGTTTTTGGTGAGGCGGATGAATGCCGCCGAGCCTATGAACAGGCGGTAGCGCGGTTCCAGACGATCCTGATGGAGCTGGTCGAGGAGCTCCCCGAATTGCGACTACCGGCGTTTTTCCTGGCGCCTCGCAGCTTCGCCGGCCCGACGGCGCGCCGCATGGAAGCAGCCGTCATGCCCCTGGCGGAATGCTTCATAACACCGATGGCCGCCGTCGCGGGATCGGTAGCCGACGAAATGCTCGCCGCATTGCTTGCCGGCCGCAAGCTCGATCGCGCCTATGTCAACAATGGCGGCGACTGCGCAATCCATATCGGCAGGGGACAGTCGATGGGATTGGCGGTCGCCGGCACCGGTAACGGCATGGCGGACCGGATCACGATCCGCGCGGAAGATGGCGTTCGTGGCGTTGCCACCAGCGGCTGGCGCGGCCGCTCCTTCTCGCTTGGCATTGCCGACGCCGTCACCGTGCTCGCGCGGACCGGCGCCGAGGCAGATGCGGCAGCGACCCTCATTGCCAACGCGGTGGACCTGCCCGGCAATCCCACCATCAAGCGCATTCCCGCACATGAATTGTCGCCCGACAGCGATCTCGGCGCGCGCCTGGTGACACATGGTGTCGGCACGCTTGGCCTTGGCGAAGTGGCGCGGGCGCTGGACAATGGCCTTGCCGTCGCCGAAGATTTTCGCCGGCGCGGCCTGATTGCCGCATCGGCGCTGTTTCTTGGCGGTGAGATCCGCATCAGTGGCTCGGTCGCGCTTGCAGCGCCCAACAAAAGTTCGAGGGAGGAAGTTGCCCATGCCTGAGTTTTCGATCCGCAAAATCGCGGTGCTGACCGAAGAGATTTTTCACGAGGGCGGGCCGGTGGCCCAGGTGCCGCGCCGCCGCGCCGCCGCGATGGCCCTGGTGAAAAACCCGTTCGCCGGGCGCTATGTCGAAGACTTGCAGAGCGCCATGGACGATCTGAAGCCGCTCGGCCTGTTGCTCGCCGACCGGCTGATCGCGGCGCTCGGCGGCGACGTCAAGCAGATCGACGGCTACGGCAAGGGCGCCATTGTCGGCACGGCGGGCGAGTTGGAGCACGGTGCGCTGTGGCATGTGCCCGGCGGCTACGCCATGCGCGAACGGCTCGGCGACGCCAAGGCGATCGTGCCGTCGGCCAAAAAGGTCGGCGCGTTCGGTTCAAAGCTCGATGTACCGCTCGGCCACATCAACGCCGCCTATGTGCGCAGCCATTTCGACGCCATGGAAGTCGGCATCAGCGATGGTCCGCGCCCAGACGAAATCCTGTTCTGCCTCGCCATGACCTGTGGCCCGCGCATCCACAATCGCATGGGTGGTCTCGCGGCCGATGACATCAAAGCCTGGGATGGCTTGCGGTGAGCGGCGAGGACAATCTGCTCAAGCTGGTCGAGGTCGAGACCCCGGACGACCAGGATTACCTGCTGCAGGAGCAGGTCGGCTTCATCCTGCGCAAGGCGCATCAGCGCCATGTCGCGATCTTTGCCGCGCATATCGGCGATCTGACGCCGCCGCAATTCGCGGCGTTGGCCAAGCTGCGTGACGTCGGCGAGACCTCGCAGAACCAGCTCGGCACGCTGATCGCGATGGATGCGGCGACGGTGAAGGGCGTCATCGACCGGCTGAAGGCGCGCGGCCTGGTCGAGCTTTCCAGGCACGAGGTCGACAAGAGACGGCTGCTGGTCAATCTGACCGCGGCAGGCCGCGATGCCATCGACCGCCTGATCCCGCTGGCGCGCGAGATCACCCAGGAAACGCTGGCGCCGCTCTCCGCCAAGGAGATCGCCACCTTCATGAAGCTGCTGGTGAAGCTGGCTTAGATCGCCGGGCGCCAAAAAGGCACCCGGCAGGAAGCTTGGCTCAGAGGCCGTTGTCCTTCAGCACCTGGGCGGCGTTTTCCTTGGTGATCTTCTCGGTTGGCAGAGTGATGGTCTTTTCGACCTTCTCGCCGTTGAGGAACTTGATCGCCTGGCGCAGGCCTTCGGCACCGGGAGTGACATAGGTGAAGGTTGCCGTCAGCTCGCCCTTGTTGACCATCTGCACGCCTTCGTTGGGCAGGCCGTCGATACCAATGAACTTGATGTCCTTCTCGCGGCCGACATCCTTGGCGGCGAGATAGGCACCATAGGCCATCGGGTCGTTGTGGCCGTAAACGAGATCGATCTTCTCGTTGCTCTTCAGCGCGTTGGCCATCAGATTGTAGGCCTGATCCTGCTTCCAGTCGCCCGATTGCTGGTCGAGCAGATATTTGATGCCCGGCTCCTTGTCGGTGAATTCGTGGAAGCCGTCGTGGCGGTCATGCGCCGGCTGGGTGCCCATGCCGCCCCAGATCTCGACGACGTTGCCTGCAGCCTTGCCCTTGCCGCCAAGCAGTTCGACGGCATATTCGCCGGCCGCGCGGCCGATCAGCGCGTTGTCGCCACCGACGAACTGCGTGTAGTCCTTGGTCTCGACATTGCGGTCGAGCACGAAGACCGGGATCTTGGCATCGATCGCTTGCTGCACGACGCCGGTCAGGCCGGCCGATTCCTTCGGTGACACCAACAGCGCATCGACTTCCTGGCGGATCAGGTTCTCGACATCGGCGACCTGCTTTTCGGTCTTGTCCTCGCCGTCGGTGATGATCAGTTCGACCTCGGGATGCTTGGCGGCTTCGGCCAGAATGTCCTTGTTGAACTGCGCGCGCCAGGGCTCGATGGTCGTCACCTGCGAGAAGCCGATCTTCCACTTCTTGTCCTGGGCGAAGGCATTGCCGGTGGTCAGCAGCGCGGTGGCGGTCAGCAGTGCCGCGGTCACGGCGGCAAGCTTCAGCATGTCACGTCGTTTCATTTTTTGTTTCCTCCGAGATTGAGAGACGGTGTCTCTTGCGACGGCCGCTTTGCCGCGGCCGTTTCCTTGTGCGCCGATTGCCCGCCGGGCAGGCGCAGATAGGCCAGGAGATCACCGGCATTGCGCTCCTGCACGAGCACGGTGCCGATGATGATCATCCCCTTCAGCACCAGCTGAAGGTTCGAATTGATGTTGTGGAGCTGCAGGATGTTGGAGAGCAGACCGAAGATCAGCACGCCGCAGAACGTGCCGGTGAGGCTGCCGCGCCCGCCCATCAGGCTGGTGCCGCCGATGACCACGGCGGCGATGGCGTCGAGCTCCAGCCCGGCGCCGGCATCCGGCTTGCCTTGCCGGTACTGTGCGACATAGAGCACGGCGGCGATCCCGGCGAGCAGCCCCGAGACGGCATAGGTTACTATCTTGACGCGGCCGGCGGCGATGCCGGAGAGGCGCGCCGCCTCCTCGTTGCCGCCGATGGCATAGACGTAACGGCCGAACGGCGTGAAGCGCAGCACCGCGCCATAGATCAGGATGGCGCCGAGGAAGAACAGGCCCGGCATCGGGATGATGCCGAACACCAGCGAGCGCAGGATCTCGAAATCGGCGGTCGCGTTGGAGCCTGTATAGACCGGCAGCACCGCATTGTTCTGGCCGGCGGTCAACCGTGCGATGCCGAGCGCCGTCACCATCATCGCCAGGGTGACGATGAAGGGCTGCAGGCGCCCGGCAACGATGATGAAGCCGTTGAGCGCGCCGAACAGCAAACCAACGCACGGCGCCACCAGCAGCACGCCGAGCACACCGAATTTCGGCTCGATCTGCGGCAGCAGAAACCACAGCGACAGGCAGCACAGGACCACGCCGACGACGGCGGGCGTGACCAGGCCGCGAATCCCGTCCAGCTTGATCTCACGGAGGAGGTCGGCGCCGGCACGGGATTTTGCCAGGTTCTGGAAAATGAAACGGGTGACGACGAAACCGAGGCAAAGCGCCACCAGGGCGACGGTTGGCACGCCCAGCACGACGCCCGGCGTCACGCCTGGAACCGTCAGCAGCATGGCGCAGACCACCGAGCAGATGGCCATTAGCGAGCCGACGGAGAGATCGATGCCGCCGGTGATGATGACAGCCGTCATGCCAGTGGCGATCAGGCCGGTGGTCGACACCTGGCGCAGCACATCGAGCAGATTGCCGTAGGAGAGGAAGATGTTGTTGCCCTTCGAGCTCATCGGCGAGCCCAGGACACCGATCAGGAAGATGGCGATCAGGCCCCAATAGAGCTTGGTCCGGGACAGGAGTTTGAAAACGGTCATGCGGCTGGTCTCGATATGGTCCGGCGCGGGGCGGCGAGGCGCATGATGGCCTCCTCACTGGCCGCGTCGCGGGAAAGAATGCCTGTCTGGCGGCCATCGGCCATCACCAGGATGCGGTCGGAGAGGTGCAGCAGCTCCGGCAGTTCGGAGCTGATGACGGCGATGGCGAGACCGTCGCGCGCCAGCTTGAAGATCAGGTCGTAGATCTCGCGCTTGGCGCCGACATCGATGCCGCGCGTCGGCTCGTCCAGCAACAGCACCCTCGGCTTCGTCGCCAGCCATTTGCCGATGACAACTTTCTGCTGGTTGCCGCCCGACAGCGTCCCGGCGGGCTGGTCGATGTCCCGGCAGCGGATGCCGAGGGCCTTGACCGCCTGCCGCGCCAGCCCCTGCTCGCCGGCCAGCGAACGGATGCCGAAGCGGGCCAGCGACCCGACCAGCGGCAGCGCGACATTGTCCGCGATCGAAGCCTGAAGATGCAGGCCTTGCGTCTTGCGGTCCTCGGTCACCAGCGCAATGCCCAGCCGCCTTGCATCGCGGGGCGAGCGGATATCCACGGGATGGCCGTCGATACGGATTTCGCCGCCGGTGCGGCCATCGCTCGAGCCGAAGATCGCTTCCAGGATCTCGGTGCGACCCGAACCCAGCAGCCCGCCAATGCCGAGGATTTCTCCGGCGGCAAGATCGAAGCCGACGCCGTCGATCACCGTGCGCCAACCATGCGCATCGGGCTTCGACAGCGACAGGTTTTCGACCGAAAGCACGGTCATGCCGCTGGTGTTGCGCTCTTCCTCGGAGGAAGCGAGCAGGTTGCGGCCGACCATCGCCGAAATGATCGTATCTTCGTGGAGCCTGGCCATCGGCTCGGTCAGCACATGGCGGCCGTCGCGAAACACGGTGACGCGGCTGGCCAGGTGCATGACCTCGTCGATGCGGTGCGAGATGTAGACGATGGCGACGCCGCTGTCGGCAAGCTGGCGGATGATGCGGAACAGCCGCTGGCATTCGGCCGGCGACAGCGCCGAGGTCGGCTCGTCCATGATCAGGATGCGTGCCGACATCGACAGAGCCTTGGCGATCTCGACCAGTTGCTGCTCGCCGACACGCAGGGCGCCGACGCGGGCTTGCGGATCGAGTTCGATGCCGAGCCGCTGCAACAAAGCACCTGCCGCGCGGCTGCTCGCCTTGCGGTCGACGATCAGCCCGGCGATCAGCTTCTCGCGGCCGAGGAAGATGTTGTCGGCGACGCTGAGTTCGGGCACCAGGTTGAGCTCCTGATGAATGATGGCGATGCCGGCATCCTCGGCGTCGCGCACGCCGGCGAAGCTGACGGGGCGGCCATCGACGCTGACCGTGCCTTCATAGCCGGTATAGACGCCGGAGAGGATTTTCATCAGCGTCGACTTGCCGGCGCCGTTCTCGCCCATCAAGGCATGAACCTCGCCGCGACGCAGCTCAAAGCCGACATCGACAAGCGCGGCGATGCCGCCGAAGCTCTTGGAAATGCGCTCGGCACTCAGAACGATGTGCGACCGATCGGCCGCACCGTGCTCCGGGGACAGGCAATTGCTCTCTTGCATGACAATGGCGGCCTCCCTTCCGTCGTCGTCAACTTCCCGCAAACGCTAATCTAAACGTTTCGATCATGTCAAGCCGATATAAGGTGCCGGACGTTTGGTGCAATTCGATTCTTGCTAAAAAGGACAGGATTCCGTACGTATTGGCCAGCAAGGGTGGCGAAACGTTTCGAAAATGACAGCGTCAGGGCAAAAAAGACACCGCAAATCCACCGCGCCCACCATGCTTCATGTGGCTGAAGCGGCGCGTGTTTCTGTCGCCACCGTTTCGGCGCTGATCAATGGCACGGCGACGGTCAGCCCGGAGCTTAGCCAGCGCATCGAGCAGGCAATCCGCGATATCGGCTACAAGCGCAACGCGATCGCCCGCAGCCTGAAGATGGGCACGACCCGCACCATCGGACTGACCGTGCCGCACATCACCAACCCGTTCTTCACCGATGTCGTCTCGGTCATCCAGCAGGCCTTCGACCGGGCCGGCTATGCCGTCATGCTGTGCTGCACGGACGAGGATTTGAACACCCAGGACGACCAGATCAGGCTGCTGCTCGACCGCATGGTCGACGGGCTGATCGTGGCGCGCGTCGGCGACGGCGCGATCCTCAAGCGGATCGTCGACGACGCCAACGTGCCGGTCGTGCTGCTCGATCGTATCTGCAAAGGCATCGACACCGATGCCGTGGTGCTGGACAACCAGCGCGCGGTGTTCGACGCCATCACCTATCTGATCAATCTCGGCCACCGGCGCATCGGTTACATCACCGGCACCTCGGACATCTCGCCGATGCATGACCGCATGGCGGGATATCGCGAGGCGCTTCACGTCGCCGGCCTGCCGATCGCCGAGGAGCTGATCCGCTTCGGCAATTTACACGAGATCGACGGCTATAACGAAACCATGCAGATGCTTTCCTCGCATGATCGTCCAAGCGCGATCTTCTCGGCGAACAATCCGATGGTGATCGGCACCATGAAGGCGATCCGCGACATCGGCCTGTCCTGCCCGGAAGATATTTCGGTCGCCTGCTTCGACGACTTTCCATGGTCCGACGTGTTCCAGCCGCAGTTGACCACGGTGGCCCAGCCCGTGCAGGCGATCGGCGAACAGGCGGCCAATCTGCTTCTCGATCGTCTCGCCGGCAACAGGGACGCGCCGCCGCGCAAGCTTTTGCTCAAGGGCAGGCTGATGATCCGCAATTCATGCCGTCCGCTCGGCGCGATTGCGCAGAGCGTGAGCGCGTAGCCTGCCCCCGGCGTAAGTCGTACCAGGATTTGTCAGGCCGCCTGCGACAGGGATTTGTGCGCGTCGGCCAGGATCTCGAACGATCGCACCCGTGCCGCATGATCAAAAATCTGCGCGGTGACCATCAGCTCGTCGGCACCGGTGCGGCGCACGAAGGCATCGAGGCCTTGCCGCACCGTTTCCGGAGAGCCGACGACGGCGCAGGACAATGCCTGGCCGAGCATTGTCTTTGCCATCGGATCGAGATCGCGGTCATAGTTCTCGACAGGTGGCGGCAGCCGGCCGGCCCGACCGGTGCGCAGATTGACGAAAGCCTGTTGCAGCGAGGTGAACAACAAACGGGCCTCCGCATCGGTGGGCGCGGCGAAGACATTGAGGCCAAGCATGACATGCGGCTTGTCGAGCTGCTCGGACGGCTGGAAGCGCGAGCGGTAGACATCCAGCGCGTGATCCAGCTCCGCCGGCGCGAAATGCGAAGCGAAGGCGTAGGGCAGGCCGAGCATGGCGGCGAGCTGCGCGCCGTAGAGGCTGGAGCCGAGGATCCAGACCGGCACGTTCTGGCCTTCGCCGGGCACGGCGCGAATTCGCTGGCCTTCCTCGGCCGGCTGGAAATAGCCCATCAGCTCGACGACATCCTGAGGGAAATTGTCAACCCCGGCCTCAAGATTGCGGCGCAAGGCACGGGCGGTGCCCATGTCGGTGCCGGGCGCCCGGCCGATGCCGAGATCGATGCGGCCCGGATGCAAGGCGGCCAGCGTGCCGAACTGCTCGGCAATCACCAGCGGCGAATGGTTGGGCAGCATGATGCCGCCGGCGCCGACGCGAATGGTCTTGGTACCGCCGGCGACATGGGCAATGACGACGGCTGTGGCCGCGCTGGCGATACCCGGCATGTTGTGATGCTCGGCCAGCCAGAAACGCTTGTAGCCCAGGCGCTCGGCATGGCGGGCAAGATCGAGCGAGTTGGCCAGCGACTGCGAGGCATCGCTGCCTTCGACGATCGGCGACAGGTCGAGAACGGAAAGAGCGGTCATGGATGGGATCCTGTGTCAGGACCGCATGTAGGAAGCATCCGGCGGCGCCGCAAATTCAAAAATATTGATCAGCCTTTGATAGCTTTGGGGTCGGCGATGTCGTCCTCCTCGACGACAACCGCGTGCTGCGCGGCGAGAAAATTGCCGACATGGCTGAGCCCGTCGAAATGATCGCAGAATACCTTGATGACGACCAGCAGCGGCACCGCCATCAGGGCGCCGACGAAGCCCCACAACCATGACCAGAAGGCGATGGCGATCAAGATTGCCACGGCGTTGATCTCCAGACGCCGGCCGACCACCATCGGCGTCACGAACTGGCCTTCGACGATGTCGCACAAGATCACGAAGGCCGGCGCCAGAAGCGCGTAGAAGATGGTATCGAAGCTGATCAACGCCATGACCGTGACAAGCACGATGGTGATCAGCGCTCCGACATAGGGCAAGAAGTTGAGCAACGCCGCGGCGGCTCCCCAGACCAGCGGATTGGGCATGCCGAGCGCCCACAGACCAAGAGCGATGACCGTGCCGAGGCCGGCATTGATGATGGTGACGGTGAGCAGATAGTGCGAGATTTCGCGCTCGACGTCATAGACGACGCGCAGCGCCCGTTTCTTTTCGCTGAGGCTGGCGAAGGACTGGATGATCTTTTCATAAAACATCGTGCCGGAGGCGAGCAGGAACAGCGACAGCACGAAGATGATGGTCAGGCCTGTCCCGGCCGACAGGATGTTGCTGGCGGCCGCCGACAGGATGCCGGACTGCGCCATCGCCACCCTCTGGATGCCCGGCTCCTGCGACGTCTGGGTCAGCTGTTCGATCTGATGCGAAATCTGCATGATCTTCTCGAGTGGGCGGCGCAATTGCGCCAGCCGTTCGGCAAGTTGCTGGCCTATCGAAGAGGTGTTGTTGATGAGGTCGATGATCGGTCCGCTGAGCAGGTAGCCTACGCTGGCAAAGATGCAGATCGACAACAGCACCAGAAGGGTCGCCGAAACCACTTCGGAGATGCCGTGCCTGCGCAGGAGCCTAACGATCGGCGTCAGCGTCAGCGCCAGCAGGAAAGCCAGAATGACCGGCATGAAGAAAGCGCGAGCGAAGTAGAGCGCATAGATGGCCATGAACAGGAAAATGCCGACCAGCAGCGAGCGCATCAGATGCGTGTCGGCGCGGGCCGCAACGCGCGAATCCGACTCGTCGGCGATGGCGCGGCCCAAGGCAGCGTGTTCTGTTTTCATGCTCACCCTCGAGCCGGCGCCCTCGGCGATCGGCTATTGCTTGCATGAACGCAGAGTTATGGGCGCAGGTTCCATGAGCCGGCTTCCGGAATGAGGCCCGTTTGCACGGGTCCGGAAATCAGAGCGCGCCGCAGCATCCAGGCCTGCACTCACGGAGTTGGAAGAAAGATTTGGCTTCTTCCGAATGTCGTGGCGACGAGAACGATAAATCCGGCCCTTCTCAATGGTAGCAGCCAGCAGCCGACATTTCCGTCAGGCTGGCGCGGTGACGGCTGTGGCAGCCCTGGCTGTTTCCTTGCGCACGATCGGCGCCACCCTGGTGCCGTAGAGTTCGATCGCCTTCATGATCTTGGCATGCGGCATGGTGCCGATCGCCATTTGCAGCAGGAAGCGGTCATTGCCGAAGATCTTGTGCTGGGCGACGATCTTCTCAGCCACTTGCTCGGGACCGCCGACGAACAACGCGCCGTTCGGGCCGCGCGACTGGTCGAAATGCGCTTGGGATGTCGGACCCCAGCCGCGCTCGCGGCCGATGCGGTTCATCACCTCCGCCTGCGGGCCGTAAAAATCGTCGGCCGCCTGCTCGGTCGTCTCGGCGATGAAGCCGTGCACGTTGATGCTGGTGGCAAGGCCCCTCGGGTCGCTGCCGGCGCGCTTGGCGGCTTCGCGATAGAGATCGAACAGCGGCGCGAAGCGCGCCGGCTCGCCGCCGATGATGGCGAGCGCCAGCGGCAGGCCGAGCGCACCCGCGCGGGCGGCAGACTGCGGCGTGCCGCCAATGGCGATCCAGACCGGTAGCCTGTCCTGGAAGGGCCGGGGATAAACGCCGCGATCGTTGATCGGCGCGCGCAGATTGCCGGACCAGGTAACCTTCACGCCGTCGCGGATGGCAAGCAGCAGATCGAGCTTTTCGGCGAACAGTTCGTCATAGTCCTCGAGGTTATAACCGAACAGCGGGAAGGATTCGATGAACGAGCCGCGTCCGGCCATGATCTCGGCGCGGCCGCCCGACAGAAGGTCGAGCGTTGCGAACTGCTGGAACACGCGCACCGGGTCATCGGAAGACAGAACGGTGACGGCACTGGTCAGCTTGATGCGCTTCGAGCGCTCGGCGGCCGCGGCCAGGGCCACGACCGGTGCGGAGGCGGCATAGTCGGGCCGGTGATGCTCGCCGAGGCCGAAGACGTCGAGGCCTACCTGATCGGCCAGCTCGACCTCCTCGATCAGGTTGCGCAGCCGCTCATGCGGGCCGATGGCGCCGGGGCCCGGCTGCGGGCTGACGTCGGCGAAGGTGTAGAGACCGAGTTCCATCTAATGTCATCCTGGTGTTGGAATTTGCCGCTAGACGTAGCCATCCGCCAACCTCGCCGCCAGAGGCGCGACGGTGAACAGTGCATGTCGTTTTCGGTTCAATCTCTTCGTCGCAATTCCCAAGGGAAAGCGCTGCGCGCTTTTCCCGGAAAACCGTTTCACACTTTCCCTGAAATTGCTCCAAAGGCGTCTCCCGAGTGCAACAGCCGACAATTTCATGGCTGCCATGCCGTTTTGGCGCTTGAACTCTCGGTTTTCGCGCGTATGTAAGCCTCGCGAATTGACTTCAGGGAAGTGGACTTGGCTATCTACAGGGAAAAAGACGTTTTCGAGCGGCGCAATGCCGCAAACGAGGCAAAGAAGGCGCTCCTCGAGCGCTTCAAGGCAAAGCCCGCAGCGGATGATCCCGCTGTGCTGGCGCGGCAGGCTGAACGCAAGGCGATCCTTGCGGCCCGCGAAATCCGCGAGGCTGAAAAGGCTCGGCTGAAGCAGGAGAAGCTGGCACGCGAAGCGGTCGAGAAGGCCGAGCGCGAGGCAGCAGCCGAAGCGGCACGTATCGCCGCCGAGGAAGCTGCACAGGCTGAGGCCAAGATTCGGGAATCCGAAGAGAACGAGCGCATCGCCCGTTTTCTGGCCGACGAAGCCGAACGCAAGGCCAAGCGTGACGCGCGTTATGCGGCACGCAAGCAGCGCACCGGCAGGACGCCGCCGGGCTTCTCCGCCCGCTAGCCTCAGGATTACCGAAGCAGCCAGCTTCGACAATCAGGGTCGCCTCACAGCGGCCCTGAAGGTGTTTGTCCGTCGCCCAAATATTGGTCCCGGTTCTGGGAGGACGACATGCGCAAACCAAAAGACCGTCAGGCGGCGAACTTCAGCCCCATGATGCCGCAGACGATGAGCGCGATGCAGGCCAGCCTGATCGCGGTGGCTGGTTCGCCGAGCAGCCAGATGCCGAGCAGTGCCGTACCGACGGTGCCGATGCCGGTCCACACCGCATAGGCGGTGCCAACGGGCAGCGCCTTCAGCGCCAGGCCGAGCAGAGTGAGGCTGACGACCATCGAGGCAACGGTCAGTACGGTCGGCACCAGCTTCGAGAAGCCATCTGTGTATTTGAGGCCGATTGCCCAGCCGATCTCGAACAGGCCGGCGAAAAAGAGAAGAATCCATGACATCGACAACGCTCCATCAGAGCATCGGACCGAAAGGTGATTTCGGCGTCCGACGATCAGTCAAACAATGGCGGGTCGTCCCGTCCGGATTTTGGGGAAGCGCGAGGTCGTCCCCGCCATGCCAATATAGGAACTTCGAGCGCTCGATCAACAGCGGCCGGCAACAGTGTCGCCGGCCGTAACCCTTATTGCGAAGTGGATCGCCGGACCTACTTGTCCTTGAGCTTCATCGCCTTGACCGGCGGCGCCTTCAGCGCGGGAGCCGGAGCGGGCTTCTTGGCGTCCTTCTTCGGCTTGCGGGCTTCCTTGCCTGCCTTCATCGCACCTTTAGCCATGATTCGTTCCTCCTGATGTGGGACGCCAAGTGAAACAAGAGAACCGCCCGACCGCAAGGGGTTAGCGACCGTTGCCGGCGTCGCCGGATCGCTTTCACCGGTTTCTAATTTGCTCGTAAACCATGACGGTCCGTGCGATGGTGATTTTCGCACTGCAGCATCGACCCGAGCTTCGCCGGGTGATCGTCAGGCAGGCCGTCAGGACGACAATGCGAATCCACATCGGCTGCGAGATGAGCTTCGACTTTCCGCAGGAAACGCCGCTCATCGCGATGCTGAATGTGCATTATTCGCGTGCCTCCGATCTCGAGCGGCCGGATTTCCTGATTTCCAACCCGCCGGTGCCGATCGAAAGCTATCGCGACAGTTTCGGCAATTGGTGCAACCGGTTCGTCGCGCCGCCCGGGCGTTTCACCTTCGGCACCGACGCGGTGATCCGCGATCCCGGCACTTTCGAGATGGGCGACCTGATGGCCTGGCAGCACGAGGTGCGCGACCTGCCGGCGGACACGCTGCTGTTTCTGCTGCCCAGCCGTTTTTGCGAAAGCGACCTTCTGGCTGATGAAGCGTGGCGGCTGTTCGGCAACACGCCGCTGGGCATTCCGCGCGTGCAGGCGGTCTGCGACTTCGTCCATAACCACATCGTCTTCAACTACGGCAATGCACGGCCGACACGCACCGCCGCGGAAGCGTATCGCGGACAGAGCGGCGTGTGCCGAGACTACGCGCATCTCGCCGTCACCTTCTGCCGGGCGCTCAACATCCCAACGCGCTATTGCACCGGCTACATCAGCGACATCGGTATGCCGAAGCCATGGGCGAGCATGGATTTCTGCGCCTGGATGGAAGTCTATCTCGGCGGCCGCTGGCATGTCTTCGATCCGCGCAACAATGCACCGCGCATCGGCCGCATCCTGATCGCCTCCGGCCGCGACGCCGCCGACGTGCCGCTGACCCATATATTCGGCCCGGGAACGCTTGCCGGCTTCAAGGTGTGGACCAGCGAGATCGTCGAGTAGTCGCCGTTTTCCATAGGCCGATCTCTCATGACCGCTGGCTTGGACGACCCGACATTCGCGCGGTGTGATGCCTGTGGAGCTTTAGCGGCCTGGCCGCTAGACTGCGCCTTGAATGGGAACAAATGCCATGGCCGGGCACGGCGGCTCAAAAAAGGTGATCTACGCGGCGCTCGCCGGCAATTTCGCCATCGCGCTGACCAAGTTCGCCGCCGCCGCCTTTACCGGCAGTTCGGCGATGCTGTCGGAGGGCGTGCAT
Organism: Mesorhizobium sp. M7A.F.Ca.MR.245.00.0.0; assembly: GCF_003997415.1. Taxonomy (NCBI): domain Bacteria; kingdom Pseudomonadati; phylum Pseudomonadota; class Alphaproteobacteria; order Hyphomicrobiales; family Phyllobacteriaceae; genus Mesorhizobium; species Mesorhizobium sp. M7A.F.Ca.MR.245.00.0.0. Next base: position 151,493 of record NZ_RZTE01000010.1, on the reverse strand, counting down.
TCGCTGGTCGATACCGGCAATGGCGGCCTGCTGCTCTACGGCATGCACCGCGCCGCCCGCCCGGCCGATCGCACGCATCCGCTCGGTCACGGCCGCGAACTCTACTTCTGGAGCTTCATCGTCGCGCTCCTCGTCTTCGCGCTGGGCGCCGGCGTGTCGTTCTACGAAGGCGTGATCCATATGATGGCGCCGGAGCCGGTCGCCAACGCCGAGGTGACCTACATCGTGCTCGGCCTTTCCTTCCTGTTCGAAGGCAGTTCGTGGTGGGTGGCGCTGAAGGAGTTCCGCCAGCAGAAGGGCAAGCAGGGCTGGCTGCGGGCGGTGCAGTCGAGCAAGGATCCGAGCGTCTACACCGTGCTGTTCGAGGACAGTGCAGCACTTCTCGGCCTGATCGTCGCGTTCGTCGGCATCCTGGCGGCGGAAGTTCTGGAGATGCCGGAACTCGACGGCGCCGCCTCGATCGGCATTGGGCTGATCCTGGGCGCGACGGCAATCTTCCTGGCCCGCGAAAGCAAGGGCCTGCTGATCGGCGAGCCGGCATCGCCCGAGGTGCAGATGAAGGTGCTGGCGATCGCCCAGCAGGATCCGGCGGTGCAGCGGGCGAACGGCGTCCTGACCGTCCATATGGGGCCGACAGAGATCGTCGCCGGGCTCAGCATCGAGTTCGAGGACCATTTGACGGCGCCCGAGATCGAAGCTTGCGTCGAGCGCCTGGAGGCGCAGCTGAAGAAGGAAATGCCGGAGATCACGCGGCTGTTCGTCAAACCACAGACGGCAGGCACCTGGGAGCAGCGGCGCAAGCTGATCGAGACCGCATCCGATCCGGCTCTGGACTAGCGCTGCGCCATTGCCTCACGGCCTTGCCCCGCTAGATTGAAGGGACTTTGGAGGAACGAAGATGAGAATAGACGGCGGCTGTCATTGTGGCGCCATCACTTACGAGGCCGAGGTCGACCCGGAGAACACCGGAATCTGCCACTGCACCGATTGCCAACAACTGACCGGAACGGCTTATCGCGTGACCGTGGGCGCGCCTGAAGGCCACTACCGGATCACCAAGGGTGCGCCAAAGGTCTATATCAAGACAGGGTCGAGCGGCGACAAGCGCGCGCAGGGCTTTTGCGGCGAGTGCGGCTCGCATCTCTACGCGACATCGGTTGGCGACGGGCCGAAGGTTTATGGCATCCGGGTCGGCACGGCGCGACAACGTGAACAGTTGGTCCCGAGACGGCAAAGCTGGCACCGCTCGGCGCTGCCCTGGTTGCCGGAATTCCCGGGTATGACGACCAAGGAAGAGCAGTAGCGCCGGTCCGGCGCCGCGCCTCAATCGTCGCCTTCGACGACCCTCAGCCTGAGCTGCCCGCTTTTCGAATCGGCAACGCGCGCGCCAGTATCGACCTTCGCGGCGGGAGCCCGTGACGCTGCGTCCGCGGCGGCATCGCCGTCGGGCTGTGCGCCGAACTCCAGCGCTTCGATCTTCTGGCCGCGCTTGGTGACCTTCGACGTCGAAACCAGGATGTCGTCGATGTCCTTGGCCGATTGGCCAAAATGGACCTGCAGCTTGCGCACCCGCTCATCGACGCGCGCTACATCCTCCATCAGCCGAATGACTTCGCCCTGGATCAGGTGCGCCTGTTCGCGCATGCGGGCATCCTTGAGGATCGCCTGGATGACCTGGATCGACAGCATCAGCAGCGACGGCGAGACGATGACGATTCGGGCGCGGTGCGCCTTGTGGACGATCGCCTCGAAATTCTCGTGGATCTCGGCGAACACCGATTCCGACGGCACGAACATGAAGGCGGTGTCCTGCGTCTCGCCCTGGATCAGGTATTTTTCCGAGATATCGCGGACATGGATCTCGATGTCGCGGCGGAAGGCCTGCGAGGCGGCCTTCTGCAGGTCGGCGCCGTCGGCGGCGCGGATGGCATTCCAGGCTTCGAGCGGAAACTTGGCGTCGATAGCCAGCGACGGTGCGCCGTTCGGCATCTTCACCAGGCAGTCAGGACGGCTGCCGTTCGACAGCGTCGCCTGGAATTCATAGGCGCCGTGCGGCAGGCCGTCGGCGACGATCGCCTCCATGCGCGACTGGCCGAAGGCGCCGCGCGTCTGCTTGTTGGAGAGGATCGCCTGCAACTGCACCACCTGGCCGGCGAGCGACTGGATGTTGCCCTGCGCGACATCGATGATGGCCAGCCGCTCCTGCAATTTGGCCAGGCTCTCATGCGTGGATTTGGTCTGCTCGGTCATGGTCTGGCCGAGCCGGCCGGTCATGGCGTCGAGGCGCTGGCCGATCGATTGCGTCAGCTCCGCCTGCCGTGCGCCGAACACTTCCGCAATGGCGCCCATGCGTCCCTGCATTTCGGCCTGGCTTTGCAGAATGCCGGCCATCCGCACTTCCGCGTCGCGGGCATGATCGGCGGCTTCGGCAGCCGCCACGGCGCGCGCCTTCGCCGACCGCCACAGCGCGATGACCAGCGCCATGAACAGGGCCAGAAACAGCAAAGCGCCGAAGGCCAGCGCATGGCCGAGCGTGATGGTTGTGGCGCCGAGCCGGGCGACAGGCTCCGAAAGGATGGTGCTCAAATCATTCATGTGGACAGCATAGACGATTCGCCGCGATAGCACAGATCAAAACGTGAACGAGCCTGATGCCGACCGGTTGACGCTTTTCGCTGGAGGTCTTAGGTGGAACGCCATGCCGATCAAGCCGCTCATCATCCTTCCCGACCCCATCCTGCGCCAGGTTTCCAAGCCCGTGGAGCGTGTCGACGCGCCTTTGCGCAGATTAGCCGACGACATGCTGGCGACCATGTATGACGCGCCGGGTATCGGGCTGGCGGCGATCCAGATCGGCGAACCGCTGCGCTTACTGGTGATCGATCTGGCCAAGGAAGACGAGACGCCGGCGCCGCATGTCTTCATCAACCCGGAAATCCTGGAGAGCGCCGACGCGCGCTCGGTCTATGAGGAAGGCTGCCTGTCGATCCCGGATTATTACGCCGAGGTCGAACGCCCGGCCGCCGTGCGGGTCAAGTATCTCGACCGCGACGGCAAATTGCAGGATATGGAGGCCGAAGGCCTGATGGCGACCTGCCTGCAGCATGAGATCGACCACCTCAATGGCGTCCTGTTTATCGACCACATCTCGAAGCTGAAGCGCGACATGGTGGTGAAGAAATTCAAGAAGCTCGCCAGGGACAAGGCGCCGGGCAAGCTGGCGGGATAGGGATCATTCGAGCACGCCACGCAAAACCCAATCCCTGCCAAGCTCGAACGCTTTTGCAAGCGCGCGAGATTCTGGCGAGATGATCAGCACCAGAGAGACAACCACGGCTAACACCATCAGTAGCAGGGTGTTATAAATGGCGAAATTGCTCTCTCTTCGCCTCGACAATTCGCCTTTCTCGTATCGTTCTTCGACCGATTTGTATTCAGCTATTGGCTTCCTGCGTTTCCCAAAGGGATTTTGAGCGCGCTGCATATGAAGCTCCCAGGACAGATCCGCGAAGCATACGCCTGAACAGTTGGTGTAGACTTAATGGACCGTTTTGAGTGGCTGGGGGAAGGGGGCGGAACTCTTGTTGATCAATGACTCCGGGGGTGATATCAGTGATATCAAATCTTGGAGGCATCCATGGGCGATATGTTGATCAGAGATATTCCCGAACCGTTGAAGCGCGAAATCGAACACGCGGCGCGCAAGGGCGGCCAAAGTCTTTCGGGCAAGGCGATCGATCTCTTGCGTAAAGGCATGGTCGCGGAGAAAGAAGCCAAACCGGAGCCGGGACTTTCCGCGTGGGATGCCATTCGTTCGGCGTTCGCTGCTGAAAATGCAATAGGCGATGAATTTTCCGAGATAATGGACCAAATCGAAGCGGACGGAAAACGCGACTTCGGCCATCCAGTTGAGGATTTCGAGTGATCATCCTCGATACCAATGTTGTTTCCGAAGCCAGCAAACCGGCGCCCGACTTGAATGTCTCCGCCTGGTTCCGCAAACAGGATCTTCTCGCACTCTACATGTGTGGGCCAGTCATCATGGAGCAGTCTTTCGGGGCCGAACGGTTTTTGAACAAGACGGGATCAGACCGTTATATTCGCGTGCTCGATCAGCTGATTTCGCAGCAGTTCGCCGGCCGCATCGTGGACTTTTCCGGTTCGATCCCCCGACTTGCCGGCAAGCTGCGGGCGACGCGGGAAAGAATTGGCCGTCCGATCAGTCTTTCCGACGCCATGATTGCCGCGATCTGCCTCGCCCATGATGCGACGCTTGCCACGCGCAACGTTCGCGACTTCGACGGGCTTGACCTGAAGCGCGTAAACCCGTTTGAAGCGGATGCTTGAGCCGGCACACGGCGCGAGCAAGAAGACAGGATACCGGAAGAAAAATGCCCCTTCGCGTCATCTTCATGGGCACGCCGGAGTTTTCGGTGCCGACTTTGCGCGGGATCGCCGAGGCTGGCCATGAGATATCAGCCGTCTATACCCAGCCGCCGCGCGCCGCAGGACGGCGCGGGCTGGAGTTGACGCCATCGCCGGTGCAGCGCGAGGCGGAGCGGCTGGGCATTGAAGTCCGGGCGCCGGTTTCGCTCAAGGGCGAGGCCGAGCAGGCCGCTTTCCGTGCCTTGCGGGCCGATGTCGCCGTGGTCGTCGCCTATGGCTTGCTGCTGCCGAAGGCCGTTCTCGAGGCGACCCGGCTCGGCTGCATCAACGGCCATGCGTCGCTTCTGCCGCGCTGGCGCGGTGCCGCGCCGATCCAGCGCGCCATCATGGCCGGCGACCTGGAAAGCGGCATGATGGTGATGCGCATGGAAGAGGGGCTGGACACCGGCCCGGTCGGGCTGGTTGAAAAATGCGCCATCGAACCCGATATGACAGCCGGCGATCTGCATGATCGGTTGATGAGTGTCGGTGCTGCCTTGATGGTGGAAGCGCTGGCGCGACTGGAAAGGAATACCCTGACATTCACCACACAAGCTGTGGATGGGGTGACCTACGCCAAGAAAATCGATAAATCCGAGACTCGCGTGGACTGGACTCGCTCAGCAAGTGAGGTCCACAATCATATTCGCGGCCTGTCACCCTTTCCCGGCGCCTGGTCGGAGATAGGAATTGGCGGCCGTCAGGAGCGGCTGAAACTGCTTCGCTCGACGCTGTCGCAAGGCCTGTCGCTTTGGGAAGAGTTGGGCGAGTCGGGAGGAATTCTCGATGACCGGCTGACGGTCGCCTGCGGGGCAGGCGCGATCAGGCTGGTCGAAGTTCAACGCGCGGGCGGAAAGCCCGCTGCCGCGTCGGAGTTCCTGCGCGGGGCCAAGATCGAAAAAGGACTGAAATTCTCATGAGCATGATGTCGATACGCGCGGCAACGCCGCGGGATCGCGAGGCCATCCGCCTCGTCGAGGAACACGCTTTCGGCCAGCAGGCGGAGGCCGGTCTGGTCGACGCGCTGGTGACCGGCGGCGACGCTGTTGCCGAACTGGTGGCGGAAGAGGACGGCCAGGTGGTCGGCCACATCCTGTTTTCGCGGCTGTTCGTCCAGAATGGCGGCAAGACTTTCGCGGCCGTGGCGCTGGCACCGCTGGCGGTGGAGCCCTCGTTCCATGGCAGCGGCATCGGCGGCGCGCTGATCCGCGAGGCGCATATCCGCCTCAGGGATGCCGGCGAAACGCTGGCTGTGGTGCTCGGCGACCCCATCTATTACGGGCGTTTCGGATATAGCCACACGCGTGCCGAGAACTTCGAGAGCGAATACCAGGGCGAAGCGCTGCAGGCGCTGGCCTGGGGCGACGCGCCTGAGGCCGGCACGCTGGTCTACGCCTCCGCCTTCACCGCTCTCGCCGCGTAGGCGAGAGCGTATAGCCGCCCGGCATGCCGCGTTTTCGCCTCGACATCGAATATGATGGCAGTCTGTTTGCCGGCTGGCAGCACCAGGCGGATCAGCCTTCGGTGCAACAGGCGATCGAGCGGGCGATCGAAAAATTCTGCGGCGAAGCGATCCGGCTGCGCGCCGCCGGCCGCACCGATGCGGGCGTCCATGCGACCGCGCAGGTGGCGCATGCCGACCTCGCCAAGGCGTGGCCGGGCGACAAGGTGCGCGATGCCGTCAACGCCCATCTGCAGGCGGGCGGGGCGCGTATCGCCATCCTGAAAGCGACAGTCGTCTCCGACAGCTTCGACGCCCGCTTCTCGGCCATCGGCCGCCACTATCTCTACCGCATCCTGAACCGCCGTGCCCCGGCCGCGCTCGACAAGGGCAAGGTGTGGTGGGTGCCGAAGCGGCTCGACGCCGGCGCCATGCACGAAGCGGCGAAAGTCCTGCTCGGACGGCATGATTTCACCACCTTCCGCTCGACCCAGTGCCAGGCCAACAGCCCGATCAGGACGCTGGAACGGCTCGATGTGAGCCGACAGGGCGACATGATCGAGGTCAGGGCTTCGGCGCGCTCGTTCCTGCACAATCAGGTACGTTCGATGGTCGGCTCGCTCAAGCGCGTCGGCGACGGCGGCTGGACTGCGGCCGACCTGAAAACGGCGCTCGAGGCGCACGACCGCGCCGCCTGTGGCCAAGTGGCGCCGCCCGACGGGCTGTTTCTCACCGGTGTCGATTATCCAGTCGAGACGAGCCCGGACAGGCTCTGAACTCCGACATCCTCCGGCACGGTGATGCCGAGCAGCGCCTGCAGGCCGAACAGCACCAGCAGCGAGACGATGAACATGCCGACGAAAACGGCGGTGCCGACCGATGCGCCCCTGCCGATCGTGGCGTTGGTCATGCGCCAGGTCAGCACCATCGACAGGGCAAACAGGAACAGCGACACAAGGCTCGCAGCCTGGCTTGCGGACGAGAGGAAAAGCCGGATCAGGGCCGAGGGCAGCATCAGCCAGGCGGTGATGGCCGAAGCCCAGTTGCTGGCGACGACGTAATGGACGAAGCGGCCGCCTATGCCGGCGCGCGGCGCGATCAGGGCGAGCGCAATCAGCGGCAGCACCCAGGAGCCGATGTCGACCGTCGCCAGGCGCACCAGCATGCTGAAGCGGCCCGCGAAGGCGTCGGGATCGCCGATTTCGTTGGCGATGCCGACCCAGCCGACGATCAGCGCCGGTGCAGCAACGACAATGGCGAAGAAGGAATTCCAGAAGCCGTCGGCCGACAGGTCGAGCAGGCGCAGGCCGTCGGCCTTGCCGAGCATCAATCGCCAGGCGCCCGTCAGCGAAGCTTGGGTTTCGTCCGCCGAAAGCATGCTGTTCAGCCCTGTCCGAACCAGTCTTCTATGAAGCGCTGGTAGATTTGCGTCAGCGTTTCCAAATCGGCAATGGCGACGCGCTCGTCGACCATATGCATTGTCTTGCCGACCAGCCCGAACTCGACCACCGGACAATAGTCCTTGATGAAACGCGCGTCGGACGTTCCACCGGAGGTCGACAGCGTCGGCTCCTTGCCGACCGCCGACTTGATCGAGCCGCGCAGCGTTTCGATCAGCCTGTCGTCGCGGGTCAGGAAGACATGGCTCGGCCGGTCGCGCCAGACGAGCTCGTAGTCGACCGGCGTCTTCTTGCCCTGCCGGTACTTCCTGCGCCTGGCCGCCTGGTCGAGCCGGTTGTGGATCTCGGCCTGCAGGGTCTCGTCCGTCCAGGTGTCGTTGAAGCGGATGTTGAAGGTCGCGGTCGCTTTGGCCGCAATGACATTGGTGGCGGGGTTGCCGACATCGATGGAGGTGATCTCCAGATTGGTCGGCTGGAAGTCCCTGGTCCCCTTGTCGAAAACCGGATGCAGCAAGGCGTCGACCAGGCTCATCAGCCCGCGCACCGGGTTGTCGGCAAGCAGGGGATAGGCGACATGGCCCTGGCGGCCATTGACGGTGACCGCGCCGGACATCGAACCGCGGCGGCCGATCTTGATCATGTCGCCGAGAGCGTCCGGATTGGTCGGCTCGCCGACGACAGAGGCATCCCATTTCTCGCCCCGCGAAGCCGCCCATTCGAGCAGCTTCACCGTGCCGTTGATGGCCGGGCCTTCCTCGTCGCCGGTGATCAGCAGCGAGACCGACCCTTTCGGACCACCATTGGCCTCGACATGGCGCGCCAGGGCGGCGATGAAACAGGCAATGCCGCCCTTCATGTCGACGGCGCCGCGGCCATACATCTCGCCATTGGCGATCTCGGCGGCGAAAGGCGGATGCGTCCAGGCGGCTTCGTCGCCGACAGGCACCACGTCGGTGTGTCCGGCGAACATCAGATGCGGGCCATTGCCGGAGCGCCTTGCATAGAGGTTTTCGATATCGGGAGTGCCGTCTTCGGAAAACACCGGCCGATCGACCCGGAAGCCGAGCGGTTTGAGCATCGTCTCCAGCGCGGTCAGCGCACCGCCCTCAGCGGGCGTCACCGAAGCGCAACGGATAAGGGCGGCGAGGTTTTCGGCGGGATCGGTCGGCAGCGTCATGGCAAAAGCGATAGTCGAAAGCGCAGGGCCTGTCACGGCCAGACATAGGGGCCAGCGTCATGGCTGGCGATGCCGCCGATATTATGGTTTTCATGTCGTATAGCTCCGACCCGGCGCGGGACAGGATGGCAGACAAGGACAGAAGGATCGTCATAGCCGGTGCCGGCAGCATCGGCTGCTATGCCGGCGGCTGCCTGGCGCTGGCCAACCGAGAGGTCATTCTGCTGGCTCGGCCGCGCATCGAGGCAGCGTTGCGGCAGGGTGGATTGCGGGTCAGCGACTTCCAGGGCCGCGATCGCTCGATCAAGCCCGAGGCGCTTGTCGTCACCGTCGATCCGGCCGCCGCTTTGCCGCTGGCGGACGTGATCCTGGTCACGGTCAAGAGCGGCGCCACCCAGGATATGGCGGATCTTATCAAAGCCCATGCCCGGCCCGACGCCGTGGTGATCAGCCTGCAGAACGGCGTCGACAATGCCGACAGGCTGCGCGCTGAACTTGCCGGACGTACGGTGCTGGCCGGCATGGTGCCGTTCAATGTGGTGCAGTCGCCGGACGGCGAACTGCCGCTGCGCGTTCACCGCGCCAGCGACGGCACGGTAATGGGCGAGGATGGCGCCGCCGGCCTGGTCGGCCTGCTTGGCGTCGAAGGGTTTGCGGTCGAAGCCCATGGCGACATGAAAGCCGTGCTGTGGGGCAAGCTGCTGATGAATTTGAACAACGCGCTGGTGGCGCTTTCCGGCCTGCCGCTGGCGACCGAACTGGCCGATCGGCGCTGGCGGCTGATCCTGGCCAGCCAGATCAACGAGGCCCTGAGAGCAATGAGAGCGTCCGGCATCGAGCCGGCGCGGATCGCCGGCCTGCCGCCGGCGTTGCTGCCGAAGGTGCTCAGGCTGCCGGACTGGCTGTTCAAGCTGCTGGCGCGGCGCTTGCTGGCGATCGACCTGCAGGCGCGCTCGTCGATGTGGGACGATCTTCAGCGCGGCCGGCCGACAGAGATCGACGACCTGCAAGGCGCCATCTTGCAGCTGGCGGGGAAGGCCGGCACGCCCGTGCCGACGGTTCAGCGGGTCACCGCTTTGGTGCGCGCGGCGGAAGCGGAGCGGCTTGGCTCGCCGGGCCTGGCGCCGGAGCAGGTTGTTGCACCGGCCGGCCGTCGATCAACGTGATCTTCTGCCAGATTTTCCGCGACAGGTTGGATGCCAGGTTCTCGATGTCGTTGACGCCGTCGATGACCACGTCGTCATTGACCGACTGTGCGAACAATGCGGCGATCTTGCCCGTGATCGACAGCATTTCGGAGCAATAGTCGAGGTAACGCGCCAGGTCGGCGGCATTGGTGATGCGGGCCGGCGAGTGCGCCGTCGGCTTGAAATCGGCCGAAAGGGCTGCCGGATCCTTGGTCAGCTGGTGCATGTCGATGACATGGATCAGCGAACGCAGGCCGTGCAGCTGGCGAAACACCCTTTTGCGCTTGATGCGCTCCTCGGTGCGGATCAGAGCAAGCAAGCCCAACACAGCGAGTATGACGGTGTTGATCGAAGCCTCTATGCCTTGCACCGACTGCAGGGCATCGTGGGTCCCCGAAATGCGGTCGATCGGCAAGATGGTACCGACGAACAGGAACACCAGCACACCCGTGACGAAGGCGGCGACGATGAGCCCGCGCAGCCACCAGATCGGTGCTTCGAGCACCTTGGCCGCCTTGGCCAGATCTCGCGACAGCGAGACCAGTTCGGCGGCGACGCCACGCAATCCCGCTTCGGGGAAACGGTCGGCGATCCGCTCTTCCAGCCGCTCGGCGGTTTCGACGATCAGTTTCGGATCAAGCGTGCGGTAGCGCATGTCCGATCGGCCCTCAGGATTGTTCCGGCTCGTTGGTGCGCCGGCCATAGCGGTTGGGTCCAGGCTGCCCTGGAAACAGGCACAACACAAGGAAGGCGACGATCGAGACCACCGGCACGAACAGGATCAGCGCGGCAATGCCCGGCTTGTCCAAATCGTGCAGCCGCTTCACCGCCAGCGCGATGTTCGACCACAGCGAGGCGATGAAGGCGACGAAGAAGATGAACGACCACATGTTGCTCTCGGCCGAGCCTTCCGGCACCAGCGTGAAGCGGTAGAGCGGGAAGGCCTGGATGATGGCGACGAGCAACCCGCCAAGAAAATAGGCCGCGCGACTGACGCGGCCCGAGGTTTTGAAGAAAAGCCAGGTGAGATCTGATCTGTCAGGCAAGCGGGTCCGGTCCATATTGATTGGCGCCTCTGGCGCCTTCGAGAATGCCGCATTCCACCAGAAACCAGATCGGGCCGATGAGCGGCACCAGCATGATCAGGCTCCACCAGCCCGACTTGCCGCGATCATGCCAGCGCTTGGCGTAGACTGCGAGCGCGAAATAGATCGAGGCCAGAGCGATGAGAATGCCGATGATGCCGATCTGGGCGCCACTGGCGGTGGTGAGACGTGTACCGAGGATCGCATCGAGAATGAAGGCAACGATACCAATGACGATGAAAACGCCAATCGCGGCCCAGAACTTGCCACGGTTGATGCGACCATCAAAACTTGTGAGCAGATACTTCCAGTCCATGTCACCCCTCCATCTTGAACCAGCGCGACCGATTGTCGCGCCGGCGGAAGGTGCGCTCGCTTTGCGCAAAGATCAATCGCGCAGCAATTCGTTGATCGAGGTTTTGGAGCGGGTCTTGGCGTCGACACGCTTGACGATGACGGCGCAGTAGAGGTTGGGACCCGGCTCGCCGTTCGGAAAGGGCTTGCCCGGCATCGTTCCGGCGACGACGACGGAATTCGGCGGCACTTCGCCATAGAAGATCTCGCCGGTGGCGCGGTCGACGATCTTGGTCGACTGGCCGATGAAGACGCCCATGCCGAGCACCGAGCCTTCGCGCACGATGCAGCCCTCGACCACTTCCGAACGCGCGCCGATAAAACAATTGTCCTCGATGATGGTCGGGCCGGCCTGCATCGGCTCCAGCACGCCGCCGATGCCGACGCCGCCGGACAGATGCACGTTCTTACCGATCTGGGCGCAGGAGCCGACCGAGGCCCAGGTGTCGACCATGGTGCCGCTGTCGACATACGCGCCGACATTGACGAAGGACGGCATCAGCACGGCGCCCGGTGCGACATAGGCCGAACGGCGCACGACCGACGACGGCACGGCTCGGAAGCCCGCCTTTTCGAAATCGACGGCACTCCAGCCGTCGAACTTCGACGGCACCTTGTCCCACCACACCGCCTCGCCGGGTCCCCCCTTGATGATCTCCATCGGGTTGAGCCGGAACGACAACAGCACGGCCTTCTTCAGCCACTGGTTGACATGCCACTTGCCGTCGGCCTGCCGCTCGGCGACGCGGACGGCGCCGCGGTCGAGCAGATCGAGCGCCGACTGGATGGCGTCGCGCGTTTCGCCGCGCGTTGCCGTCGAAATCGCGTCGCGTTCCTCGAAGGCCTTCTCGATGGTCTTTTCGAGGCTCGCCAGATCGGGCTTCGACATGAATTCGCTCCATTACCAAGCTGTTAAGGGGCAACGCCTTAACCTGTTTTGAAAGTCGCGCGGACCCCTTGGCAGGCTTTGCCTGCCTGGATCTTCGCATGTAGCAGGTTCTTGTCACAAAACCGCGGGACACTTTTGCGGAACCTGCTTATGTGAAGCCTTGGTGAGGGTCAATCGCGGCTGCGTCATGGGGCGGCGCAAGTGAAGAATTTGGACGGGTAGAGCATATGACACCTATGGAAAAGGCGGGCTGGACGCCACTGCCGCATTCGGACGAGGATCTGGAGCGGTCGAAGAGTGTGCCGGATACGCCGCAGACGCGTGCCGAAACCTACCGGCTCGCCTGGAACGATCCCGACTTCATGACGCGGCGCGAGTTGCGCGCGGTCCGGCTGCAGCTTGAACTCCTGAAACCGGAAATGATCCTGGCCGAACGCGGCATCCGTTCGACGGTGATCCTGTTCGGCGGCGCGCGCCTGCCGGAACCCGGCGGCGAGGCCTGGGCGGCCAAGAACGAGACGCAGAAGAAGAACCTCGAGGAAAACAGCAAATACTATGAGGAGGCGCGGAAATTCGCCCGCCTCTGCTCGCAGCAGTCGGCCACCTCCTATTACCGCGAATATGTCGTGGTGACCGGTGGCGGGCCCGGCGTGATGGAAGCGGGAAACCGCGGCGCCGACGATGTCGGCGCGCCGTCGATCGGCCTCAACATCGTCCTGCCGCACGAGCAGGCGCCGAACATCTATGTGACGCCGGAGCTCTGCTTCAACTTCCATTATTTTGCTATCCGCAAGATGCATTTCGTCATGCGCGCCAAGGCGGTCGCGGTGTTTCCGGGCGGCTTCGGCACGATGGATGAATTCTTCGAGACGCTGACCCTGATCCAGACAGGGCGCATGGAGCGCGTGCCGGTGATCCTGTTCGGCAAATCCTTCTGGAAGCGGGCGATCAATCTCGATTTTCTCGCCGAGCAGGGCACGATCAGCCCCGGCGATCAGGACATCATCGACTTCGTCGACACCGCCGACGAAGCCTGGGGGATCATCAGCCGGTTCTACAAGTTAGGGGAGTAGGGGAGTGGGGAATTGAAGAGCTGACGAATTGAAGAACTGGGGAACTCGGGAACTGGGGGAATCTGCGAGACCGTCCTTCATTCTTCAATTCTTCAATTCTTCAATTCTTCAATTCTTCAATTCCCCTCTTCCTTCCCCCTCCACAATCGCCGTCAGAAACCCCGCCAGGTCGTCGGTGACGAAATCGACGTCGTCCTCGTTGGTCGGGTCGCGCTCCCAGATCTCGGCAAAGGTCGGCTCGAAATTGCGCGGCACGATAAGCACCGTGGTCATGCCGAGCGACTTCGGCACCGACAGGTTGCGGGCAAGGTCTTCGAACATCACCGCATTGTGGCCGGTGACGGCGTGGAGTTCAGCGAACTTCTCGTAGGTCTGGCGCGCCGGCTTGGGATTGAGCCCGGCGGCGACGATGTCGAAGATGTCGTCGAAATGGTCGAGGATGCCGAGTTGGCGCGCGGTGCGCTCGGCGTGCCTGCGGTCGCCATTGGTGAAGATGAACTTGCGGCCCGGAAGCTGGCGGATGGCGGTGCCGAGAACGGGGTCTGGCACCAGCCATGAATAGTCGATGTCGTGGACCTTCTCGAGGAAATCATCGGGGTCGATGCCATGACGTGTCATCAGGCCGTTCAGCGTCGTGCCATATTCGCGGTAGAGTTCCTTCTGCAACTTGCGCGCATCGTCGCGCGGCAATGCCAGCAGCTCGCCGACATAGGCGGTCATCTTGACGTCGATCTGCGAGAACAGATTCGAATGATGCGGATAGAGCGTGTTGTCGAGATCGAAAACCCAGTCGGTGACATGGGCGAAGCGGGCGGGGTCAGGGAGCGTGGTCATGGGCTCCTTATGGCATGAAACGCGCATTCCGGAAGCGACTTTATCCACAACTTCTGCTCGTTGAGGTTGCGTAAATCGCCTCACGATTCAAATTTTAGGCATCTGGGAAAGGTGGCCTTTAGGGCTTGCTGGCAGAGAGGCAGTCTTGTGGGAGCAAGCGATGAACAGCATAATTCTGAGATCCGCCGCCGTTGCTTTCGCCTCAGTCGCGGCCTCTCTCCTGCTGACCCTGATCATCGTTCCGGCCATGGGATTTCCGGTCAACCGCACGATCTGGCTGACCTCCACCCTCTGTCCGCTGGTGCTGGCGTGGGCTGCCAGCGCAAGCACTTTCTGGCAAAGCGACAGGCTGAAAAACGCGCATCGCGATCTCGCCCGAGCCCATGCCCAGCTCGCCGCCGCGCATCGCCGCCTGGCGGAAAAGGCGAGCCGCGACGACATGACCGGCATGCTCAACCGGGAAAGTTTCTTTGCCGCGCTCGACGGTTCGCGCCGCAAGTCCGATCGCGGCGCGCTGCTGATCATCGATGCCGACCACTTCAAGACCATTAACGACAATTTTGGCCACCTGACAGGTGATGACGCGCTGCTTTTGATCGCCAGCGCGATCCAGCGCGGCGTGCGCAGCGGCGATGTGCTCGGCCGCATCGGCGGCGAGGAGTTCGGCGCCTTCCTGATCGGCGCCACCGAGCAGGAGGCCAAGCGCGTCGCCGAGCGAATTCGCCGCGAAGTGGAGCTGATCCGCTTCCGGCCCGTCGACGAGCGGACCATTCCGCTCACGGTCAGCATCGGCGGCACTGTCTGCGGCGAGGAAGCCAGTGTGTCGGAGCTGATGCGCGCCGCCGACCGGCGCCTCTACCAGGCCAAGCACCAGGGCCGTAACCTGACGATCATCGACACCGGCATTTCCGAGGCGGCGTGATCCGATCTGCAGCAACCGGCCTGTTAAGAAAATTCTAACCCTGTTTGCACTCGGTTGTACCGCTTAGCCGGGTTTTCACTGCTTTGCGGCCAGACTTGGCACGATACTGGCTTCCACGGTGATGCATGTGTCGTTCCGGGAATTGCCGTTCTGGGAACGCCATGCAGTGCCGAAGCCCAGCCGAGAGACCAGCCATGAGTTTCATCATCAAGAAAATGTCACGCCGCGCGCTCGTGCAGGCGTTGATCGCATTGCCTGCCCTGTCTTTGTTCCGCAAGTTGCCTGATGCCGATGCAGCCGATCCTGAGCCCAACCCGAACGAGATCGTCGAGGTCAATGGCTGGATTCTGAGGCGGAGCGACCTGGCATGATCTTCGACAGCTACGAGGCGTATCGCGCCGCGAACTTCACCCCAAAAGTGTGCATCCTAGGCTCCGGTCCGGCCGGCACGACCATTGCCCGCAAGCTTGGCGCGGCCGGCATTCCGGTGGTGGTGATGGAGGCCGGTCCGCGCGAATTCAGCGACGAGTCGCAGGACTTTTACCGTGGCAGCACGGTCGGCGATTTTTATTTCGATCTCGACATAACCCGGCTGCGGTTGATGGGCGGCAGTTCCAACCACTGGGCCGGCTGGTGCCGCGTGCTCGACAAGCAGGATTTCGAGCCGAAGGCCTGGGTACCCGATACGGGCTGGCCGATCCGCCGCACCGACATCGAACCCTATCTGCCGGAAGTGCGCGACATTCTCGACCTTCCGGCCCTCCGGCCAGATGTGCCGATCTCGGACGACATTCACTGGGTGCAGCTGATCAAGAGCCCGGCCGTGCGCTTCGCCGAGAAGTTCGGCGATGAACTCGACAAGGCCAAGAACATCGCGGTGGTGCTCAACACTTGTGCCACCGAACTTTCCGGCGACGGCAAACGTGTGACGGGCGCCAGACTGTGGTCGAACGGGCAGGATGCCGGCTCCTTCAGTGCCGACTATTTCATCGTCTGCACCGGCGGGCTGGAGAATTCGCGGCTGCTTCTGTGGTCGAACCAGCGTTCGAACGGCGGCGTCGTGCCGAATGCGACGGCGCTTGGCCGCTACTGGATGGAGCATCCGACCTTCGAGGGCGGCAACGCGATCCTGGCCGACTACAACGCGTTCGAGGTCGACGCCGTCAATGAGGCCTTCTTCTCGCCGGCCCTTGCCGCCATGGAGCGGCTGCAGATCATGAATTTCGGCATCCGGCTGATCGAGACGCCGTATCCCGGCGTCAAGAGCCTTATCGCCGACCTCGCCTGCACGGCACCCGACATGGCCGAGTGGATGTCCTCCAAGCTCAGTCAGAGACTGCGCTGCGCCGCCCAGCTCTACGTCGCCTGGGAACAGGCGCCGCTGGCCTCCAACCAGATCGAGTTGTCGAAGACCGATGTCGACCATGCCGGCGTGCCACGCATCGAATTGCACTGGAAGAAATCGGAAATGGAGCGCCGCACCCTGCTCGAAGGGCTCAGACTGTTCGGCATGACGCTGATCGAGAAGAATCTCGGCCGCGTGCGTATTGCCGACTGGATCAGCAATGGTCAGGATTATCCGACCAACGACGAGACGGCGGGCCATCATCACATGGGCGGCACGCGCATGGGCACCGACGTCAGCAAGAGCGTGGTCGACGCCAACTGCAAGGTGCACGGCATGGACAATCTCTATGTCGGCGGCTCCTCGGTGTTCTGCACGTCGGGCCAATGCAACCCGACGACGACGATCACCGCGCTGGCCTGCCGGCTGGGCGAGCATCTGAGCAAGGTGGTCACCGCCTGACGGTTCTGCACTATAACGTCGCCGGGTCGAGCGCCGGCTGGTCCTTGCGTCGGGCGACGATCGCCGCGAAATCGGCGGTCTGGAAGGCATCGCGCAAGGCGTCGAAGGACGGCAGCACGAAATAGGCGCGCTGGAACTTGTCGATCTCGTAGCCGGTGCGCATCACCGTTTCGAGGTCGAAGGGCACGTGGTGGGCGTCATTGCCTTCGACCGCGAACTGCAGCTCGGTAAACGACGACATCAGGCCGGCGCCAAAGGCCTTTAGCGGCTGGCCGGCCTCCTGCATCAAGCCGTATTCGGCCGTGTACCAGTAGAGCCTGGAAATCATCTCGTCGCCGCCCAGCGCGATGATGTCGCCGGCCTTCTCGCCATACATCTGCATGAAGTCGGCGAACACCGGTTGCGACAGCGCCGGCACGTGGCCGAAGAAATCATGGAACATGTCGGGCTCGACAATGTAGTCGAGCTCCTGCCTCGTCCGCAGCCAGTTGGTGACCGGGAAGCGGCGATCGGCGAGATGATCGAAAAACGGGGCCGCGGGAATGAGACCGGGCACCGCGACGATCTCCCAGCCGGTCAATTTGCGCAGCTTGGCGCTGACCTCGTCGAAATCGGGAATACGGTCGAGCAGGCCAAGTTTTTCGACGCCGTCGAGATAGGAATGGTGGGCGAGCTTGCGCGTCAATTTGGTCTGGCGGTCGCACAGCGTGCGCCACACCGCCTGCTCTTCTTCGCTGTAATCATAACCCTGCGACACGGTGAAATCGGCACGGCAGACCGAATAGTCGCCGCGCAATCCTTGCGCCGCGCAGTCGCGGGCATATTCGGCAACGCTCATCGTCGTCATGGTTTTTCTCCTCGCAAATCATCAATGGCTGACGTGCCGAAAAGGCTACCCGGATTTGCCGAGGCAAATCGGTTTTGATGATGGCTCGAACGGAATATTCGAGATAACATCCACTCACAAAACCCTCTAGTGGAGTGAAAATGCCTCAGTTCGACGATTTCGAGATCAAGATGCTCGATATCCTGCAGCGCGACGGGCGCAAGCCGGTTTCCGAACTGGCGCAAGAGATCGGCCTGTCGACGACGCCGTGCGCGCGGCGCTTCGAGGCGCTGCAGGAGGCCGGCATCATCAAGGGTTTTGCCGCGGTGATCAGCCGCCGCGCGGTCGGCCTGATGGTCGAGGTGTTCATCCAGGTGCGCCTGGTCAGCCACAGCGACGGCTCGCCCGAAAGCTTCATCGCCGCCGTGCAGCGCATGGACGAGGTGTCCTCGTGCTGGACGATGACTGGCGACCATGACTTTCTGCTGCATGTCATGGTGCCGTCGGTCGACGAACTCAACGCCTTCGTTATGCACCGGCTGATGCGGCTCGACGGCGTGCGCGACGTCCACACGCAGTTGGTGCTGCAGAACATCAAGGGGCCGGGCCATGTGCCGCTCGGGCATCTCAGGCGATGACAATGCCTCTCTTCGCACTCCTTGGGGAAAAGCTGCACGCAAACTGCTGAAACGGGCCAAGCGCGTGTCCACATCGCCGGCCAGCTTGCGCGGACCAACCGCCCAGAGGTCCGCCATGAAAATCGTCCTGATCAATCCGCCGCACACCGCCATCGGCAGCCGCGTGCCCGACGATCATTTGCCGCCGCTCGGCCTGCTGGCGATCGGCGGGCCGCTGATCGATGCCGGCCATCAGGTGCGCCTCGTCGACGCCGAGTTTGGGCCTATGCCGCTGGATGACGTCGTACGCAACGCACTGGAGGACCACCCCGACTTCGTCCTGATCGGCCATTCCGGCTCGACCTCGGCGCACCCGACCGCCTTGCTGATTGCTGAGCAGATCAAGCAGCGGGAGCCGGCGACCATCATCATCTATGGCGGCGTTTTCCCGACCTATCATTGGCGCGACATCCTGGCCGCCACCGATGCCTTCGACTTCATCGTGCGCGGCGAGGGCGAGGCGACCGTCGTGGCGCTGGTCGAGGCGCTGGAAATGCGCCAGCCGCCGGCGAGCGTGGCCGGCATTGCCTATCGCGACGATCTCGGCCGTCCCGTCGCCACACAGGCGGCCATGACCATTGCCGACCTCGACGCCTACCGCGTCGGCTGGGAGCTGATCGACCATACCAGTTACAGCTACTGGGGCGGCAAGCGCGCCGTGGTCATGCAGTTTTCGCGCGGCTGCCCGCATCTGTGCAACTATTGCGGCCAGCGCGGCTTCTGGACCCGCTGGCGGCATCGCGATCCGGTGAAATTCGCCAGGGAGATCGCCTGGCTGCACCGCGAGCACGGCATCGAACTGATCAATCTCGCCGACGAGAATCCGACGGTCTCGAAGAAGGCCTGGCGTGCCTTCCTCGACGCCCTTATCGCCGAGAACGTGCCGGTGCTGATCGTCGGTTCGACCCGTGCCGACGACATCGTGCGCGATGCCGACATCCTGCATCTCTACCGCAAGGCCGGTGTCATCCGCTGGCTGCTCGGCATGGAAAACACCGACGAGCAGACGCTGCAATTGATCCGCAAGGGCGGCAGCATCTCATCCGACCGCGAGGCGATAAGGCTGCTGCGCCTCAACGGCATCCTGTCGATGGCGACCTGGGTGGCCGGCTTCGAGGACGAAGGGTTCCGCGATCTGTGGCGCGGCTTTCGCCAGCTCATCGCCTATGACCCCGACCAGATCCAGGCGCTCTATGTGACGCCGCATCGCTGGACGCCGTTCTTCCGCATCGCGCGGGATCGCAAGGTGATCCAGCAGGATGCGCGCTTGTGGGATTACAAGCACCAGGTGCTGCAGATGACGCGGCTGAAACCCTGGATGCTGTTCTTCAGCGTCAAGCTGATCGAGCTGGCGGTGCAATCACGGCCGAAGGCGCTGGCCCGCATCCTGTTACACAAGGATCCCGAGCAGCGGCATTCGATGCGCTGGTACACACAGATGGGCCGCCGCGTCTGGTTCCGCGAGGTCTGGGGTTTTCTGGTCCGCGACGTCAGGGTGAAAGACGGCCCGACGCTGGCTGAATTCTGGGGCGCGCCGCAGGACGCCGAGGAGGAATCGATGACGGTTTCACGGCCGGCCAGAAAGCCCGCCATTCCCATCATCGGCAATATTGAAGATTCCGAGGCGAAAAAGTTAGCCGGCTGACGAGCCCATCAAGGCACGATCAGCGTGCCGGCACCGTGCTCGGTGAACAGTTCCAACAGCACGGCATGCGGCGTCTTGCCGTTGAGGATGACGACGCCTTCGACACCGCGTTCGATCGCTTCGATGCAGGTCTCCACCTTGGGGATCATGCCGCCCGAGACCGTGCCGTCCTTGATCAGCGCCTTGGCCTCGGCCACGGTCAGTTCGTCGATCAGCTTCTTGTTCTTGTCGAGCACACCAGGCACGTCGGTGAGGAACAGCAGGCGCGTCGCCTGGCAGGCGCCGGCAATGGCGCCGGCGAAGGGGTCGGCATTGATGTTGTAGGTGTGGCCGTCGCGGCCTGGCGCCACCGGCGCCAGCACCGGGATCATTTCGGAGCGTGCCAGAAGATCGAGCAAGGTGCGGTCGACCTCGACCGGCTCGCCGACGAAGCCGAGATCGAGCACGCGCTCGATGTTGGAGTCCGGGTCGATCATGGTCTTGCGGGCCTTTTCGGCGAACACCATGTTGCCGTCCTTGCCGCAGAGACCGATCGCCCATTCGCCCTCGGCATTGATCAGCGCGACGATCTCCTTGTTGATCGAACCGGCCAGCACCATTTCGACGATCTCGACCGTCTTCTGGTCGGTGACGCGCAGGCCGCCCTCGAACTTGGATTCGATGCCCATCTTGGCCAGCATGGCGCCGATCTGCGGGCCGCCGCCATGGACGACGATCGGGTTGACGCCGGACTGCTTGAGCAGCGCGATGTCGCGCGCGAAGGCCTTGCCAAGCTCGATGTCGCCCATGGCATGGCCGCCATATTTCACCACGACCGTCTTGTGTTCGTAGCGCTGCATGTAGGGCAGCGCCCGCGACAACAGGGCTGCCTGCATTTCGGCGGTGGCGGTTATTTCCGTCATCGGCTTGGTTCCCGGCTTTTTATTTTAAGCACGTCGCTGTCCCAAAACCGCTGGACACTTTTGGGCGACATGCATCAGGTAAGGACGGCGGCGTCTTAGCGGGAATTGGCGCCGCCCGCAAATGGCTTTGCTGTCATATTCAAGCGCTTCACGACCTCGTCATCGTGTCGGCACCATCAGCGGCGCCCTGCGGTCCAGCCAACCCGAGATCTTCTCCATCTGCGCGGCGAGCGACAAAAGCGTCTCCTCGTCGCCCGGACGGCCGGCCGCCTGGACGCCGAGCGGCATGCCGGCGTCAGTGACATGGACCGGCAGCGCGATCGACGGCTGGCCGCTGACATTCTGGATCGCCGGCCAATGGGTGAACCAGAGGCTCTTGTCCATCAGTTGGCCGAAGAATGGCTTCAGCTTCAGCAAGGGAGTGAGGTGAAGCTTGTCGAGCAGGTTTTCGATGAACTCGTCGGCGCCTTTCGGATCCATGGCGCCGCAGGCGAGCGGCGGGTGGGCAATGACCGGCATCAGCACGGCGTCGTACTGCACGGTCTCCGAAATCAGCTGCCGCGAGGCGGCATGCAGCCGCTGCAGGTCGGCATAGGTCTCGCCGGCCGACACCATTTCGCCGAAGCGGGCGAGCACCCGCGTCGCCCGCTCGATGTCGCCGGTAACTGAACGGCCGACACGCAGCGCTTCGGCCCGCATCGTGCCGGCGACTGCGGAGGCAACCGTCCTGCAGAAATCGGCGAAGAACTCGCGGCCGATAAAGGGTAGGTCGATCTCCTTGACCGTGTGGCCGCCCTCGCGGGCAAGCGCCATCGCCGTGTCGAGCGCCTTGAGCGTCTCGTCCGAGATCGGCAGGCCAAGCGGGGATTTGCGGTACACGGCCAGGCTGAGCTTGCCGGGATCGCGCGCGGCAGCGGCCGCGAACGTGCCCTTCGGCGGCGGCGCGGCATAGGGCGACAGAGGATCGGACCCATGGGTGAGGTCGAGCAGCAGCGCGCAATCACGCACCGAACGGGTGAGCGCATGGTCGACGACCATGCCGTACCAGCTTTCGCTCACCAGCGGCGTCAGCGGGGTGCGGCCGCGCGACGTCTTCAGGCCGACAAGCCCGGTGCAGGCGGCAGGCACGCGGATCGAGCCGCCGCCATCGGAGGCATGCGCCACCGGCACGACGCCGGCGGCGACCAGTGCAGCCGCACCACCCGACGAGCCGCCGCTGGTGTGACCGGTGTTCCACGGATTGCGGGTGATGCCGAAGGCCCTGGATTCGGTCATCAATCGAAGCCCGTGCTCCGGCGATGTCGAGGTGACGATCGGGATAAGTCCGGCAGCGATGTAGCGGTCGGTCAGCACCGAATTGACATCGGCCAGCCATGCCGGAATGCGGCTGCCGCCATGCGTCGGCACGCCCCTGATGGCGATGCCGAGATCCTTGATGGCGAAGGGAACACCGGCCAGCGGCAGCGAGGGGTCGACGGTCTTGGCGCGGGCCCGCGCGGCATCGTAGAGCGGTTCGGCCGTGGCATTGATGTCGGGACGGGTGGCCTCGGCGCGGGCAATCGCGGCGTCGGTCAGCTCGACGGCCGAAACCTCGCCCTTGCGGACCAGATCGGCGAGGCCCGCGGCATCTTCTTCCCAAAGGATCCGTTCGACCGACATGCGCGCTCCCCCATCACTGAGGGCAAGCTAGCCAGTGGCGATTCCATTGGCAATCGGTCGACGGACCCGGCTGGCGACACACAAAAGCTTAGGCGTGCACAAGGTTATTTCCGCCGTTGCAAATACATTGCAATCGCCTAACTTGCCGCAGATGACGCCGCAGGACATCACCAAGCTGATCGTCCGGACTTCGATGAAGGATCGGGCCGCGTTCGATCTGCTTTACCGGCAGACCAGCGCGAAACTTTTTGGCGTCTGTCTTCGTGTATTGAACGACCGGGGAGATGCGGAAGAAGCGCTACAGGAAGTCTTCGTCAAGATATGGACGAAGGCGGATCGTTTTGCCGTCTCCGATCTAAGCCCGATCTCCTGGCTGGTGGCAATTGCGCGTAATCATGCGATCGATCGCATACGAGCGCGGCGCAGGCCTGCCGCCGACATCGATGCCGCGCTCGACGTGGCCGATCCGGCGCCGGGGCCTGAAGCGATGGCGGTGGCGGGCGACGAATCCGAACGTATCCACCATTGTCTCGATGAGTTGGAGAAGGACCGGGCAGCCGCCGTCCGGGGCGCCTATCTCAAGGGCGAGAGCTATGCCGAACTGGCGGAGCGCCATGGCGTGCCGCTGAACACGATGCGTACATGGCTGCGCCGCAGCCTGTTGAAACTCAGAGAATGTCTGGAAAGATGACGCTGGCAGAAGACACAGGACCGGAACGTGGAGGCGACGACCTGCTCGCCGCCGAATACGTTCTCGGCGTGCTCGATGCCGACGAACGCCAGATCGTCGCCCGCCGCATCGATGCGGATACGGTTTTTGCTCGTCTTGTCGAGGGATGGGAGGTCAGTCTCTCGCCGCTGGCCGCCGCCTACCCGAAAATCGAGCCGCCGGTTTCGGTGAAGGCCTCGGTCGACCGCCGGCTGTTCGCGAACGCTGCCGCCGTGACCACGCCCGCCGAATCGCGCGGCGGCCTGTGGTCCAGCCTCGCTTTCTGGCGCGGCCTTGCCGCGGCTGCGGTTGCGGCACTGGCGATTTACATCCTCGTGCCCACTCTCAACCCACCGGTCGAGCAGCCGCAAGCGCGCCTCGTCGCTTCGCTGGCCGCCGAAGGCAGCGACGTCAGATACCTCGCCGTCTATGATGCCGCGCATCACGAAGTCGGCCTGTCGCATGTCTCCGGTGAGCGTGCTTCCGGCAAGGACTTCGAGCTGTGGATGATCGAGGGCAAGAACCCGCCGGTCTCGATGGGCGTCATTCCGACCGGTGCTACGGCGCACATCGTCGTCTCGCCGGCGGCCCAGCAGAAGCTTGCCCAGGGCGCGGTGCTTGCCGTCAGCCTTGAGCCGTCAGGCGGTTCGCCGACCGGACAGCCGACCGGACCGGTGGTCGCCGCCGGCGACTTGAAGAGCATCTGACCGGCTCTTGGCGTCGCCAGACTCAAAATAGAGTACCTGAAGTGTATCTCCCACCTTCCACGCCCGTAGACAGCATGGTAGCCGGCAAGCCGTTGCGTGGCAAAATCTCTTCGGCATCCCGGGCAAAATAAAAAATAAGAATATTTCTGAAACTCCCGCACTTCTGTTCCGTATCTCCTCGCGTCCCCAAAAATGGGAAGAGAAAACCCGAGGAGTTTGACATCATGCGCAGATACGCCACCCTTTTGCTCGCCGGTACGATCGCCGTTTCGGCCCTTGCCACCGCCGCCTATGCCGAAAACCCGATGGTTGGCGGCGCCGCGATGTATGCTAACAAAAACATCGTCGAGAACGCCGTGAACTCGAAGGACCACACCACGCTGGTCGCCGCCGTGAAGGCCGCCGGCCTTGTCGAAACGCTGCAGGGCGCCGGTCCGTTCACCGTGTTCGCTCCGACCAACGAAGCCTTCGCGGCTCTTCCGGCCGGGACGGTCGAGACGCTGCTCAAGCCTGAAAACAAGGACAAGCTCACCAAGATCCTGACCTGCCATGTCATCGGCGCCAAGGCGATGGGGGCGGATGTCGCCGCGATGGCCAAGGCTGACGGCGGCGCCCACAAGGTCAAGACGGTCGGCGGCTGCGAGCTGTCGCTCAAGGCCGACGGCGGCAAGGTCACCGTCACCGACGAGAACGGCAATGTCGCCAATGTGACGATCGCCGATGTCGAACAGTCCAATGGCGTCATCCACGTCATCGACAAGGTTCTTTTGCCGAAGATGTAACAAGGGGATTGCTGCCGGCGAACTGGCAGCAAGGGCCCTCCGTCGATTGCACGATCCCGCTCCCGTGATCCGCAATTGACCCGCGCACTCCGCGCCGCCCATATTCGGATGTGGGAGGGCGCGGAGTGTTCGTTCGAGGGGGCTACCGTCACCGGCTTTTGATTTCCGCGCGGCGGTATAGTTTGGCAAAAGGACATCAGGAGGAACCGGTCATGAACCGTCGCGACTTTCTTTTGAGCGGTGCCGCCGCCATCGGCGTCGTCGGGGCCGCAGCAACGATGCTGCGCATGGGCGATCCGCAGGCAGCACAGGCCGCCGAAAAATTCGAAGTCACCAAGACCGACGCCGAGTGGAAAGCCATCCTGTCGCCGGCCGCCTTCGACGTGCTGCGCAAGGAAGGCACGGAGTATCCCGGCACCAGCCCGCTGCTCAACGAACACCGTAAGGGCATCTTCGCCTGTGCCGGCTGCGACCTGCCGGTCTATTCGTCGGAGACGAAATTCGATTCCGGCACCGGCTGGCCGAGCTTCTGGCAAGAGATCCCCAAGGCTATCGGCACGACCGTGGACCGCTCGCTCGGCATGACGCGCACCGAGGCGCATTGCCGCCGCTGCGGCGGCCATCTCGGCCACGTCTTCGACGACGGTCCGGCGCCGACCGGCCTGCGCCACTGCATCAACGGCGTCGCGCTGACCTTCAAGCCCGCCACAGCCTGACAAATTCCAACTGGATATGAAAAACTCCGGGCTTGCGGCCCGGAGTTTTTTGCGCGGTCAGAGCTTTTTCGGGCGTGGACTGGAGGAGCTTCCCGAAACAGCTGCCCACGTATCTCTGTCTTGTCGCAATTCCTGACGGAAAACCGCCTTACACTTTTCCTGGAATTGCTCCGGTATCAGTGGCCGCCGCCACCACCTCCACCCGCCGCCGCGGCCGGCTTGCGGATCAACATGGTGAACAGGCCAAGCGTCGCAAACAGCACCGTCAGCATGAAGAACACATCCATGAAGGACAGCAGCGCCGCCTGCTGCTGGACCATGCCCGACAGCTTGGAGATGGCGGCACTTGTCGCGTCCAGGCCGGGGGTTTGCTCGAAATTGAGCGTCATGTTCTGCAGCTTGGTCTGCGCGGCTTCACTGCCCCATTGCACATGCTCGGAGAGCCTTGCGTAGTGGAAGGCATTGCGGTCGATCAGCACGGTGTTGATCAGTGCGAGGCCAACCGCACCGCCAAGGTTGCGGGTGAGATTGAACAGGCCGGACGCATTCTTCAGCCGCTCGGGCGGCAAGGTGCCGAGCGCGATGTTGTTGATCGGCACCATGCACAGCATCATCGAACAGCCGCGCAGGATCTGCGGGATGAGCAGCTCGTTGAAATCCCAGTCGGCGGTCAGATGCGTCATCCACCAGGTGCCGGTGGCGAAGCCGAAGAAGCCGATCATCATCATCAGCCGCGGGTCCATCTTGTTCGACAGGATGCCCGAGATCGGCGCGGTGAAGAACATGGCCAGGCCGCTGACGAACAGCGCCTCGCCGATCATCATCGAATCGTAGCCGCGGATGCGCCCGAGATACACCGGGTAGAGATAGGTCAGGCCGTAAAGGCCGATGCCGATGACGAAGGAGAACAGCGAGCCGAAGGCGAAGTTGATGTTGGTGAAGGCCTTCAGGTCGACGATCGGCTCCTCGGCGGTGAACACCCGCCAGAAGAACAGCACCGCGCCGATGGTCATGACAATGGCGCAGATGAAGACGCCCTGGTCCTGCAGCCAGTCATTGTTGGGGCCTTCCTCGAGCACATATTCCATGCAGCCCAGGAAAGCCGCCATGCCGGCGAGGCCCCACCAGTCGAACTTGCTGAACAGCTTGAGGTTGGGCTTATCGAAGTCGATCAGCGTCCAGGCCGCCGCTGTCACCAGGATGCCGGGCACGACATTGACCAGGAACAGCCAGTGCCAGGACATAGCATGGCTGATATAGCCGCCGACAGTCGGGCCGATGGTCGGCGCCAACGTCGCCACCAGGCCGATCATCGGCGAGACGAAGGCGCGGCGCGAGGGCGGGAAGATGGTGAAGGCAGCGGCGAAGACGCTCGGTATCATGCCGCCGCCGATGAAGCCCTGGACGGCGCGGTAGACAATCATCTGGTCGATGTTGGTGGCAGTCGCCGCCAGCGCACTGGCCGCGGTGAAGCCCGCCGCCGAGATCGTGAACAGCACCCGCGTCGACAGCATCCGGCTGAGGAAGCCCGACAGCGGGATCATCACCACTTCGGCGATCAGATAGGCGGTCTGCACCCACGGGATTTCGTCGGAGCTGGCGCTCAGGCCGGCCTGGATTTCCGACAGCGAGGCGGAAACGATCTGGATGTCGAGGATGGCCATGAACATGCCGAACACCATCGCCAGGAAGGCGATGACGCGCCGCGTCGAAATGGTGTCAGGCACAGCCGGCCTCGCCGGCGGTGCTCCTGCTGTCAGGGTTGCGGTTGCCATGGCATTGCTCCCCGGCAGCCGCTCAGTTCGACGCTGCCGCTGATGCCGACCCGGATGGGGCGGTACGGCTGTCGACGTCGACGATGACGCTCAGGCCGGCGCGCAGTTTGCCGCTCTTCAGGACATCTGCCGGCACATCGATACGGACCGGAACGCGCTGCACGACCTTGGTGAAGTTGCCGGTGGCGTTTTCGGGCGGCAGCAGCGAGAACACGGCACCCGAAGCCGGCGCCAGCGACGAGACGGTTCCCTCGAAGTCCTGGCCGTCGGTCGCATCGACCGAGATCTTCACCTTCTCTCCGGGCACCAGCCGGGCAAGCTGCGTCTCCTTGAAGTTGGCGACGATGTAGAGCTTGTCCATCGGCACGATGACGGCGAGCTTCTGGCCGGGGCTGACAAGGTCGCCCTGTTCGACCGAGCGGTTGCCGACGATGCCGTCATAAGGCGCCTTGAGCACGGTGAAGGAAAGATCGCGCAGCGCCTTGTCATGGCTGAGCTGCAGGGACGCCAGCGTGCTCGCCGATTCCGCGCGTTGCGCCTGCAGCACGCCGATATTGGCCTGCGCGGCGGCGATCTGTGCGTCGGCGCCGACAAGGGCGGCATCGGCCTGCTGGACCGCCGTCTGGGCGTCGTCCAGCTGCGCCTGCGTGCCGACATGGGTCTTGAGCAGTTGCGAGGCGCGCGCCGCGACCTTGGCCGCATTGTCGGCGGCGGCCTGATCGGCGACCTTCTGCGCCTGCGCCTGCTGCAGCGAGGCGCGCGCTGCTTCAGTCTGGGCGTCGATACGGTCGAGCGTCTTGCTCAAGGTGGCGATCTGCGCCTCGGCCTGGGCGACGGCAATCTTGTAATCGCCGTCATCGACGACGAGCAGCGGATCGCCGGCCTTGACCTGCTGGTTCTCGCTGACCTTGACCTGATCGACATAGCCGGAAATCTTGGGCGAGATGAACGCCATGTCGGCTTGGACATAGGCATCGTCCGTGGAGATCATGAAGCGGCCCGTGGTCCAGTAGTCGTAACCATACCAGGCGCCGGCGCCCAGCAAAGCGGCGCCGATGACCGGCAGCAGGAAGGAACGCACCGAACGCTTCTTCTTGGCCGAAGCCTCTGCCGGTGGCGACGAGACAGGCTGGACAGGCACTTCCGGGGCTTCCGTCGCCGGCGCAACCTTGGCGTTGGGAAAGGGACGGACTTCGGCAGTGGTCGGCGCGTTCGAGGACATGACATCTCTCTAAAGTTATAATATAATACTGAACCGTTCGGTTCGATCCGGCCGTTGACATAGCGCGTAAACAGGACCATATCAAGGGCAATCGAACCGCTTGGTTCGAATTATTTCGAGGTGTGACTTTCATGGCCGAGACCCCGCCCAATGTCGAAAACGAGTCGTGCGACGACCTGTTGGAAAGCATGCGTCGTGGCCGCCCGGCCGCGGGGCAGGATCCGGTCAAGCGCAGCCAGATCATCGACGGCGCCCGTCGTGTCTTCATCGACAAGGGCTTCGAAGCCGCCTCGATGAACGACATCACCCGCGAGGCCGGTGTCTCCAAGGGTACGATCTACGTCTATTTCGCCAACAAGGAAGAGCTGTTCGAAGCGCTGATCGAGGAAGAGCGCGGCACCATCTTCAAGAACATGTATGACGTGCTGGACAATGCCGACAACCTGCGCGAGACGCTGGTGAAGTTCGGCAAGGTGCTGGCCCTCAAGATCACGTCGGCCAAGGTGATCCAGGCGCAGCGCACGGTGATCGGTGCATCCGACCGGATACCCGACATGGGCGCGCGGTTTTACGAGCGCGGTCCCAAGCGTGGCCACGACAAGGTCGCGGCCTTTCTCAATGCCGCCATCGAGCGCGACCTGCTGCGCATCGACGATGTCGATCTTGCCGCCTATCAGTTCACCGAACTGTGCCTGGCCGGTCTGTTCCGCCAGTGCATCTTCGCCTATCGCACGAAAGCCCCGACCCAGGACGAGATCGACCGCATCGTCAGGTCAGGCGTCAGCATGTTCCTCAAGGCATACGGCACCGAAAGGCTTGTGGCGGAAGAAGGCCACCAGACGATTGCTATCGAGGCCAAGCCGTAGGCCATGCTCTAAGCTGTGGATGCTTAGCCGCCATTGGCGGCAAGCACGATGGCCGCCTGCAATTCTTGGAGGCCCTCGGCCTTTTCAGAAGAGGTGGCCAGCACGAACGGGAACGCCGCCGGCCGCTTCTTGATCTTTGCCAGCGTCTCCTCGATCAGCCTCGGCACGCCGGCAGTCTTGATCTTGTCGGTCTTGGTCAGCACGATCTGGTAGGACACCGCCGCCTTGTCGAGCAGCGACAGCACTTCGTCGTCCTTGGCCTTGATGCCGTGGCGGGCGTCGATCAGCACATAGACGCGCTTCAGCGTGACGCGGCCCTTGAGATAGTCGAAGACCAGCTTGGTCCACTCGTCGACCTTCTCCTTCGGCGCGGTGGCATAGCCATAGCCGGGCATGTCGACCAGCGCCAAGGGCGGCAGGTCGGCGCCCTCACCCGAAAATCCGTCCGGCACGAAATAGTTGAGCTCCTGCGTGCGCCCCGGCGTGTTGGAGGTGCGCGCCAGCCCCTTCTGGTTGACCAGCGCGTTGATCAGCGACGACTTGCCGACATTCGAGCGGCCGGCAAAGGCGATTTCCGGCGGCCCTTCCGGCGGCAGGAATTTCATGGCCGGCACGCCGCGGATGAAGATCCACCCCCGCGTAAACAGTTCGGTGCCGATTATGCTGCTGTTCAGAGCGTTCAAGCTGCTGCCTCCAGAAGAGAAATATCGGCGCCCCGGATAGCATCGAGGTTGCGACTGACCTTGTCCACCGGCCAGTCCCACCATGCCACCGCCAGCAGCCGCCTGATTGTCCGGTTGTCGAAACGCATCTTCACCACCTTGGCCGCGTTGCCGGCGACGATCGCATAGGGCGGCACGTCGTGCGTCACCACCGATTTCGCGGCGATGATGGCGCCGTGGCCGATTTCCACCCCGGGCAAGATCACCGCCTCCATGCCGATCCAGACGTCGCTGCCGACAATGGTGTCGCCGCGCACTTCCTTCGACCACGTCGCCGGGTCAAAACCCTTTTCCCAGCCATGGCCAAAGATATTGAACGGATAGGTCGAAAAGCCGGACATAGCATGGTTGGCGCCGTTCATGATGAAGCGCGCGCCCTCGGCGATGGCGCAGAACCGACCGATGATCAGCTTGTCGCCGATGAAGGGATAGTGGTGCAGCACGCATTTCTCGGCGAATTTATCCGGCCCGTCGGGGTCGTCATAATAGGTGAAGTCGCCGATCTCGATGTTCGGCGCATTCACCAGTCCCTTGAGGAAGCCGACGCGGGTATGCATCGGGATCGGGTGCTTGATGTCTGGGTTGGGTCCGTCCATGTCGAAATCCGTCAGAGAAATGGCAGCCAGGCACATCCGAAACTCGAATGCGCCCGTTCAAAATAGCGTGATCCGCCCTATAGCACCAATCGGGCGACGAGCGAGCTTTCCTTGACGGCCTTGCTCATTTGCCGCCGCGGCAGATCACGATCGGATCGGACAGCGCGCTGTCGAAACCGCTGCCCTGATAGACGGTTACGTTCGCCGCGCCGGGCGGCAGCATGAAGCTGCCTTCGACGATTTTCTGGTCTCCGGCCGGCATGTGGAGAGCCCAGCTATAGGTGCAAAACTGAGGCGGCGCCTGGGGTTCGACGTGGCTGCAGTTCAATTGCGCGCCACCCAGCATGGCGGCGCCGCCGCAGCTGACGGCGTCCTTTGCGAGCGCAATGCCAGGCCATCCCGCGATGGCCGCCACGGTCACGATCTTCAGCCAATTCATCGTCCTATCCTTGCCCGGCAACAGCCTGCTACCTGAGCCTTTTTGTGGTGTCGCAGCACATGCGTCATTTTTTCCAGGCGGGCTTAGTCCGTCTTGCGCACCGCGTCCAGCGGGATTATGTGCATGATGATAATAAGCATGCTCACTAAAAGTTGCGCCTTAGAACCTCCTTCCATGCCATCGCCACCCAACATCAGCTTCGTGCTGCACGATGTCGCGCGCCTGCTTCGAAAGCGGTTCGAGCAGAGGTCGCGGGCATCGGGGCTGACCCGCGCCCAGTGGCAGGTGCTCGCCTATCTCTGCCTGCATAAGGGCATCCACCAGAACAAACTGGCCGATCTTATCGAGATCACGCCGATCACGCTCGCCCGGCTGCTCGATAAGATGGAGGCACGCGGCTTCATCGAGCGCCGGCCCAATCCCGCTGACCGCCGGGCATGGCTGCTCTACCTGAAGCCGCAAGCTTATCCGCTCATCGAAACCATGCGCACCAATGGGCAGAAGACGCGGGACGAGGCCTTTGTCGGTCTTTCCGCGGATGCCCAGCTGCATCTGCTGCAAACCCTATCCCTCATCAAATCCAATCTGCTCGCGGCTTGCACCCAGCCTGCCGCCGACCGGGAGAAAACACATGGCTGAATCAACCTCACCAAAGAAGCCTGCCGAAGAAGACGGATCCTCCGCCGGCCGGGCGCGCGACCAGATCATCCGACTGGACAGCGAACGCGAACAAAGGCGAGCCGGCACCCTCATCGGCAATGACGAACTCGAAGCACCGGTCGCCCTGGAGCCGGCGGCGCTCGAGGCGCCGTCCAAGGAGCCACGGCAGGCCACGGTTACGGTGGCGCCGCCGGCGCCGGTCAAGCCCAAGCGCGGCCGGGCACGGCCGATCCTGTTTGCCCTGCTTCCGGTCGCGCTGGTCGTCGGCGGCTATTACTACGTCATCGGCGGCCAGGTCATGACGACCGACAACGCCTACATCCAGGCGCAGTCGCTCGGCGTTTCCACCGATGTCTCCGGCACTGTGTCCGAGATCGACGTGCACGAGAACGAGGCGGTGAAGAAGGACCAGGTGCTTTTCCGGCTGCGGCCGGCCTCTTTCGAAACCGCTCTTGCCGCCGCCCAGGCGCAGCTCGGCACTGTGCGCAACCAGGTGCTGACCTTGCAGGCGAGCTACCAGCAGTCGCAGGCGCTGATCGAGCAGGCGCAGGCCGACATCCCCTATTACGAGGCCGCTTTCCAGCGCCAGCAGGATCTGCTCAAGACCTCCACCTCCTCCAAGGCGACCTTCGACAGCGCCCAGCACGACCTCGTCGCCGCCCGCCAGAAAGTGTCCGTTGCCCAGGCGCAGGCACAGGCGACGCTTGCCCAGCTTGGCGGCGACGCCAGCCAGCCGGTGGAGAAGAACCCCTTCTACCTCCAGGCGCAGTCGGCGGTGGACGATGCCCAGCGCAATCTTGCCGATTCCATCGTCAAGGCGCCGTTCGACGGCATCGTCACCAATGTCGACGCGCTTCAGGTCGGCAAGTACCTGCCGGCTTCGCAGCCGGCCTTCAGCCTGATTTCGGCGACCGATCTGTGGATCGCGGCGGAGCCGAAGGAAACCGAACTGACCTATGTGCGGCCGGGACAGACGGCGACGATCAGCGTCGACAGCTATCCCGGCACCGTCTGGCACGGCACGGTCGCCTCGATCAGCCCGGCGTCGTCGTCGAGCTTCTCCTTGCTTCCGGCGCAGAACACCACCGGCAACTGGGTCAAGGTCGTGCAACGCATTCCGATGCGCGTGACGGTCGACGATCTCCAGGGCAAGCCACCGTTGCGTGGCGGGATGAGCGTCGTGGTCGGCATCGATACCGGTCATGCGCGCGGCTTGCCGGACTTCGTGACGGACCTGCTCGGCCGGTTCGGACAAAAGTCATGACCGGCGCGTCCGCGACAGGTGGCGTGGTCGCCAATCGCGGCGCCATCACCGCCTGCGTGATCCTGGCCGTGATCATGCAGGCGCTGGACACGACCATCGCCAATGTCGCGCTGCCCTATATCCAGGGCAGCGTTTCGGCGAGCGCCGACCAGATAAACTGGGTGCTGACGTCCTATATCGTCGCGGCGGCCGTCATGACTCCGCCTTCGGGCTATCTTGCCAATCGTTTCGGCCGCAAGCGCATCCTTTTGATATCCATCACCGGCTTCGTCGTCGCGTCGGTGCTGTGCGGCTTCGCGCAGTCGCTGCCGCAGATCGTCGGCTTCCGCCTGCTGCAAGGTCTGTTCGGCGCGGCCCTGGTTCCGCTGGCGCAGAGCATCCTGCTCGACATCTACAGCGTCGAGGAGCGCGGCTCGGCGATGGCGCTGTTCGGCGTTTCGGTGATGGTCGGGCCGGTGCTCGGGCCGGTCATCGGCGGCTGGCTCACCGAAAACGTCAGCTGGCGCTGGGTGTTCTACATCAATGTCCCGATCGGGGTCCTGGCTTTCGCCGGCGTCTCGATGTTCGTCCAGGAAACCAAGACGGACCTCAAGGCCAGGCTGGACTGGCTGGGCTTCGGCATGCTCAGCGTCACCATCGCATCGCTGCAGATGTTTCTTGATCGCGGCGAGCAGCTCAACTGGTTCTCGTCGTCCGAGATCATCGTCGAGGCGCTGATCTGCGCGTCGGCCTTCTACATCTTCCTCGTCCACACCTTCACCGCCAAAAACACATTCGTGAACCCGCGGTTGTTCCTCGACAGGAATTTCGCCGTCGGCATGATCTTCATCTTCATCATCGGCATCACCTATCTGGCCTCGTTGGCCCTGATGACGCCCTATCTGCAGACGCTGATGGGCTATCCGGTGGTGACGGCCGGCATCGTCATGGGGCCGCGCGGTCTCGGCACCATGGCTTGCATGTTCCTGGTCGGCAGGCTGATCGGCAAGGTGGACACGCGCTGGCTGCTGTTGACCGGCCTGCTGGTCACCGCCTGGGCGATGTACGACATGACCGGCTGGACCCCTGATGTGTCGCAATGGACGATCATCAGCACCGGCTTCATCCAGGGCGCTGGCCTGGGCTTCCTGTTCGTGCCGCTGACCACCATCACCTTCGCCACGCTGGCGCCGGAGCGGCGCGCGGAAGGCACAGGCCTTTACAATCTGTCGCGGAACATCGGCTCCAGCGTCGGCATATCCGTCGTCACCGCGCTGTTGACGGAGAACGTGCAGATCAACCACGCCAACATCGCCACCTATGTGACGCCTTACAACCAGGCTTTCAGCAATCCGGCCATCTTCCAGGCGATGGATCCCTACAGCGCCGCGGGCCGCGCCGCGCTCGACGGCGTGGTGACGCTGCAGGCGACGATCATAAGCTATATGAACGACTTCAAGCTGATGATGATCCTGTCGCTTGCCGCCATTCCGCTGGTTCTCTTGCTGCGCAAGCCGGCCACTCCGGCCAAGATCGACCACAGCGCCGTCATGGAGTGAGGTGGCATCGGTCCGTCTGCCGGGACAAGCCGCAGCCTGCATGACCTACGCGTGTGAAAGAACCGGGGCCCCGTGGAGGCCTACAGGACCCGGTCTGCCGTCACGGCCTCCCAAACACCGGCGCCT
This sequence comes from Mesorhizobium sp. M7A.F.Ca.MR.245.00.0.0, assembly GCF_003997415.1. Classification (NCBI taxonomy): domain Bacteria; kingdom Pseudomonadati; phylum Pseudomonadota; class Alphaproteobacteria; order Hyphomicrobiales; family Phyllobacteriaceae; genus Mesorhizobium; species Mesorhizobium sp. M7A.F.Ca.MR.245.00.0.0. Next base: position 117,068 of record NZ_RZTE01000010.1, on the reverse strand, counting down.
TTGCGCCGGAAGCCGTCTTGGCAAGGGCATCTTGCCGGCATCGCGAAACGCGGTGGTCTGCAACGACGCGGCCGCCACAAGGCGTGCCGGAGCGCATGCCGCAAGATGGCAACGCGCAGTTACGAGGCGTGGCGCGCCAAAGTTTCGCCGACGAGCGGAAATGGGCGGAATGGATGTCCCGCCAACGAAAAAGCCCCGCGCGAGGCGGGGCTTTGAAGGCTGGAGAAAGCGCTGCGCCTTCTATTCGGCCGGTGATGGTTTCTTTCGGAACAGCGCGACCAGATTGTCCCACAGCTCGATCTTGGCGCCCTGGCGCTTCATGATGATGCCCTGCTGGAGGATCGACAGCGTGTTGTTCCAGGCCCAGTAGATGACCAGGCCGGCCGGGAAACCCGCCATCATGAAGGTAAAGATGACAGGCATCCAGGTGAAGATCGCCGCCTGCGTCGGGTCCGGCGGCGTCGGGTTCATGCGCATCTGCAGGAACATGGTGACGCCCATGATCAGTGGCCATACGCCGATCATCAGCATATGCGGCAGCGTGATCGGAATGAGGCCGAACAAGTTGAACAGCGATGTCGGATCGGGCGCGGCCAGATCCTGGATCCAGCCGAAGAACGGCGCATGACGCATCTCGATGGTGATGTAGAGCACCTTGTAGAGCGCGAAGAACACCGGGATCTGCAGCGCCACCGGCCAGCAGCCGGCGATCGGATTGATCTTCTCGGTCTTGTAGAGCTCCATCATCGCCTGCTGCTGCTTCATCTTGTCGTCCGCGTATTTCTCGCGGATCTCGAGCATTTTCGGCTGCACCTTCTTCATGTTCGCCATCGACGCGTAGGACTTGTTGGCGAGCGGGTAGAAGATGGCCTTGACGATGACGGTGGTGGCGAGGATGGCCAGACCGAAATTGCCGAAGAATTTGTAGAGCGTGTCGATCAGCCAGAACATCGGCTTGGTGATGAAGTGGAACCAGCCCCAGTCGATCAAAAGATCGAACCGCTTGATTTGACGGTCCTCTGCATAGGCGTTGATCTTGCCGACCTCCTTGGCGCCGGCGAAGATCTCGCTCTCCACCGTCGCCGATTGACCCGCGGCAACCGTTATCGGGTCGGTCAGGAAGTCGGACTGATAGCGGTGGCGGCCGTCCTCGAAAAAGGCGTAGCGCGGCTGGAACGGCTGCTTTTCGGTCGGCACCAGCGTCACCGCCCAGTATTTGTCGGTAATGCCCAACCAGCCGTCAGTCGACTTGCCCGGCGTGAACTGCTTGTCCGATTCGATGGACGCGTATTTGTGCTCCTGCAGGCCTTCGGTGCCGGTGAAGCCGATCAGGCCCTCATGCAGCACATAGGTGCTGGCAACGAGCGGCTTGTCGAAGCGGGTGACGCGGCCGTAATTGGACAGCGAGACGGCGGCCGTGCCCGCATTCTGCACCGTGTCGGACACCGTGAACATGTAATCGGTGTCGACGGAGAAGGTGCGCTTGAAGGTCAAGCCCTTGTCGTTCGAATAGGTCAGCGTGACCGGGGTTGTCGGCGTCAGCGTCGCATTGCCGTCGACGGTCCACACAGTCTCCGGACCGGGCACCGCGCCGGTCTTGTCGTTGCCGACGAAACCGATCTCGGCATAATAGCCATTGGGCAGTGCCGCCGGGTTGAGCAGGCTGATCTCGGGCGAGTTCTTGTCGACCGTCTCGGTGTAGTGCTTGAGCTTGAGGTCGTCGAGGCGGGCGCCGGTCAGGTTGATCGAACCCTCGAGGCTCGGCGTGTCGATCTTCGCGCGGGTCGTCGTGGCGAGCGCCTGTTCGCGGCCGGCCGGCGTCACGGCGTCGGTACCCGGTGCATTCGGAATGGCGCCAGGTGCGGCGGGCGTTCCGGTGTCGGTACCGGCGGCCTTCTTCTGCTCCTCGATGCGCTGCTGTTCGACGCGGGCCGCCTCGCGCTGGGCTTCGCTGCGCGGCAACACGTAAAAATATTGCCATACCGCAAGGATCAGCACCGACAGCGCGATGGTGATGAAGAAGTTCCGGTTGTTTTCCATCGAAAGCCCTTGGCCTATCGTGTTCCGCGCAGTCGGCGGGAGAGTTCGGCCTTCAACTGGCCGAACGGAGTGGTAAGCACGTCTTCGCGCCCGACGATGACATAATCATTGCCAGGCGCCATGTCACTTGCAGCATGCGTACGGACGGCTTCTCGCAGCCGCCGCCGGACACGGTTGCGGACAACCGCATTGCCGACCTTCTTGGTGACGGTGTAGCCGACGCGCGGCGACAGGCCGTCGCCGCGGTCGAGAACTTCAACGAGAAAAAGCCGCCCGCGTCGTTTTTCACCACGACGGACAGCCAGGAATTCCGCGCGCTTCAGAAGCCGCTTGGGATTTGGTCCCACTGGCTTGCCGGTTGCGGGCAACGATCTCGTCTTCCGTTCAGGCGCTGAGCCGCTTGCGGCCGCGGTTGCGGCGAGCTGCGACGACGCCGCGACCACCCTTGGTGGCCATGCGGGCACGGAAGCCGTGCCGACGTTTGCGGACGAGTTTAGACGGTTGGTAGGTACGCTTCATTTGTTTTAATACCGCGGGGTGCGGCCCTTCTTGATTCTGTCACTGTGTAACAGGAGCTTTGCCGGGCCGGCTTTGGCGCGATCGAAACCGCGCCGGGACGAATGGCCCGAGCGTGTGCGGGCTTATAGAAAGAAGGCTTTTGGAAGTCAATCCGGAGTCGTCGGGCGCAATCCGGCTCCGTTCAGGCCGGTTTATGTTTGCGACCAAGGATGAAATTGGCAAAAAAGCCGTAATCGCCTAATCTGCGTTGATCAAGTGATCGTGAAGACATTAGCCGCATGAGCGAAACCATACAGGCACAGGAAGGGATCGGCACGGCGGCGTCCACCGAGGCGCCAGCCGCCGTGCGCACGGTGCCGCTGTCGCGCGGCCTGTCGACCAAGCTGCTGCTGCTGACCATCGTCTTCGTGCTTCTGGCCGAAGTGCTGATCTTCCTGCCCTGGATCGCGAGCTACCGGCTGAACTGGCTTAAGGAACGGCTGAGCACGGCGGCTGCGGTGTCGATCGTGCTGGTGCAGGGTGAGCCCGCCTCGCTGTCGCGCACGGCCCAGAACGACGTGCTGATGGCGATCGGCGCCAAGGCGATCGCGGTGCGCGACGGCGGCGTCTCGCGGCTGCTGGTGGTGGCCGAAATGCCGCCGAAGGTCGACGCGCATATCGATATCGCCTCGATCGGCATGATCAAGGGCATGACCGGCGCGCTCGACACGTTGTTTTTCGGCGGCGACCGGATGCTGCGCGTCTTCGGTCCGGTCGGCGAGTCCGACAAGGAGTTCGAGCTGATCATGCCCGACAACAGCCTGCGCAATGCGATGCTGCGCTATTCGCGCAACGTCGCCTTCGTCTCGCTGCTGATCTCGCTGTTCACCGCCATGCTGGTCTACGCCGCCATCGACCTGATCATGATCGGGCCGATCCGGACGATGACGCGCTCGATGCTGTCCTTCTCCGAGGCGCCCGACGATCCCGGACGGATCATCCATCCGGCTGCCCGCGCCGACGAGATCGGCGTTGCCGAGCGCGAGCTGTCGCAAATGCAGGAGCGGCTGCAAAAAATGCTCTCCGAGCAGAAGCATCTTGCCGACCTCGGCCTTGCCGTCTCCAAGATCAACCATGACATGCGCAACATCCTGGCCTCGGCGCAGCTGATGTCGGACCGCCTGCGCCAGGTCAAGGATCCGACCGTGCAGGCCTTCGCGCCGAAACTGCTGCGCGCACTCGACCGTGCCGTGTCCTATTCCGAAGGCGTGCTTCACTACGGCCGCACCCAGGAGCCGCCGCCCGCGCGCCGCCGGCTCCGGCTGCGGCAGCTGGTCGAAGACGTGCAAGGCCTGCTCGACATCGAGCAAGGCATCGAGTTCGTCAATTCGGTCGAGCCGGCCTTCGAGGTCGATGCCGATTCCGACCAGCTGTTCAGGGTGCTCACCAATCTGTGCCGGAATTCCGTGCAGGCGATGGCGGCCGACAGCGAAAACGCCTTGGTGCGCCGCCTGGCGGTTTCGGCCGTGCGTCTGGGCAGCGTCAGCCGCATTGCCGTCAGCGACACCGGACCCGGCCTGCCGCCCAAGGCGCGGGAAAACCTGTTCGCGGCCTTTCGCGGCTCGGCGCGCAGCGGCGGCACCGGCCTTGGCCTGGCGATCGCGCACGAACTGATCCGCGCGCATGGCGGCACGGTGGAACTGGTCGAGAGCATTGGCGGGCGCACCACATTCGCCGTCACCATCCCCGATCAGCCGGTCCGGCTCGACCAGGCGCGCAATGGCCTGCGCCGCCCCGCCTGACCGTTTAGGGCGCTGGGTCTCCAATGAGCAGGAACCGGCTCGACTTCGGACCGTTGTCAGGTGCCGGAATCCCAGCCTTCATCGCCGGCCAAGGCACTTGTGACAAAACTTTTGCCGGATCGGCTTGCTTTTCCGAAATTCAGTCGCTAGGGAACACGTCTCGTCGCGACCGGTCGTTTACGATCGGATTGCGGGGTCATGGAAAGCATGGCCTGTTGCGCGCCCGTAGCTCAGCTGGATAGAGCACCAGACTACGAATCTGGGGGTCAGGAGTTCGAATCTCTTCGGGCGCGCCATTCCATCCAGCTGAAATTGCTTGCCTTTCAGGCCTCGCTAATCAACCGTATCGGCATGAATTCCTGACGAATGGTGGCCCGCCTGTTGGTCAACAGACGATTCGATCAGATTCGCACGGATCGGGCTGGCGGTCATCGCGGTCGCTGGGTACACGCATGGGGCACCGGTGTTGATGTTGCCGGCTCCCAACGCAAAATCTAGGGAATGACTGTCCGAAAAAAGGCCGTTTTCAACTGCCGCCGATTCCTCGCGTTCTCATACATGCTGATCGGCGGGATGAGGCGCGCTCTCCGCTCCGGCCCTCGCCCGCACCTCGAATTTGGTGCGCTTCAACTCCGGAAGAGTCTTCTGATGCTGCAGATAATCCAGCACGGTCTTCTGCGCGACGTTGCCAAACCCCAAAGGCGCCTGCAAGCAGGGGCCTCTGTCTTCGACATGGGCCGTCACGTTCGATCTCGGTTGCCGGCGGACGATGCCGGCGCGCTCCCGGCTCGCACCTCCTGGAGCAGCAGCAACAGGTCTGCCTTGGCCCAAAGCAGATAGCAGACAAGCAATGTCAGCGGCGCTGCGACGAGCGTCCAGGAAGCGCCCGACCATACCAGTTGCAGGGCACCGCCGCTCCCCACCGCGGCCGAGACCAGCGCCGGCAGACGGCTGGCCAGAACGGCACTCCGGAACGGATTGGGCCAGTTGGCTGGCCAGCCGGGCAACGGCTTGCCGTCCTCGAAGGCGCTGCCGAACTTGCCGAGCGCATGCAGCAAGCCCGAGGTCGCCGCAAGCACAGGTTCGCCGAACAGGAACAGGGCGATGCCGAGTCCGATCGCCCCGACCCCCGACGTGATGTCGCCAAGGCGGTTTAGGGACACGTCTGGGGACGGCTTCCTGGCCCATGCGCGGCAGTAGATCTCGCCGCTCCAGAAGAAGACCAGCGTGGCCAGGGTGAGCGACAGGGCAGCGATGCTGCCAACGAAATAATCGAGGAGCGCGGCATGGCCACTCACGGCGGAACCCGGCGGCACGGCAACGATCTGGACCATGACGCCCGTCGCCAGCCCGAGCCCATTGCCGAGATTGTAGTATCCTCCGGGACCTACCATGCGTGAACGGATTGCCGCGGCGAAACGCGACAGGCCTGAAGTGTCGCCCGGCTCTCCGGCGGCATCGGGAAGGTCATGCATGATCATTGATAACGAACCCCGCGATCAGGCAGCGCACGCAGAAGACGTGCTGGATCATCTCGATCCGAGCAGCAGACAGTTGGCCCGCACCTTCGACATATCGATGTTTCGACAAAAGCTGGTGTATGTGGCGCGCGGTGAGACCAGCTTAGATCAGACCGCGGTCGATCGGGCTTCCTTAGGTGTTCGGCTCGGTCGTCATCGTGCTCTCGTCGTTTTCCGCCCTGTTCAGATTGGCGCAGTGCGGGTGAGCGTTGGCGGGGACAATCTCATAACCGGCTGCGATCAACTGGAGACTCATCTCCTCGAAGTGACGCTTCGAGCCGCTGACGATCGATTCAGGCGTGTAGTTCCAGCCGTTGCGGGCAGCATTGGCCAAGATGCTGGCATAGGCATGCATGCTGGCGATTTTCACGTTTGATTCCAGCAACTGTCGGCACCCGCTTGCGAAAGAAGGTGACGGTTGGGCGGAATAGCCCAAGGCCGTGCATGCCAGCACTATGGATACAGGACGCATGGAACCCCCTTAGCCGATTGTTTGTTGCCGTCGGGGAAGCTTGCGCCGTGCGAGCCTGCGGCGGAATCGGGCAGATGCGGTATTCGGCCTAGTGCATTTGTAGCATTCTTCTGTAGCATTCTTCGGCTACGGAGGGTTTCCAAGGACGGGGGTCCACAATGGTGCTCGGCGCTTCGAAAGCTCAAACGCTTGTCGCATTGTCGGGTCGTGAGCGCGAGGTCGCGGAAAAATTTGCCGCCGGCCTGACCTATCGGGAGATCGGCAAGGCGCTTTTCATTGCTCCGGCCACTGTTCGCACTCACCTTGCGACCATCTACGGAAAACTTGGGGTGCGGACCAAGATCGGGCTCGCGGCGTACTTTGCCGGCGCTTCCGGCGCCAGGCCAGGCGGGCTGTCACCCCATCAAAGCGAAAAACCGCGGCTGGCGGTGATGCCGGTCAAGGGTCAGTTCGGCAAAACAAGGACCGATGCGGATGCATTGACGCGCGCGTTGACCGCAGAGCTCGGACGCTTCTCCCAGATCGGAATCGTCGCAGCGGCCACAATGTTCGCGCTCGCGAAGCGGCATCTCACTGTCAAGGAAATCGGCAGGACCACGGGAGCCAACTATGTCCTGGAGGTCGCGGTCCATAGCCAAGACAAAGCCATGCACGCCTTCGCGCATCTCGTGGACGCCGAGGAGGAAGTCGAGGTCTGGAGCGCAAGATATGATCTCGCCCAGACGTCATCGCATGACGAATTGACAGGCGTGATCAGCGGAAACCTCTTCCAGGTGTTGATGAAGCACGCGGCAGGCCCGCCCGCCCTCGAGGAAGCAATTCAGCACCACAAGCTCTATCTGAAGGCGTTTTACCACGTCGAACGGCCGACGGCGAAAAGCATGGTCGTAGCGCGGCGTCTCTGTGAAAGGCTCCTCGCCGCCGAGCCAGAGCATGCATTGATAAGGGAGACTCTTGCCTGGGTCGATTTCCACTCCTGCTTCAACGGATGGTCCATTGAACCCATCGAGGCCTTTCGCCGGGCTGGTGATGAGGCTCGGGCCGGACTTTGTGGCCATGACCGGGAAGCATCTCTGCACAGTGCTCTCGGATTGGCCGAGACTTATCTCGGAAACTTGCAGACGGGCCTTGGCTGCCTGTGGCGGGCCATCGCACTCAATCCGAACGATGCAGAGTGCCGTACCTGGCTGGGAATTGGGCTAACTTACGCCGGAGATCTCGAAGGTGCACAGGCAGCTTTCGCGCGGGCCGACCTTCTCAGTCCGAATTATCATCCGATCTTTCTGTTCAGGGGCGATGCCGAATACGCCGGGGAGAACTATAACGCCGCGACTGCCTCGTTTGATCGATTTCTGATGGTCCTGCCTGAATACCACTGGGCACGGCTCCTGCGGGCTGCATCATACATGGGGATGGGCGATCTCGAGTCTGCGCGGAAGGACGTGTCGTTCGTCTCGCGCGAGTCGCCCCGGTTGACCGGCGAGTATGTCGATCGATTGCAGCAAGCGCGCGGTCCGGAGTTTAGAAATAACCTGTGGTCACGCCTCAGCGCAGCAGGACTGCCATGGAAGTGACCTATCGAGGATGACATTGGGCGCATAAGGTCCGGTTGCGTCTCAACTTGCGTCATGGCGGGCTCCAACCCGAACGGCGGGAACGAGTGACGGCCTGCGACTGCACGGCGGTGGCAGGATGGCTGGTCAACACCGGCCACGCAATGGACTAAGCATTCGGGCGGCGCCTACGCGGGTCACCAGGACGAAGCTCGGCAAAGCGGCGCAGAATGCTGCAGAGCAAATCTTCGCAGCGCCGTCGTCCAATCTGCGTGGTAAGACCGCGACAGGGCGGAAACCAGCGGAGCCTGATTTGACCATTCCCCATACCCGCATCAAACGCGCTTTGATCACCGGGGCCGGCGCGGCCGACGGCATCGGCTTTGCCATTGCCCGGCAGCTCGGCTATGCCGGCCATGCCGTTTTTCTCACCGGTGCCAGTGCGCGTGTGCTCGATCGCGCCGTTGGGCTCCGTGCAGAAGGCATCGATGCCAAGGCCGTGGTCGCCGATCTCACCATGGCAGCCGATGTCGCGCGGCTGCGGGCTGAAGTCGGCGCCGTCGACATCCTGGTCAACAATGCCGGCATGGGCTCGCTGGCATCGCCATCGGTCGACAAGGCGTTTCTCGCCATGACCGAGGCCGACTGGGACCAGGGGATCGACGTCAGCCTGAAGACGGCATTCCTCGTCACGAAGGCCTTTCTGCCGGCGATGGTCGAAGCGGGCTATGGGCGCATCGTCAATGTGGCGTCGGTCACCGGCCCGCTGGTGTCTTTCGAAGGCACGGCAGCCTATTCGGCCGCCAAGGCCGGCATGGCCGGCCTGACGCGCACGCTGGCGCTCGAAGTGGCGAAAAACGGCATCACCGTCAACGCCGTCGCTCCCGGCTGGATCGAAACGGGCTCGTCGAGCGAAATGGAGCGGCAAGCCGCCCTGCATACGCCGCCGGCGCGGGCAGGGCGGCCGGATGAGGTGGCCGCCGCCGTGGCATTCCTGGCCTCGGAAGCCGCCAGCTATGTCAATGGCGCGCTGCTGGTGGTCGACGGCGGCAACAGCCTTCAGGAGCGCAAGGGCTGAGAACTCTGCGGCTTCGCCGGAACGACTGGTGTTCATGATCGGACAGCGGGTCCGGGCTCTTACTACATCGTGCGCCAGGGCAGCTTCTATCGTCACCGTCGACTGCTCGATCTCACTTGACCTTCCAGCTGCTGGAACCCTTAGGGTCACGCGAGGTCTTCCGGCGGGCCTTTCATCGAGAGCAAGGAGCGGAGAAATGCATCGACGCGGATTTCTGACGGCAAGCCTGGCGACGGTTCTGGCGAGCCCGCGTGCGCTGGCGCAGACGAAGATGGACGATATGTCGATGCCCGGCATGGGCGGCCATGCCGGGCACGACATGGCCGCGATGGTGCAAGACGCGGTCACCCTGCCCGAAGGCCAGGCGTTGCGCGCCCTGCAGGTGCTTGCCAACGAAGCCGACCGGCCGGGCCTGCTCAGGGCGAGGCTGACGGCGGAACCGACCATTGCGAGGTTCGCCGAGGGGCGCGACACACCAATCCTCGCCTATAATGGCATCAGCCCGGGGCCGCTGATCGAGGCCTTCGAAGGCGACCGCGTCGAGATCACATTTGCCAACCGCATCGATAACGAGGTGAGCACCATCCACTGGCACGGCATGCCGGTGCCGGCCGACCAGGACGGCAGTCCGATGGATCCGGTTGCGGCGGGCACCGAGCGCGTTTATGCCTTCGAGCTGCCGGAAGGCTCCGCAGGCTCCTATTGGTACCACCCGCACCCGCACGGCAAGACGGCAGAGCAGGTCTATCGGGGTCTTGCCGGCGCCTTCGTCGTCAAGGCCAAGGCCGATCCCATCCCGGCCGAATATGGCGACACGGTGCTGGTGTTCACCGATCTCAGACTTGCCGCCGATGGCTCGATTCCGAGCAACAGCATGAGCGATCTGATGAACGGCCGCGTTGGCGACCACGTGCTGGTCAACGGCCAGAAGAATCCCAGGCTCTCGGTGGCAAATGGCGCCAAGCGACGCCTGCGCCTCTACAACGCCACCAACGCACGGTTCCTGAAGCTTGCCTTCGACGGCGCGACGATAACAGTCATCGGGACGGATGGCGGGCTGCTCGCGGCGCCGGTGGCGGCGGACGAGATCCTGCTCAGCCCGGGCGAACGCCTCGAGTTGGTCGCATCCTTCGACAGGCCCGGCCCCATCACCCTCGATACGCTCGGCTACGACCGTGGCTGGATGGGTCCCGGCCGCCCGGCCGATGCGGGGCTGACGCTGCTGACGGTCGATGTCTCGGAGAACAAAGCCGAGGCGGTGCCGCAGCTGCCGGCGCGGCTGCGGCCGATCGCACCGTTCGCTGACCCTGTCCTCAGCCGGCGGCTCGTTTTAACGGAGACCATGGCGATGAAACCCACCGGCATGGAGATGGGTTTCCTGATCAACGGCAAGGCCTTCGACATGGGACGCGTCGACTTCGTCGCCAGGGCCGGCGAGATCGAGCTCTGGGAGATAGTCAACCAGGCCGACATGGACCATCCCTTTCACGTCCACGGTACTCAATTCCAGGTCGTCGAGCATGAGCGCGACGGCGCGGTGTCCAAGCCGCCCTATCTCGCATGGAAGGACACGGTGAACGTCGCCCGCGGCGAGACGGTGCGGCTCCTGCTGCGCCAGGATAGGCCGGGGCAGCGCATGTATCACTGCCACATCCTCGAGCACGAGCAGCTCGGCATGATGGGCGTGCTCGATGTCATGGCATGAAGTTCGGCATCGCGTTCGGAGCGGTGGTGCTGGCGCTGGCCGGTTCGCTGAGCCTCTCCTCGCCGCAGGCGGTCGCCTCCAGTGATGAGATCGTGGCCGCACGCCAGGCCTCGATGAAGGCTATGGCGGCGGCAGCGAAAACCATCGCCGAGATGTTCGGCGGCAAGCGCGCCTACGACGCCGCCAGCTTCAAGGCGGCGGCGGAGGCGCTCAGCGCCCGTACCGGACCCGCCCTGATGGCTGAATTCCCGGCGGGCACGCTGGGCGCGCCGTCGGGCGCCAAAGCGGAAATCGATCAGGCGCGGCCGGAGTTCGAGGCGCTCGCCAGTCACATTGGCGAACTCGCCGATGCATTGGCAGCCAAGGCCGAAACCGCGCCTGCCCGGATCACCGGGGACATGCGCATGGGCGCGATGACGTCAATGGACGGGGGCAGTCTGCTCGGCAAGCGGCTGAAGACAACGCAGGCGGATCCGGCCGGATTGCCGGCGGAGCATCTTCTGCACCTTATCCTCCAGGATTGCTCAAGCTGCCATTCCAAGTTTCGGCAAAAGGTGAAGTGAGAACCGGCGATCACACCGCCATTTGTGCCCTCTTGTGCAGCGATGCGGAATGCCAGGAAGGCCACCTGTATCAAGACGCCTTCGCCAGAAAATTCCGATAATCCGACTTGGCCTGCAGCAGGCGCAGCACATTGTCTCGCGAGCCGCGCACATGGGCGCGTGCCAGCGTGCCGGCTCGGGCAGCGTCGCCGGCGCAGATGGCATCGACGATCTCGGCGTGCTCGTCGCGGGCGATCTTCCATTCGTCCAGCCACAGGAGTTCGGTCCAGACGTAGTGCTGGCACTTGTCGAGGATGCCGCACAGCATGTTGTGCAGCATGACGTTGCCGCTGATTTCGGCGATGACGCGGTGCAGGTCGATGCCGACTTCCAGTTCCTGGAATTTTTCCCGGTTCGTGCGTTCCGGAATGGCTGCCAGCCGCTCGCATTCGGCCAACATGGCGCGCAGCCGCGCCTTGTCCTGTTCCGTCGCGGCCGTTGCCGCAAGTTCCGTCGCATGGCCGTCGAGCAGTTCGCGGATCTCGAAGGCCTCGCGGAACATGTTGATGTCGAACTCGGTGACGACATAGCCCTGGCGCGGCCGGCCGGTGACCAGCCCGTCACGCTCGAGGCGATTGAAAGCCTCGCGCACCGGGGTTCGGCTGACCGTCAGCTTCGCCGCGATGTCGTTTTCGGTGACGCGGGAGCCCGGCGGGATCTGGCCGGTCACGATCATCGCCTTCAGCGCGGAGTAGACCGAGTCGCGCAGCGTATTTTTGGTTTCCTTGGCCAAGCTTCCCTTCCCACTTCTCCGGCCTTTCAGCCGAAACACGCATAGCTGTAGCCGCAGTCGGCGCAATTTGCCACGCCTCCGGCGAAGCCGTCCTCACCAACCTGGTCCGGCACGAAGCGTACATTTCGAGCGCGCCGGCGATGTTGACAACATCGATCGCTAGTCTACACTCAAAATTGTATACAAAATAGCATGCCAAATCAAAAACAATGGGAACACCGGTTGGAGAGCCGAAAAATGAACAGAACCAGAAACGTTAGCATCGTTGCGATGGCGGGCCTCATGGCTTCGTTCGCAGCCCCCGCCATGGCGGGCGACACCATCACCGTCGCCTCATGGGGCGGCACCTACCAGGAGGCGCAGACCAAGGCGTTTTTCAAGCCGACCGCCGACGCGCTCGGCATCACCATCAAGGAAGACACCACCAACGGCCTCGACGACGTCCGGCTGCAGGTGACCGGCAATGCGGTGAAGTGGGACATCACCGAACTTGGCGCCGACGAATGTGCGCGCGGCTCGAAGGAAGGGCTGTTCGAAAAGCTCGACTACGGCATCATCGACAAGAGCGGCATCAACCCGAAGCTTGTCCACGACGACTGGGTCGGCATTTCCTACACCTCGGTCGTGCTGATCTACCGGACCGACGTCTTCGGCGACAAAGGCCCGAAGACCTGGGCCGATTTCTGGAACGTGGAAAAGTTTCCGGGACGGCGCGCGCTGAGCGGCAGCCAGGCGACGGAAACGCTGAGCGTTGCCGCACTGGCCGAGGGCATTCCGATCGACAAGGTCTATCCGGTCGATATCGACGGCGCGTTGAAGTCCGTCGACAAGATCCGCGGCAATGTCGACGCCTGGTGGACCTCCGGCGCCCAGGCCATGCAGCTGGTTAAGGACGGCGAAGTCGACATGGCGAGCATCTGGAACGGCCGCGCCGGCACCTTGAAAAAGGAAGGCGCGCCGATCAGCTTCTCCTTCGACCAGGGCGTGCTGACCGCCGACTGCATGGTCATCCCCAAGGGCTCCAAGAACAAGGAAGCCGCGATGAAGGCGCTGGCGATGTTCGTCAGCCCGCAATTGCAGGCCAATCTGCCGCTCTATGTCGACAATGGCCCGGTCAACGAGAAGGCTTTCGAGACCGGCAAGATCCCGCAGGACAGGATCAAGGACATCAATTCGGCGCCCGAAAACGTCAAGAAGCAGGTGTTGCAGGATGCAGAATTCTGGCGCGACAACCTGGTCGAGGCGACGGAAAAGTTCAACAATCTGATCCAGCAATAGGCTGCGGCCGCAATCCAAACCACGGCAGGGCGACGCCTCGCCCTGCTTTCGCCGCCTCAGCCCCTGGGAGAGAAAAATCTTGTCCATTGCGCCATCCGCGTTGCCGATCGGCATGCGCGCGATCGAGAAACGATTTGGCAGCGTGCCTGTGCTGCGCGACCTCAACCTCGATGTCGAGGCTGGTGAATTCCTGACGCTGCTGGGGCCTTCCGGTTCCGGCAAGACGACGCTGCTGATGATCCTGGCCGGTTTCGTGCGGGCCAATGCCGGCTCGATCAGGGTCGGCGGCGACGAGATCATCACCACGCCGCCGCACAAGCGCAACATCGGCATGGTGTTCCAGAACTACGCGCTGTTTCCGCATATGAACGTCTTTCACAACATCGCCTTTCCGCTGAAGCAACGCGGCGTCGCCGCCGCCGAGACGGCCGAGCGTGTCGAGAAGGCACTCGATCTGGTGAAATTGCAGGGACTGGGCGAGCGCCGGGTCGACCAGCTCTCCGGCGGCCAACGCCAGCGCGTGGCGCTGGCGCGCGCCATCGTCTTCGAGCCGCGCATCGTGCTTATGGACGAACCCTTGTCGGCGCTCGACAAGGGCCTGCGCGAGCACATGCAGATCGAGCTGCGCGCCCTGCATCGGCGGCTCGGCATGACCACCGTCTATGTCACGCACGACCAGCGCGAAGCCATCACCATGTCGGACCGCATTGCTGTCATGAACGGCGGACGCATCGAACAGCTCGACAAGCCCGAAAGCCTCTACGCCAGGCCGCAAACGCAATTTGTAGCAGGCTTCATCGGCGAATCGAATTTCATTCCGGTCGAGTGCCGCAACGGCTCCGTCTGGTACGAGGACCGAAGAATCCATACGGCGGCGGCGACGCCGGCGGCAGGCCAGTACCTGATGGTGGTGCGGCCGGAAAAGCTGCGGCTCTTGGCAACCGCCGAACCGACAAGCGGCGTCAACGTGCTCAACGCGACGCTCAGTGACATCATCTATCAGGGCGACAGCTTCGTCTGCTATGCCGTGCTGCGCGACGGCCGGCAGCTGACTTTGCGCGACTATTGCCGCAGCGATGTGCTGGCGAAAATGCCGGCGCCCGGCCAGCCAGTCTCGTTCGGTCTCGATGCGCAGGACACAATCCTGGTAGCGGCAGACTGATGAGCGCGCAGACCGCCGTCATGCAGGAGAATGCCGGCCGCGCGGGCCCGGATTTGAACACGCAGGCGCTGCGCACGGACGCGCGGCGCGAGTCGTTGCGGCTGCTGGCGCTGCTGTCGCCGAGCCTGTTGCTGGTCTTCGCCATCATCATCGTGCCCATCGGCTGGCTGTTCTGGCTGTCGCTGTTCGACGAAGCGGGCGGCTTCAGCGCCGCCAATTATGCGCGATTCTTCGAGCAGGCCTCCTACATCAAGACCTTTGTCACCACCTTCAAGGTCGCCTTCATCGTCACCGGCGCCTGCGTGCTGCTTGGCTATCCCCTGGCCTACATGCTGTCGCAACTGCCGCGCCGGGCGGCGTCGATCTGCCTGATCTTCGTCATCCTGCCGTTCTGGACATCGGTCCTGGTGCGCACCTATGCCTGGCTGGTGATCCTGCAGCGCAAGGGCCTGATCAACAGCTGGCTGATCGACCTCGGTGTCATCAGCCAGCCGCTGTCGCTCGCCAACAATTTTCCCGGCGTCGTCATCGGCATGACGCATATCCTGCTGCCGTTCCTGGTGCTGCCGCTTTACGCCTCGATGAAGACCATCGACACCGACTGCCTGCGCGCCGGCATGAACCTCGGCGCCGGCCCGGTCGCCACCTTCCGGCAGATCTTCTTTCCGCTGTCGCTGCCCGGCCTCGCCTCGGGCGTGGTCATCGTCTTCGTGCTGTGCCTGGGCTTCTTCGTCACGCCTGCGCTGATGGGCGGCGGCAAGGTCATCATGTGGGCGATGCGCATGGAACAGACCACCAGCCTCTATTCCAACTGGGGCGCGGGTGCAGCACTCGGCGTGGTGCTGCTGGTGGTCACGCTGGCGCTTCTCGGCCTGTTCCAGTGGCTGCTCGGCGCGCGCGCCACAGGTGTGTGGAGTTCGCGATGAGCGAGGATTTTGGCCTGCCTATCTCGCACCGGCAACGGCTGTGGCTCTATTGCCTCGGCGGCCTCGTGCTTCTGTTCCTGATCGCGCCGTCGATCATCATCGTCATCATGTCGTTTTCGGACTCGACGCTGCTGCAATTCCCGCCGCAGCAATGGTCGCTGCGCTGGTACCAGACCTATTTCGGGTCGCTGGAATGGCGTGACGCCACGATCGTCTCGGTCAAGGTGGCTGTCATGACGGTGCTGGTGGCGACCCCGCTCGGCACCGCGGCCGCCTATGCCATCAACCGGGGCACGCTGCGCTTCAATGGCACCATCAATGCGCTGCTGACGGCGTCGCTGATCGTCCCGGTGATCCTGATCGGCATCGGCACCTTCTTCCTCTATGCGCGCATCGGGCTCAACAACACGCTGACCGGCCTGGTCATCGCGCACACGGTGCAGGCGCTGCCGCTGGTGGTGCTGACCGTGCTTTCCGGGCTGCGCTCCTACGACATGAACCAGGAGCGGGTGGCGCGCAGCCTTGGCGCCGGCCGTGTCGCCGCCTTCTGGCAGGTGACGATGCCACAGATCCGCTTCTCGATCGTCTCGGGCGCGCTGTTTGCCTTCATCACCTCCTTCGACGAAGTGGTGGTTTCGCTGTTCATATCGGGCGGCGAGACCACGACATTGACGCGCCGCATGTTCAATGCGCTGCGCGACCAGATCGACCCGACGATCGCCGCCATCTCGACCTGCCTGATCGTGCTCTCGGTCGTGCTGTTGTCGGTTGCGCAGATCTTCGGCCGGCGGCATTGATTTCACCAGACGAATTCGCAGAAGTGACCCATGGGATATTCAGACAGAATGCGTGATTTCCAGTTTCCCGGCCGCTCGCCGGTTCGTGCCACCGAGGCGGTTGCCGCGACCTCGCATCCGCTTGCAACCCTTGCGGCCATCGACATGCTGCGCTCCGGCGGCAATGCCATGGATTCCGCGGTCTGCGCCGCCGCCGTGCAGGGCGTGGTCGAGCCGCAATCGACAGGCATCGGCGGCGACTGCTTCGTGCTCTATTCTCCCGGGGGACAAGGCAATGTGCTGGCCTTCAACGGGTCCGGCCGCGCGCCTGCCAGGGCGACGGTCGACTGGTACCGCGAAAAAGGCTTCGACCGCATCCCGTTGCAGGGGCCGCATGCGGTCACCGTGCCGGGTGCCGTCGATGCCTGGAGCCGCCTGCTCGAAGACCATGGCCGAAAGGGCCTTGCCGAGGCGCTGGCGCCGGCCATCCACTATGCCGAGAACGGCTATGTCGTGCACGACCGCGTCGCCTTCGACTGGGCCGAGCCGGAAACCGACCTATCGGCCGACGAGCATGCCGCCCGTATCTTCCTGCCCGGCGGCAAGGCGCCGAAGGCGGGTGACGTCCACCGGCAGCCGGAATTGGCGGGGACCTTGCGCATCATCGCCAAACACGGCCGGTCCGGTTTCTACGAAGGCGCTGTCGCCGACGACATGGTGAGCCGGCTCAACGCATTGGGCGGACTTCATTCGGCCGAGGATTTCGCCGCGACCCGAGGCGATTATGTGGCGCCGGTCAGCACCTCCTATGGCGGACATGAGATCCACCAGATGCCACCAAACAATCAGGGGCTGACGGCGCTCTTGATGCTCAATTTATTGTCGGGCTTCGAGCTTGGCGGGCTGGATCCCAATGGCGCCGAGCGCCTGCATCTGGAGATCGAGGCCGGGCGCCTGGCCTATCGCGACCGCGACCGCTATGTCGGCGACCAGGACCATGTCCCAGTGCCCGTGAAGCAGCTCCTGTCCGGCGCCTATGCCGACCGGCTGCGCGCCGAGATCGACCGCGACCGCGCCATGACGCATCTGCCGCGCGTGCAGCTGCCCGGCAGTGACACGGTCTACATCTCCATCGTCGACCGCGACCGCAACGCGGTCTCCTTCATCAACTCGACCTATTATTCGTTCGGCAGCGGCGTCGTCGGCCCGAAGACCGGTGTCGTGTTGCAGAACCGTGGTTCCAGCTTCCGCCTCGACCCGGCGCATCCGAACGCGATCGCACCGGGCAAGCGGCCGATGCACACGATCATGCCGGGCATGGCGACGAAGAACGGCCGCGTGGTGATGCCGTTCGGGGTCATGGGCGGCGGCTATCAGCCGTTCGGCCATGTCCATCTGCTGACCAACATGATCGACTTCGGCATGGACCCGCAGCAGGCGCTGGATGCGCCGAGGGTGTTTTACAATGATGACACCGTGGAGGCCGAGCGTGGCGTTCCCACCGAGGCGATCGAGGGCCTGCGCCGGCGCGGCCACCGCATCGCCGAACCGCATCACCCGCTGGGCGGCGGGCAGGTGGTGCTGATCGACTGGGAGAAGGGGACGCTGACCGGCGCTTCCGATCCGCGCAAGGATGGTTTGGCGCTTGGCTACTGAGGCGATCCGTTGTCCAATGGCGTATCCGTATCGAGGCAAGCCCGTCAGAAGGGCTCCCGCCAATAGTCGTTCGAAATCCAGCCGGTGATCATGACCCAAACCGAAACCCACGCAGATCTCTCCCGCCGTCTCGCCGCCGGCGCCGACGATGCGCCCGCCATCCTGGCACCCGACAGGGCGACGCTTAGCCATGGCGAATTGCGCAGCCTGATCGCCGATACGGCAAAACAGCTGCATGCGCGCGGCATCGGCCGCGGCGACAGGGTGGCGATCGTGCTGCCGAACGGGCCCGAGATGGCCACCGCCTTCGTCGCCGTGGCGGCCGTCGCCTCGACGGCTCCGCTCAACCCCGCCTACCGGGCCGACGAGCTGGATTTCTACCTGACCGACATCGGCGCCAAGGCGATCCTTGTCGGGGAGGGCGAGACCGGACCGGCGGTGACGGTGGCCGAACGCCTCGGCATCGGCGTGCTGCGGCTTATCGTGCAGCCCGGCACACCCGCTGGCAGCTTCATGATCGAGGGCGCAGCGATCGGACCGCAGGCCGCGCCCGACATGGCGCAAGACAGCGACATTGCGCTGCTGCTGCATACCTCCGGCACGACATCGCGTCCAAAACTGGTGCCGCTCAGCCATGCAAACATCGCGGCCTCGGCTGCCCATATCGGCGGCACGCTTGGCCTGACGGCAGATGACCGTTGCCTCAACATCATGCCGCTGTTCCACATCCACGGCCTGATCGCGGCCGTGCTGTCGTCGCTGGCTGCCGGTGGCAGCATCTACTGCACGCCGGGTTTCAACGCGCTGCGCTTCTTCCAGTGGCTGAGCGAGGCGCAGCCGAGCTGGTACACGGCGGTGCCGACCATGCATCAGGCGGTCCTGCCCCGCGCGGCACGCAACACCGAGGCGCTGGCGGCGGCGCGTCTGCGCTTCATCCGCTCATCCTCGGCGTCGCTGCCGGCGCAGGTGATGGCCGAGCTGGAGGCGACCTTCGGCTGCCCGGTGATCGAATCCTACGGGATGACCGAGGCCGCGCACCAGATGGCCTCGAACCGGCTGCCGCCGGGCCAGCGCAAGCCCGGCAGCGTCGGCGCCTCCGCCGGTCCGGAGGTGGCTGTCATGGCGCCCGACGGGCGGCTGCTCGCAGCCGGCGAGACCGGCGAGATCGTCATTCGCGGACCCAACGTCACGACGGGCTACGAAAAGAACCCGGATGCCAACGCCACGGCTTTCGCGCATGGCTGGTTCCACACCGGCGACCAGGGCGTGCTCGACGAGGACGGCTATTTGCGCGTCACCGGTCGGCTCAAGGAGATCATCAACCGCGGTGGCGAAAAGATCTCGCCGCTCGAGGTCGACGACGTGCTGATGGACCATCCGGCAGTGGCGCAGGTCGTCACCTTCGCTATGCCGCATGACAAGCTTGGCGAGGAGGTGGCCGCGGCGGTTGTGCTGCGCGAAGGCATCAATGCCACCGAGGGCGACATTCGCACCTATGCCGCGACACGGCTTGCCGATTTCAAGGTGCCGCGCAAGATCCTGATCCTGGACGAGATCCCCAAGGGTGCGACCGGCAAATTGCAGCGCATCGGCCTCGCCGCCAAACTCGGGCTTTGACGATGAAGATCACCATCTTCGGCGCCGGTGCGATCGGCGGCTATCTCGCGGCCAAGCTCGCCATCACTGGTCGGACCGATCTTTCGCTCGTCGCGCGGGGCGCCCATCTGGAAGCCATCAAGGCGGACGGCCTGCGCCTGATCGAGGATGGCCAGGAGATTTCGGTCCCCGTCCGGGCCGCCGCCAAAGCCGACGAGCTTGGCGCCCAGGATTACGTCGTGCTGGCGCTGAAGGCCCATTCGCTCTCCCCAGCCCTTGACCAGATCGCGCCGCTACTCGGGGACCACACATCAGTCGTCACCATGCAGAACGGCGTGCCCTGGTGGTATTTCCACGGCGTCGGCGGGCCGCTGGAAGGCACCAGGCTGAACGCGGTCGACCCCGGCGGCGCGATCTGGCAGCGGATCGGACCGGACCGCGTCATCGGCTCGGTCGTCTATCCCGCCGTCGAGGTCGATGCGCCGGGCCTCATCCGTCATGTCGAGGGCAAACGTTTCTCGCTCGGCGAACCCTCCGGCGAGCGCAGCGAACGGGTCACGCTTCTGGCCGAGGAGATGGTCAAGGCCGGCTTGCAAGCGCCAGTGCGCGAGGACATCCGTAGCGAAATCTGGGTAAAACTGTGGGGCAACCTCTCCTTCAACCCGATCTCGGCGCTGACCGGCAGCACGCTGGCCGCGATCGTTGCCGACGATGGCACCCGCACGCTGGCCCGCACCATGATGCTGGAGGCGCAGGCGATCGGCGAAAGCCTCGGCGTGCGTTTTCCCATAGCGGTCGACCGGCGCATCAAGGGCGCCGGCGATGTCGGCGAACACAAGACCTCGATGCTGCAGGACCTGGAGCGCGGCAGGCCGATGGAGATCGACGCGCTGGTGAGCGCGGTGCAGGAACTTGGCCGGCTCACGGACAAGCCGACCCCGACCATCGATGCCGTGCTGGCGCTGGTGCGGCGGCTGGCGGTGGAACGCGGGTGTTATGGGTGAGATGGAAGGACAGGGCAAATCAGAGCCGTGGCGCGCGACGATCCAGGCCTTGAAGCGTCTTGGCCTCATATCCCGGCTTGACCAAGGTTAGCAGCATGCTGAACGCCATTCACCACGTCGCGCTCATCTGCACCGACTACGACCAGTCGCGACGGTTCTACGTCGAACTCCTCGGCCTCGATCTGATCCGGGAGGTTTATCGGGAGGAGCGGCAATCATGGAAGGCGGATCTGCGGATCGGGTCGGCCCAACTGGAATTGTTCTCCTTCCCTGCACCAGCGATGCGGCCATCCCACCCAGAGGCTACAGGCCTGAGACATCTGGCATTCGCTGTGGCTAATCTTGAGCCCGTAATTATCCGCCTGGAAGCCGCAGGCGTTGCCGTCGAGCCTATCCGGATCGACCCATACACAGACCAGCGGTTTACCTTTTTCAGGGACCCGGATGGATTGCCGCTGGAACTCTACGAAGCCCCATAAGGAACGGTTCGCTTTCGCGACGGGCGCTGTGTACTGACGGTCTCGGTATCGGCGGACCGCGAATCTGTGCTAAGCGCCGCCCAACCAACCAAAGGACGACACCAATGAGCGAACCGACCGTGGCCGAGGCGACCGAGAGCATCTATGCCTCCCTCCGGGCTGACAATGCCGACATCGACACACATATCGCGGCACTTAAGGCGGCGCTGACGCGAGAGGGGATCAAACAGGCGGTGTTCGATCCGGCCAAGCTGGCGCAGAACAACCGCTCGGGCCGCAAGCTGATGCAGGCTTATTTTCGGCAGCGCGGCGTGAGCGTGAAGTTCTCGGACCAGTAGAACCGCGCGGGCGATCTCAATCGCGCGATTTGGTTGGTTTCGGACGCAAGTTCCCCGACGCTTCGGGCCATCCCTTTTGACCGGCTCAATAACAGCGATCTGCCGCCGCAAGGGCTTCGGCACGGTGAGCTTCGTCCAGTGCGCTAATCCGCCGGACCGATGCATAGAAGCTGACATA
Source organism: Mesorhizobium sp. M7A.F.Ca.MR.245.00.0.0 (assembly GCF_003997415.1). NCBI lineage: Bacteria > Pseudomonadati > Pseudomonadota > Alphaproteobacteria > Hyphomicrobiales > Phyllobacteriaceae > Mesorhizobium > Mesorhizobium sp. M7A.F.Ca.MR.245.00.0.0. The sequence continues at coordinate 95,672 of NZ_RZTE01000010.1, read as the reverse complement.
GTCGCCCGAACACAAGTCGAACAGGCGCAGAAACGCGGCCACCCGATCGCTATAAACGGACGTCGCGGCGAGCTTTGCGTTGTTGATCGGGGAAGCGAACCAGGCATCGTATCCCCGGTATCGGCCCCAGCGCCTGTCGCGCATGTGTCGGTAGCGCATCCGCAGCCGTTCAATCGCGGCCGTCTTCGCGGCCAGTTTTTGCTCCGAGGTGCCGGCGTTGGAATAGACTTGCGCCAACTCGTCGCGGGTCCGCGACACCAGCGCAAGAAATTCAGCTTTTCGCTTCCGGGCCGCTTCGTAACGGCGCAATGCGGCGGCATCGTCAACCGCGCGCAGCCATTTTTTCACGCCGGTTGTTTCGACGGCGACAGCGAACGCCTCGTTGAATGCGGAATCGTCGTGCACGTAGACGCGCTGGTGGGCCAGTTCATGGAACACCAGCGCTGCGAGATAGGTTTCATCCTGGCCGAACATCGTGCTGAGCAGCGGGTCGCTCGACCAGCCAAGCGTGGAATATGCCGTGATGCCCGTCACATAGACGTCCATGCCCTGTCCCTGAAGTTCGACAGCGGTTTCAGTCGCGGACTTCCTGGAGAAATACCCCCGGTAGGGAACACAGCCGAAAACAGGGAAACACCATGTTCGCGGCGTCAGCGAAAATGCCGGCGCGGCGAAGACGGCCCATGTCACTGAGTCCCGACCAATGTCGACATAGCTGCGGTAGCTGTTGTTGTCAGGCAGCGCCAGTTCATCCGTTGCGAACTGTCGTATAGCGCTCGCCGATGCCATTCGCGCGCGCAATGCCTTCGGCGTCGACGGATCCTCGATCAGTTTTCCGACATCCTGGCGCGCCGTCATGATCCGCAGATGGCCCTGCACGGATTGCGCGTAGTAGGAAATACTGGTGCAACCGGTCACGCCGGACGCCATGATTACAACGACAAGCAATCGAAAGAATGCGCGCATCACGATTTGCCCAAAGCAGTGCTCACCCGTTCCGATGGAGTCGCAATTGCCCCAGGTCGCAAGCAGTCGCATCGATTTGATCGAGGTCTATAGCTTTCTCAAGAATCCGGACAGGTGCTCATTGTGGTGACGCATGCGTCACCACGCGCAAACCGCGTCCCGCCAACCTGCAGCTGATCAGTCCTTTCCCGCTCGCCCGAAAATCCGCGCGTAAAATTCGCCGACGATGCCGCGCCGGAAGACGAGCACGCACACCATGAAGATCAGGCCGGTGGCGATGGTCACCGGAAAGCCGGAAGTGGCAAGCGTGTTTTCCAGGCCGATGACAAGGCTGGCGCCGATGATCGGCCCGACCATGGTGCCGATGCCGCCCAGAAGCGTCATCAGGATCACCTCGCCCGACATCTGCCAGGTGACGTCGGTGAGCGTGGCGAACTGGAAAACGATCGCCTTGAGCGATCCGGCCAGCCCGGCCAGCGCCGCCGACATGACGAAAGCGCCGAGCTTGTAGTTGGCGACGGAATAGCCCAGCGAAATGGCGCGGTTCTCGTTCTCGCGGATCGAGCGCAGGATCATGCCGAACGGCGAATTGACGATGCGCCAGATGGCGAAGACGCCGATCAGGAACACCGCCAGCACGAAATAATACATGTTCAGCGAGACGTTCAGGTCGAGGACGCCCAGCAGCATGCCGCGCGGCACACCTTGGATGCCATCCTCGCCTTGCGTGAACGGCGCCTGCACGCAGAAGAAGAAGAACATCTGCGACAGCGCCAGCGTGATCATGGCAAAATAGATGCCTTGCCGGCGAATGGCGAAAAAGCCCATGACAAGGCCGAGCAAGGCCGCACCCGCCATGCCGAGCAGAATGCCGGCTTCCGGCGGCCAGCCCCAGACCTTGACGGCATGCGCCGTCAAGTAGGCGGCGCCGCCGAAAAAGGTGGCGTGGCCGAACGACAGCAGCCCGGTGTAGCCAAGCAGGAGATTGAACGCACAGGCAAACAGCGCAAAGCACAGCATCTTCATCAGGAAGATCGGATAGACTAGGAAAGGCGCCACCAGCAGCGCCAGGATGCCGAGCCCGACCAGCGTCCATTCAAGCCGCGCCGAGGTTTTGGCCGATGTCTCGCGAAGCGTCAGTTCCGACATGTCAGATGTCTCTTCCGACATGTCAGGCGTCCCTTCCGAACAGGCCGGCCGGCCGGACCAGAAGCACGATGGCCATGATGACGAAGACCACGAGGTTGGAGGCCTCGGGGTAGAAGACCTTGGTCAGGCCTTCGGCAAGGCCGAGCATGTAGCCGGTGACGATCGCGCCGAGGATCGATCCCATGCCGCCGACCACGACGACAGCGAAGACGACGATGATGAGATCCGACCCCATAAGCGGGCTCACCTGATAGATCGGCGCTGCCAGAATTCCGGCAAGCCCAGCCAGCGCGGAGCCGAGGCCGTAGGTCAGCGTCAGCAGCAACGGCACGTTGACGCCGAAAGCCTGGACGAGGCGGGGATTCTCCGTCGCGGCGCGCAGGTAGGAACCGAGCCTGGTCTTCTCGATCAGCGCCCAGGTTCCGAAGCAGACGATCAGCGAGGCGACGACGACCCAGCCGCGATAATTGGGCAGGAACATGAAGCCGAGATTGGTGCCTCCCGCAAGCAGCGGCGGCACGGCGTAGGGGTTTCCCGAGACGCCGTAATAGTAGCGGAAGATGCCTTCGAGCACGAGCGCGAGGCCGAAGGTGAAGAGCAGCCCGTAGAGCGGATCGAGATCGTACAGCCGCGACAGCGCCAGGCGCTCGACCACGATGCCGAAGACACCGACGATCAGCGGGGCAAGGATCAAGGCGGGCCAGTAGCCGATGCCGAGATGGGTGAGCAGCAGATAGCCGACGAAGGCGCCGAGCATATACTGGGCGCCATGGGCGAAATTGATGACGCGCAGCAAGCCGAATATGACAGCCAGGCCCAGGCTCAGCATGGCGTAGAACGAGCCGTTGATCAGGCCGACCAGCAACTGGCCGAGGAAGGCCTGAACGGGGATGCCGAAGATCATCGTCATGGCGCCATCATACACCCAGGACTTCGTGGAGCTGCGTCATGCGGTCCGGCAGCTCGCCGACCGGAAACCCCGCCACCACCTTGCCGTGCTCCATCAGATAGAAACGATCGGCGACACGGCTGGCGAAGCGAAAATTCTGCTCGACCAGCAGGGTCGTCATGCCGCGCTTTTTCAACGTCGCCAGCAACGCGCCGATGCGCTGCACGATGACGGGAGCGAGCCCCTCCGTCGGCTCATCGAGAAGCAGCATTTTCACACCCGTTCTCAACATGCGCGCGATCGCCAGCATCTGCTGTTCGCCACCCGACAGCCTGGTGCCGGGACTGTTGCGCCGCTCCTTCAGATTGGGGAACAGATCGAATATCTCCTCGACGCTCATGCCGCCCTCGGCCACGACCGGCGGCAGAACCAGGTTCTCGTCGACGGTCAGCGTCGCGAAGATGCCGCGCTCCTCCGGCACGAAGCCGATGCCCTGATGCGCGGTGCGGTGCAGCGGCAGCCGCATCAGATCCTGTCCGCCGAAGGCGATCCGGCCGGTTCGCTTGCGGATCAGCCCCATGATGGCGCGCAGCGTCGTCGTCTTGCCGACGCCATTGCGGCCGAGCAGTGTGACCGTCTCGCCGGAAAACACTTCCAGATCGACGCCGTGCAGCGCATGGCCCTCGCCATACCAGGCGTTGAGGCCGCTGACGGCAAGCAGAGGTGCGGCACTAGTCATCGGCGGTGCCCATATAGGCGATCTTGACGCGCTCGTCGCGGCTGACCGTGGCGTAGTCGCCGGCGGCCAGCACCTCGCCGCGCTGCATGACCGTTATCCAGTCGCAAAGGTCGGCCACGACAGTCAGATTGTGCTCGACCATCAGCACGGCGCGATCCTTGGCCACCGAACGGATAAGGTCGGAAACCGTGGCCACGTCCTCGTGCCCCATGCCGGCCATCGGCTCGTCCAGCAGCAGCACTTTCGGATCGAGCGCCAGGGTCGTGGCGATCTCGAGCACGCGTTTCCTGCCATAGGAAAGGTCGCCGGCGAGCCTGTTCCTGGCGTCGTCGAGACCGACCGAGCGAAGCAATTCCTCGGCACGCGGCGTCAGCCGGTCGAGCGCCGCCAGCGAGCGCCAGAACTGAACGCTGAGCCCGCCCGGCCGCTGCAGGGCGACGCGGACATTGTCGAGCACGCTGAGGTGCGGAAAAATCGCCGATATCTGGAACGAGCGCACCAGGCCCATCCGCGCGACCCTGGCCGGCGACGTGCGGGTGATGTCATGGCCAAGCAGCTCGATCCTGCCGCTGGTCGGCGCCAGGAACTTGGTGAGCAGGTTGAAGACGGTCGTCTTGCCGGCGCCGTTGGGTCCGATCAGGGCATGGATGTTGCCATGGCGAACATCCAGATCGACGTTTTTCACGGCGATGAAGCCGGCAAAGTCACGCCGCAACCCGCGGGCGGAAAGCACCACAGGCGGCTCGTTCGCGCTCAGGTCAGTCGGCGCCATCGGCCGCGCCGATCACTGGCCGGCCGTCGGACAGCCGCTTTCCTTTTCGCTCAGGAAGGCCTCGTTGCCAGGAATGGTGGCGAGATATTTGTAGTAGTCCCACTCCTTGGTGCTCTCGGCTGGCGACTTGACCTGATAGAGGTACATGTCGTGGACCATGTTGCCGTCCGCCTGCACTTTGCCGTTGGTTATCGCGGCGTCGTCCACAGGCATCGAATGCAGTTGCTTGGCGACGGCTTCGGTCTCGTCCGTGCCGGCCTTGTCGATCGCTTTCAGGTACTGCGTCACCGCTGAATAGGTCGAGGCCTGGATCATGTTCGGCATGCGGTTGGTGCGCTTGAAAAAGCGCTGCCCGAATTCGCGGCTCTTGTCGTCGCGATCCCAATAATAGCCTTCGGTCAGCACAACGCCCTGCGCCGCTTGAAGGCCAAGCCCATGCACCTCGGCCAGCGTGAACAGGAGTGCGGCAAGACGCTGACCGCCCTGCACGATGCCGAATTCGGCCGCCTGCTTGATCGAGTTGGAGGTATCGAGGCCGGCATTGGCCAGGCCGATGACCTTGGCGCCCGACGATTGCGCCTGCAGCAGGAAGGACGAATAATCGGTCGATCCCAGGGGATAACGCACCTCGCCCAGCACCTTGCCGCCATGGCTCTCGACGAACTTGGTGGTCTGATCCTTCAGCGAATAGCCGAATGCATAGTCGACGGTGACGAAGAACCAGCTGTCGCCGCCCTGCTGCACGAGAGAGCCGCCGGTCCCAACCGCTTGCGAATGAGTGTCATAGGCCCAGTGGAAGCCATAGGGCGAACATTGTTTACCAGTCAGCTCCGTGGTTGCCGCGCCGGTGACGATGTCGATCTTCTTCTTTTCCTTGGAGATCCCCTGGACGGCGAGCGCCACCGAAGAGGTCGTCAGTTCCATGATGGCATCGACCTGCTCGGTGTCGTACCACTGCCGCGCGATGTTGGAGGCGATATCCGGTTTGTTCTGGTGGTCGGCGCTGATGATTTCTATCGGCGCTCCCTGCACCTTGCCGCCGAAATCCTCGACCGCCATCTTGGCCGCCTCGACCGACCACTTGCCGCCGAAATCGGCATAGACGCCCGACTGGTCGTTGAGGATGCCGATCTTGACTTTGCCGTCGGAAATTTCGGCGGCCGAGGCGGGGATCGTGGATGCGGCGAGAAGTGCCGCGGAAACGAAAAGGCTTACCTTCATGGTTGACTTCCTCCCATAGCGATGAATCCGACCGACCCTCCTACGATCGATCATCGCAATGGTATTGAACATGAGGAAGATAGGGACAGAGGGCAAGAGGCCGTTAGGGATTTCGTGCTCGAAGCGATACGGTTTGGCGGCGGAATGCGAGCCTTGAGCGCGAGATCGAGACACAAACACGTGAACCGCCGGCGGCAGTGCCGGCTCAGCCCTCGGCGGCGACGAGATGGCCGTTGCCGACATCCCTCAGCGCCAGTTTCAGCGGCGCCTCGCCGATCCTGCGGGTGGCGCTCGGGATCTCCTGGTCCAGGCGGGCGAAGCGGCTTCTTCGCTTGGCTGGATCGGGCACCGGCACGGCTTCGATGAGGCGTCTGGTGTAGGGGTGGCGCGGGTTGGAAAAGACCTGGTCGCGCGTGCCCATCTCGACGATCTGGCCGAGATACATGACGGCGACGCGGTCGGAGATGTTCTCGACCACAGCCATGTCATGCGAGATGAAGAGATAGGCGACGCCGAATTCGCGCTGTAATTCCTTCAACAGATCGAGCACGCGCGCCTGCACCGAAACGTCGAGCGCCGAGACGCTTTCGTCGGCGATGATCAGCTTCGGCCGCAGCGCAAGAGCGCGTGCAATACAGACGCGCTGGCGCTGGCCGCCGGAGAATTCATGCGGATAGAGCTCCATCTGATCGGCCGACAGGCCGACGCGCTCGAACAGCGCGGCGACACGGTCACTGCGCTCTTGCTTCGAGGCGACGCCATGGATCAGCAGCGGCTCGGCGACGAGGTCGCCGACGCGCATGCGCGGGTCGAGCGAGGCGTAGGGATCCTGAAAAATCATCTGCACGTCGCGGCGCACCGCCTTACGCTCGTCGCGGCCAAGGCCGGACAGATTGCGGCCGCCAATGGCGATGTCGCCGCTGTAGGGCACCAGTCCGGCCAGTGCCTTGGCGGTGGTCGACTTGCCGCAGCCGGATTCGCCGACCAGCGCCAGCGTCTCGTTGGGCGCGATCGAGAAGGTCACGCCTTCCACCGCGTGGACGCGGCGGGTGACCCGGCCGAAGAAGCCGCCATGCAGGTCGAAGCGGACATGCAGGTCGTTGACTTCTGCGACATTGGCCGGCATCGCCGTCTCGGCATCCCTGGATTTCTGGCGGCCGATACCGCTGCCGATGCGCGGCACGGCGGCAAGCAGTTCGCGCGTGTAGTCGGCTTGCGGCCTGGCAAAAATGTCAGCGGTTCTTCCCTCTTCGACCATGCGGCCATGCCGCATGATGATGACGCGGTCGGCCATTTCGGCGACGACGCCCATGTCGTGGGTGATCAGGATGACGCTGGTGCCGTGCTGGCACTGCAGGTCGCGCAGCAGCTCCAGCACCTCGCCTTGCACGGTGACGTCGAGGGCCGTCGTCGGCTCGTCGGCGATCAGCACGTCCGGCTCGAGCGCCAGCGCCATGGCGATCATCACCCGCTGGCGCATGCCGCCGGACAGTTCGTGCGGAAACTGCTTTAGCCGGCTTTCGGCTTCCGAAATGCGCACCGCCTTCAACGCCTCGATGGCGCGCTGACGAGCTTCGCCCTGCGACAGGCTGGTGTGTGCCTCGATGGATTCGGTGAGCTGCCGGCCGATCGACAGCACCGGGTTGAGCGAGGTCATCGGCTCCTGGAAGATCATGGCGATGCGGTCGCCGCGAATGCGCCGCATCCCGCGCTCATCGAGAGTCGTCAGATCTGTATCGCCCAGATGGATTTTCCCAGACGATATGCGCGCCGCCGGCTGCGGCAGCAATTGCATGATGGCCAGTGCGGTCATCGATTTGCCGGAGCCGGATTCACCGGCAATGCAGAGCGTCTCGCCACGGCTCAGCGTGAGCGACAGGTCGGAGACAACCTCGCGCTCGCCATCCTCGCCGCGCACGCTGACGCAGAGGTTGGCGATGTCGAGGATGGATTTGGGGGTTGAGGTCATTGCAAAGGCAAAGTTCTGAGAGGTTGATTCCGGCACGCCCCCCTCTGTCCTGCCGGACATCTCCCCCTCAAGGGGGGAGATTGGCCGTCACGTGGGCCGGCGCTCCCCCTTGCAACATTAGAGATTGGCGAAAGCCGAAGTGACATCTGATCTCCCCCCTTGAGGGGGAGATGTCCGGCAGGACAGAGGGGGGTGCAGCGCCGACTTGACATCATTCAAACACGCAGCGCGGGAAGTAGAACGACACCACCCAGTTCGGCATGTCGACGATCTCGCTGATCCTGAGATCGCCGCACACAGAGGCCAGCATATAGGCTTCGACCGGGTCGATTTTGTACCTCCCGGCGAGCAGGTCGACCATCTGGGCAACCGCCTCCCTGGCGCCGGCCATCAGGTCCGGGCCGATGCCGGTCGTCACCTCATAGCCCTTGGCGTCGAGATGGCGCGTCACCGGGCCTGGCGTGGTGAAGCGCGGCGTCTTCAGCCTGGCGTCCTTGACCAGATCGAGCTTGAGCACGACGTCCATCGGGCTTTCGATCGCCGTGCCGCAAACCTCGCCGTCGCCTTGCGCGGCATGGGTATCGCCGACCGAAAACAGCGCGCCCGCCACTTCCACCGGCAGATAGAGCGTGGTGCCGGCGGCGAGATCGCGAATGTCGAGATTGCCGCCGACGCGCCTTGGCGGGACCACCGAATGGTGGCCCTTTTCCGCCAGCGCGTTGCCGATGGTGCCGGCGAAGGGTTTCAACGGCACCCGCGCATTTTTGCCGAACAGCGCCGGCTCGAGCGAGGCAGCGTCGTATTTCCAGATGTTCAGCGCCGGCTCCTTGAAATCGTCGGCGAGCAGCCCGAAACCGGGAATGTTGGCCGTCCAGCCGAAGCCGGACGGTTTGAACATCTCGATCGTCACCTTCAGCGCGTCACCCGGCTCGGCGCCCTCGACGAAAATCGGCCCGGTCACCGGATTGACGGTGGCGAAGTCGAGCCTGGCGACGTCGGCGACCGTGCTGTCGGCCTGCAACTGGCCGCCGGAGGAATCGAGGCACTGGAACTCGATGGTCGAGCCGGGCGCCACCCGCTCGGCCGGAACAAACGAATTGTCCCAGCCGAAATGATGTTGGCGCCCGTGGATGGTGTAGTCGCAGTTATTGCACATCTTTTACGTACACATTGTCGTAGTTGATCGGGATATGGACCGGGTCGACATAGAGGTTGTCGGCGCCGCCCATGCGCGCCGATTTCATGGTGAAGCGCTGCTCGTTGAAGACCGGCGCCCAGGGCGCGTCTTCCATCACCTTGTCGTAGATGGCGCTCCACATCTTGTCGCGCTCGCCGGCCTTGGCCGGGTCGACCACTGAGTCGGCCTCGGCCGCCTTGGCGTCGAGATCCTTGTTGCAGTACCACGACCAGTTCCAGCCGCCCGGCACCGCGCCGGCGCAGCCGAGGATCGGGCCGTAGAAGTTCGACGGATCCGGGAAGTCGGCGATCCAGGCCATGCCGCCGGACCAGATCATCGGTGCGCCGGCCTTGTCGCCGCCGGCGGCAATGACGTTTGCCTGAGCCAGCGACTGGATGCTGGCCTTGATGCCGATCGCCGCCAGGTCCTGCTGGATCGCCTGGGCGATGCGCGGGTTGGGATCGGTGTTCATGGCGAACAATTGCGTGTCGAAACCATCGGGATGACCGGCCTCGGCAAGCAGCGCCTTGGCCTTGGCGACGTCATAGGGATAGCCCTTGTACTCCTTGTCGTAGCCCGGCATCGACGGCGGCAGCGGCTGGTTGGCCGGCACAGCGCGGCCGTTGATGATCTGGATGATGCGCGCCTTGTTGATCGCCATGTTGACCGCCTGGCGCACCTTCACATTGTCGAACGGGGCCATGGTGGTGTTCATGGTGACATAGCCGGTGTGCAGCTGGCCGCCTTCGACGACGCGTGCCTTCTGCTCCGGATCGGCCATCACCTCCTGGAATTTTGCCGGCGGAATGCCGTCGCCGGGCACGTCGATCTCGCCCTTCTGCAGGCGCAGCAGCGCAACGATCGGCTCCTGGCCGATCTCGAAGGTGATCTTGTCCAGATGCGGCAGGCCCTTGTGCCAATAGTCCGCATTGCGCTCGAAGACGATGCGTTGGCCGAGTGTCCATTCGGCGAGCTTGAAAGCGCCGGTGCCGACCGGATGCTTGCCGAAATCGGCGCCGTATTTCTCGACCTCTTCCTTCGGCACGATATGCGAGAAGTTGATGGCCATGACATGCAGGAAGGTGGCGTCGGGCCGGGTCAGCTCGAGCTTGACCGTATAGGGATCGACGACGGTGACGCCCGAGAGGCTCTCGGCCTTGCCTGCGGCGACATCGTCATAGCCCTTGATCGAGCCGAAAAAGCCGGCGCCGGGGCTCTGAGTCTTGGGATTGGTGACGCGGTCGAGCGAATATTTCACGTCGTCGGCGGTCATTTCGCGGCCATTGTGGAATTTCACGCCATGGCGCAGCTTGAAGGTGAAGGCCTTGCCGTCGGGCGCGATCTCGTAGCTTTCGGCAAGGTCGGGCTTCAAATTGGTGGTGCCCGGTTCGTAATCCATCAGCCCGTCGAACAGGCTCTTGATCATCGACCAGTTCTGCCAGTCATAGCCGATCGCCGGATCGAGCGTGGCGACATCGTCCTTGTAGGTGATGGTGATGGCGCCGCCCTGCTTGGCGTTCGGATCGATCGCGTCTTCGGCGCGAACACTTGTCATGCCGAGCATCAGCGCCAGCGCCGATGCCGCTACCGTGGATGCGAGAAACTTTTTCATTTTTATGTTCCCTTTCTCTGTCTGGTTTTCATTTTCATCTGAGCTTGATGCGGGGGTCGATGAAGGGCGCGATGACGTCGGCCAGCAGATTGCCGAGCACGATGGCGAAGGCCGAGACCAGGGTGACGCCCATGATGATCGGGATGTCCACGCGCTGGATGGCCTGCCACGCCAGCTGGCCAATGCCAGGCCAGCCGAACACGCTTTCGACGACAACAATGCCACCCATGAAGATGCCGATGTCGATGCCGATCATGGCGATGACCGGCAGGATGGCGTTGGGCAGCGCATGGCGGAACAGGATGGCTCGCCGCGCCAGGCCCTTGGCGCGGGCGGTGCGGACATAATCCTGGCACAGAACATCGATCATCGACGAGCGCATCATGCGGGCGTACCAGCCGGCGCCGAGTATGCCCATGGTCAGCGACGGCAGCACGAGATGACGCCAGGTGCCATAGCCGCCGATCGGGAACCAGCTGAGCCGCACGGCAAAGACGTAGAGCAGCAGCAGGCCGACGACGAATTGCGGCGCCGAGACGCCGACGAAGGAGGCGACCATCAGCGTCTGGTCGGTGGCGGTGCCGCGCTTGACGGCGGCGATCAGGCCCATGCTCAGGCCGAGCAGCAGTTCGCACAGGATGGCGCCGACCATCAGCAACAGGCTGGCCGGCAGCCGCGAGACGATCAGCTCGGTGACCTCGGAGCGCTGGATGTAGGAGCGGCCGAGATCGCCGCTGATGAGCTTTGTGAGATAGCGCCAGTATTGGACGATGAAGGGCTGGTCGAGGCCGAGCTGCTGGCGGATGTTCTCGACCGTCTGCGGCGTGGCGCTGCGGCCGGCGATCTGGCGCACCGGGTCGGCCGGCAAGAGATAGAGCAGCGCGAAGGTGATCAGCGAGACGCCGAGCAGGATCAGCAGCGACTGGATCAGGCGGCGGCCGAGATAGGCGATCATGCCCGGCCCCTTTGCGTCGGATCGAGGATGTCGCGCAGCGCGTCGCCGATCAGGTTGAAGGCCAGCGCCAGCGCCAGGATCGCCGCGCCGGGAAAGAACACCAGCCAGGGTGCTGCCTGGAAGTAGGTCTGGTTCTCGAAGATGATGTTGCCCCAGGACGCGGTCGGCGGCTGCACGCCGATGCCGAGGAAGGAGAGCGTCGCCTCCAACAGCACCGTGGTCGAAATGCCGAGCGTGCCCCAGACGATGATGGTCGGCAGGAGATGCGGCAGGATGTGGCGAAACAGGATGCGCGGTGCGCTCGCCCCGATGGTGCGCTCGGCGTCGATGAACTCGCGTTCGGCGAGCGAAGAGGTCTCGGTGTAGATAACGCGGGCGGTCTGCACCCAGTTGACCAGGGCGATGACCATAGCGACGATCCACAGGCTCGGCTCGAACACCGCAGCCAGGCAAATGGCGAGCAGCAGTGCCGGAAACGCCATCATCAAATCGGTGAAACGCATCAGCGCGCTGCCGATCCAGCCGCGGAAATAACCCGCGGTAACACCGACCAGCGTGCCGATGAACAGCGCCACGCCATTGGCGACGATGCCGATGATCAGCGAGGTGCGGGCTCCGTAGAGGATGCGGGTCAACAGGTCGCGGCCGAGCAGGTCGGTGCCCAGCCAGAATTTTGCATCCGGCGGCAAGGGCGAGCCCTCGATGGTCAGGCCGTCGAACATCTGCTCGTTGGGATCGTAGCCTGTCAGCCATGGCGCCAGCACGGCGCCGGCAACGACAATGGCGACGATCACCAGCCCAAGCAGTGCCAGACGGCGCCTGACCAGCCGGCGCCAGACGCCGGCGCGCGGCTTGACCGGCATGCGCCCTGGCGCGGTGAGATCAGGCGCGATGGGACTGGTCATCGCCGCCTTCTTCCCCCGTTGCTTCTTCACTTGTCATGGCCACGATCCGCCGCGCGGCATCCTCAACGCTGATCTGCCAGCTCATCGCCAGCGAGCGAAGCTGCGCATAGGCGCGGCCGTCATCGGCGCCTTTCGCCAGTGCCGTCACCGCGCGCACGATGGTCTGGCGCTCGGCGACGCGCTGGCGAAGCGAGGCGATTTCGCTGGCCAGGTGTTTTCGCGCCTCGAAACTTTGCCTTGCGATCAGCAGTGCGCTGTAGACGCCGGCATTGCCGACCGGCTTCAGGAGCTGGGCGTCGGCCTTGTGCGACAATGCCCATTCGATGCGGCCGGGCGCCTCGGAACCGATCAGCGCCACCAGCGGCATCGGCGCTTCGCCCGGCTTCCACGGGAATTGCTCGTCGAAGCCGAGATCGGCGTCGAAGAAGACGAAATCGGCCGCCAGCGCCTCGGGCGGTAGTTCGGGCCAGCAGTCCAGCGTGATCAGGCCGATGGCCGACAATTGCCTGGTGATCGCCTGCACCGTCGGGTGCGGGCGATGCAGGATAAAGGCCCTGGCGCCGCCGAGATTGGGGATGCGTGGGGTTCTCGTCACGACACCACCCTCAGGCGCGGGCGGCCGAATGTTTTTGCCGGGTCGTAGCGCGACAGATACGGGTCTGGCGCGACTTCGTCCTCGCGGCTGACGACCTCGAACAAGCCATCCGCGATGCGCCCGATGATCACCGGCAGCGTCGCGTGCTGGGAATGGGCGTCGATGGCTATCGGCCCGAGCCGGGTGGAGAAGCGGCGTTCTGCGAAGGCTCGGGAAAATCCCGCCGGACCGGCTTCGGGATTGCTGGAGAGCACGTCGGCCATCACCTGCACGGAGGCATAGGCGGAGGCCTCGAAAGACGAGGCGAAGGCGGCCGGCCGCGGCGCGAAATACGGCCCGACCGACAGATGTCCCTTGCCGGATTCACCGATCGCCGGCAGCTCACCTTCGGTGAGGTTGCAGGAGATGACGGGACAAGTCTCGGGACTGAAGGCGGCATCCTCGTGACCCAGGTCGCGATAGGCCGCGAGGAAGGCGTAGGACGAGGTGCCGATCAGGTTGTTGAGGACGAAGTTCGGCCGCGTGGCGCGGATCTCCGCGATCAGCCGCGACACATCGGTCTCGCCGATGCGCAGATAGCGTTCGCCCAGAACCTTGCCGCCGGCATCCGCGATCAGGTCGCGCGCGACGCGGTTCATCTCCCAGCCCCAGATGTAGTTCGAGCCGAGCAGGAAACCGTTGGCGCCGAAACGCGGCACGACATGCGCCATCAGCGGCACCAGATGCTGGTTGGGGCAGGCGTGCATGTAGACGACGTGCTCGTTGGCCTCGAAGCCCTCATAGGGGCAGGCGTACCAGAGCATGCCGCCCGCCTTCTCGAGCACCGGAATGGTTTCCTTGCGGCTCCACGAGGTGACGCAGCCGACGACATGGCGCGCACTGCTGGTCCTGAAAATATCCTCGCACAGCGTCGCGTAGCGGTCCGCATTGCTTTGCGGATCGCGCTCGACCGGCACCAGTTCGACGCCTGAGCTGCGATCGGCGTTGATGTCGGCGATGGCGCGCATGGCGCCGATGCGGCACGCATCGGAGACGAGCTGATAGCTCCCCGAGCGGGAATACAGGATGCCGATCTCGATACGCCGTTTCAAACAGATCCCCAAAATGACAATGCCTCGCAGCCAGCGCCGGAAGGGCGAGGCATACGAGGCATTCTTGCCGCCCGGCGATCAGAGCCGGTATTTTGCGCTAGCGTATTCTGTCCGGCGGGTCAGTCAAGCCCTCAACGATATTTGCGTGACCGTCATCGCCGTTTCGCTGCCGCAGGCTATCTGGCCGATCTGGCCGCCGGCCTCTGACCGTGTTGACGCGCATAGGTCACGCAGGCGTCCACCGTGCTGACACAAAGCGCGTCGCGCCTGTTCGGCAAATTGTTGTCGCCGGCATAGGCAACTTCGGCGACGCGGCCGTCGACCATGCGAATTTGCGTGTCGCAATAGCCGCCGGGAGCGACATTGACGGAGCCTCCGACCGCCGGGATCGCGCCTACCGCTAGAGTCGGAACCACAATGCTGAGATTGCCGCGCTGGACGATGCGCTTGTAGGTCCAGATCTGGCCCGATCGGCCGGCGTCGGCGGTGGCGGTGGGAAACCCGGCGCACATTCGAACATCGGCTTCGCTGAGGCCGACCATCTCCTTGCGGGCGGCCGCCGCCGTTGGATCAACCTTGGCGATACGCGACGCATCGTCGGGAACGACGCAGGAAGACTGGATGCCAACGAAGAGAACAGGAAGGGCAAGCTTTTGAATGCAGGAAAATATCATGCCGACCGTCAGATTGGTCCGATGTCAGATTTGCGTGGCGCCCGCCGCTCCTTTCTACCTAGGCAGACAGGCGAAGGGATCAACCCGTTCAGCTTCACGAAAAAGTGGCTGTGGCTGCAACATCGAGGATTGCGCGTCACGGGATCTGCATTTCACGCAGGATCAATGGCCCTGCAAGTGCTTCCGGCGCCAGGCGGCGGGCGCTTCGCCGACCCGCGCGCGAAAGAACCGTGAAAAATACGCCGGGTCGTCGAAGCCGATCTCGTAGGCGATGTCCTCCACCGTGCGTACGGTGAACAGCAGCAGACGCTTGGCCTCCAGCAGCCGCCTTTCGCTGACGACCCGCTTGACGCCGGCGCCCAGAACCGCATGGGCAGCCTTGTCGAGAAGATGCGGCGTGGTGGCCAACGCCTCGACGTAGCGATCGACCGGCCAGTTGTCGCGGAAATGCGCGTCGGCGAGCCGGCGCAGGCCCCGCGCCAGCGAAGCATCGGAAGAGGCGGCGGAGGCGGTCACGCCGGGGCTCAGGCGCGCAATGTGGGAGAGTGCGACGGCGATCAGCGCCGGCAGGACCCTGTCATTGCCGGCTTGCGCTTCGGCATATTCGGCGGCGATCATCTCCAGCACCGCCGCCAGTCTCGTCCACGCTGCGTGTCGCGGCAGACCGTCGGCAAAGACCGGCCTGTCCAGCGGCAGCAGGCTGTGACTGGCGATTGCGGCGAGCGCGCCGTCGGCGACCGAGACGACGATGGCGTCGGTGCCGGGCCCGATCGAGAAGCCATGCACGACAGCGCTCGGCACGAAGCTGACGGCAGGCGCCGAAAAGTCCCAGGATCGGTCTTCGATACGGTAGGTGCCGGAGCCGCTGGTCCAGTAGGTGATCTGGCCCATCTGCGGATGCTTGTGCGCCGCAACCTGACCAAGATGGATATTGCTGCGCGCAAGCACCGTCTCGACATGCAGGAAACCGACATCGAGCGGCCTCACCGGCTCGCCATAGACGAAGAAGTCGGGGATGGAATTCTGGCTCATGGCGCCTGAAAAAGTCCAATCGGTTTTGCCGTTCCGTCCATAACCGAAGCATGCCCAAGGCGCTAGTGTTGCGACTCAAGAGGAGGACCATCATGCGATCAGAAGACTTCCGCACTGATAAGGCACGGCCGTTCACCGGGGCTGAGTATCTGGAGAGCCTGCGCGACGGCCGCGAGGTCTATATCAACGGCGAACGCATTGCCGACGTCACCACGCATTCTTCGATGCGCAACTCGGCGCGGTCGCTGGCACGCCTCTACGACGCCCTGCATGATCCCCTGCGGCGGGACACACTGACCTCACCGACCGACACCGGCTCGGGCGGCTACACCCACAAATATTCCCGCGTCGCCAAATCCTCTGGCGAACTCGCCGCCCAGCAGACGGCGATCGCCGAGTGGTCGCGCATGTCCTATGGCTGGATGGGCCGCACGCCAGACTACAAGGCGGCGCTGATGAACACGCTCGGCGCCAATGCCGACTGGTACGGGCCGTTCAGGGACAATGCCCTGACCTGGCACAGGCGTGCCCAGGAAGCCGTGCTGTTCATGAACCATGCCATCGTCAACCCGCCGATCGACCGCCACAAGCCGGCCGAACAGGTGAAGGATGTCTTCGTCCACATCACCAAGGAGACGGATGCCGGCATCTACGTCTCCGGCGCCAAGGTGGTGGCGACGTCCTCGGCGCTGACGCACTATAATTTCCTGGCGCAGGGATCGGCGACGGTCACCGAGGATCCGTCGCTGTCGGTGATGTTCATCGTGCCGATGAATGCGCCTGGAATAAAGATGTTCTGCCGCGTCTCCTACGAGCAGACCGCCAACACGGTGGCGGCACCCTTCGACTATCCGCTGTCGTCGCGCTTCGACGAGAACGACGCGATCCTGGTGCTCGACAATGTCTTCATCCCCTGGGAGGACGTGCTGGTGCTGCGCGACGCACAGAAAATCCTGTCCTTCCATCCGGCCTCCGGCTTCATGCATGGCTACTGCTTCCAGGGCTGCACGCGTTTCGCCGTCAAGCTCGATTTCCTCGCCGGCCTGCTGGCCAAGGCGCTGCGCGCCACGGGCGGCGATGCTTTCCGCGGCAACCAGGCGGCGCTGGGCGAGGTCATTGCACTGCGGCACATGTTCTGGAGTTTTTCCAACGCCATGGCCTACAACCCGATCCCGTGGGCGAATGGCGCGGTGCTGCCCAATCTGGAAGCCGCGCTCGCCTACCGCACCTTCATGTCGGAGGCCTATCCGCGCGTCATCGACACCGTGCGCCGGGTGATCGCGTCCGGGCTGATCTACCTGCCGTCGTCGGTGCGCGACTTCAATAACTCCGAGATCGACAGATATCTGGCGCAATATGTGCGCGGCTCCAACGACATGGGCCACATCGAGCGCATCAAGATCATGAAGCTTTTGTGGGACGCGACCGGCACCGAGTTCGGCGGCCGCCACGCGCTCTACGAGCTCAACTATGCCGGCGCGCCGGAAGAGGTGCGGCTGCAGGTGCTGAAAGGAGCTGAACGCGGCGGGCGGCTGAAGGCAATGGAAGAGCTCGTCGACACCTGCATGGCCGATTATGACGAGAATGGCTGGACGGGCGATACCTGGTTCAATCCGCTTGTCTCAACGGCCGAGTGAAACCAGATGGCCACGCAGATTTCGAAAGCCGATTTCCGCGACGCCATGGCGAGGGTCTGTGCGCCGGTCAACATCGTCACCACCGATGGCCCGGCAGGGCGCGGCGGCTTCACCGCCACCGCCATGTGCAGCGTCTCCGACGAGCCGCCGACGCTGCTGGTGTGCATGAACGGGCGCTCGACGCAGGCCGCCATGTTCCTGTCCAACCAGCGCTTCTGCGTCAACGTGCTGACGCATGACCACATGCATCTGGCGGGAAAATTCGCTGGCGCGGCCAGGGACATGGAGGCACGCTATGCCTCGGCGCGCTGGCAGACGCTGACCTCCGGCACGCCGGCACTCTCGGATGCGATCGTCAATTTCGATTGCGAGATCGAGACTGTACATGTCGTCGGCACGCACAATGTCATGATCGGCCGCGTCATCGACGTCCGGCACGGCAGCGGCGGCTCGGCCCTGCTCTATGTCGACCGCAGCTATACGCAGCCGACGCGGCTGGGCAGCTTTGGCGGGTGAAGCCGGGCGTCAGACGGTTTGGTGGCGGGAAGGCCTCCGCCTATCCCGTACGCGGCCGTGCCGTCAGCCAGTCTTTCACCCCCGCCGATCCAGCCTCGCCACCAGCCGGTCCCCCGCCCACTGGATGCCGCAGACCAGGATGATCAGCACGATGACCACCGCGATCATGACGGACGTCTCAAATCGTTGATAGCCGTAGCGGATGGCGAGGTCGCCGAGGCCGCCGGCGCCGATGGCGCCGGCCATGGCCGAGGCACCGATCAGCGTCACCAGCGTCACCGTGAAGCCGGCGACGATGCCGGGCAGGGCTTCCGGCACCAGCACCTCGCGGATGATCGTCCAGCGGTTGCCGCCCATGGCGCGCGCCGCCTCGATCAAGCCACGGTCGACCTCACGCAACGACACTTCGGCAATGCGCGCGTAATAGGGTGTGGCGGCGATCGACAGCGGCACGATGGCTGCCCATGTGCCGATCGAGGTGCCGACGATCAGCCGCGTCACCGGGATCAGTGCCACCAGAAGGATGATGAAGGGCACCGAACGGAAGCCGTTGATGACGGCGCCGAGCGCCCGGTTCACCCACAGGCTTTCGGCAATCCCGCCGCGTTCGGTGGCGATCAGTGCCATGCCGAGCGGCAGGCCGAAGACCAGCGAGATGAGGCCGGAGGCGGCTGTCATCAGGACGGTTTCCCAGATCGAACGCAGCAGAAGTTCAAACAGGATCGGCGACATGGCCAAGCACCTCCACCCGCGCCTGGCGGGTCTTCAGGAATGTGATGATGTCAGCGAGATGATTTGCATCGCTGCCGGGAACAGACAGGAACAGCGTGCCGACGGGCTGCTGCTGGATATGGTCGATGCCGCCGTGGATGAGGCGGAAGGCGCCTGGAACAGCCGTGGCAAGGTCGGACAGCAACGGGCCGCGTGCCGCATCGCCGGCCACATCGACGCGCAGGATCGTCTCCGCGCCGGCCGCCGGCAGCAGCCGGGCCGCCAGTTCTGCTGGCAGCTGTGGCCGGATGGCGCCGAGCAGGCTTTTTGTGATGTCTGATTGTGGGTCGGCAAATACCGACCAGACCGGCCCTTGCTCGACGATGCGCCCGGCGTCGATCACCGCAACGCGGTCGGCGATCGAGCGGACCACCTCCATCTCATGGGTGATCAGAAGGATGGTCAGGCCAAGCTGCCGGTTGATGTCCTTGAGAAGGGCGAGGATGGAGCGCGTCGTCTCCGGATCGAGCGCCGAGGTGGCTTCGTCCGACAAGAGCAGCGCCGGGCGTGCTGCCAGCGCCCGGGCGATGCCGACACGCTGCTTCTGGCCGCCCGACAGCGACGCCGGATAGGCTTTTGCCTTCTCGGACAGGCCGACGAGGTCGAGCAGTTCGGCGGCGCGCTTCAGCCGCTCGGCCTTCGGGCGGCCCTCGATCTTCAGCGGCAGCGCCACATTGTCCTCGACGGTCTTGGCCGACAGCAGATTGAAATGCTGGAAGATCATGCCGATGCGTCGCCGCAGCGGCTGCAGGTCGCGCTCGCCGAGCCGGCTGATCTCTCTGCCTTCGATGAACACCTCGCCGGAGTCAGGCCGTTCCAGCCCGTTCAGGCAGCGGATCAGCGTCGACTTGCCGGCGCCGCTACGGCCGATGATGCCGAGGATCTCGCCCTTGCGCACGGTCAGCGAAATGCCGTCGAGCGCCGCTGTCACACCGAAGCGGCGCTTCAGCTCGACGAGGCGCACGACGTCCTGAGACGGGTCGGGCCGGCCATGGGTCGGATCGGCGGTTTCTCCGGATGCCGTGATATGCTGGTTCATGATTGTTCCTGTTCCCGAAAACGCAATCGCGGCCCGCGCCTGAGCGCGGACCGCTGTTGCTCTCGCACCGGGCTTCCGGTCGACGATCGGATCAATAGGCGCTGAGGCCGGTGCCCTTGTAGACCTTGTCGAACTCGGCCTTCACCGCCTCGTTCTGATAGGAGGCCACCAGCGTCTTCACCCAGGCCTCGTTCTCGTTACCGGCCTTCACCGCGATGAAGTTGCGGTAGGGATTGTCGGCGATCGGCTCCTGCGCGATGCGGTTTTCCGGCGTCAGGCCGCTTTTCAGCGCCCAGTCGGTGTTGACCACCGCCGCGTCGAGATCCTCGACCGAGCGGCCGACAATGCCGGCGTCCAGCTCCTTGATCACCACCTTCTTCGCGTTCTCGGCGATGTCGGCGGTGGTGGCCAGAATACCGGTGCCGTCCTTCAATTTGATCACGCCCTCGTTCTGCAGCACGCGCAGCGCCCGGCCTTCATTGGATGGATCGTTCGGCACGCCGACGACCGCGCCCTCGGGCAGGTCGGCGACTGCTTTGTACTTCTTCGAGTAGAGGCCGATCGGCCACACGCCGGTATAGCCGACGCGCACGATATGATACCCTTGAGTCTTGATCTGGTTGTCGAGATAGGGCTGGTGCTGGAAGGCGTTGGCGTCGATTTCGCCGCGCTCCAGCGCCTCGTTGGGCTGGGTGTAGTCGTTGAACACCACGGTTTCTATGGAGAGGCCCTTTTCGGCGGCCTGGGCGACGACGACTCGCCAGACATCCTCGTCCTCACCGCTGATGATACCCACCTTGATCGCCTTCTTGTCCTCGGCGAACGATGCGCCGGGCGCCATCAGGCCGCCGATCGCGACGGCCGAGGCGAACAGCAAAGCCAAGCCGCTGCGCCGGTTGACGGTTGACCCGAGGGAAGATGGCAAAGTGTTCTTGAAGTCGGACATGATTGATCTCTGTGGTTGTGAAGTCATGGCAGCGAGGCGGATTGCCTAGCCTTGGTCACATCCTCAGAAATTCTATCTTTTATATCAAAGAACGGGTTTCGCCGTTCTCGCCAAAGCCGGGAATATTCTCTCAAAATTTTCAAGAGCGTGAGCAAAAGCCGCCGCTTGACCGGCCGCAGCGGGTCGCGGCGCGATCTTGCGCGCCTCTGGAGGTCGTCAGATTCTCAGAGAGCCCGGCGTGCCGTCAAAGCGCGATCCACACCGTCTTCAGTTCCAAATATTTCTCCAGCGCGTGAAGCGACTTGTCGCGGCCGAAACCGGACTGCTTGACGCCGCCGAGCGGCACGGTGATGTCGGCGCCGCCGTAGGTATTGACGTGGACGACGCCGGCATTGATGGCGCGCACCATGCGGTGTGCTGTGGAGAGGTTTGATGTCCACACCGCCGAGGCGAGCCCGTAGACGGTCGAATTGGCAAGCCGCACCGCCTCCTCCTCGGTCTCGAAGCGCATGACGCCGAGCACTGGCCCGAACACCTCCTCGCGCGCAAGCTGCATGTCTTGCGTGACATTCTCGAAGATCGTCGGCGCCATGTAGCTGCCGCCGGTCTCGGTCAGAATCCGCTCGCCACCGGTGACCAGCTGGGCGCCTTCTTCGGTGGCCCTGGCGACGAAACCGAGATTCTTGTTCAGTTGCTCGGCGCTCGACACGGCGCCGACATCGCTGGTGAGATCGAGCGGATCGCCGACTTTGAGCCGCGTGGTTGCCGCGACAAGTTCGTCCATGAACCGATCATAGACCGCTGACTGGACCAGAAGCCGCGAGCCGGCGACGCAGACCTGGCCGGAATTGCGAAAAATGCCGTTGGCCGAGAGGACGGCCGCCTGTTTCAGGTCGGGAGCATCGGCAAAGACGATGTTGGGCGACTTGCCGCCGAGTTCGAGGAAGACGCGCTTCAGATTGGAGCGAGCGGAATATTCGAGCAGCCGTCGACCGACCGGCCCCGAGCCGGTGAAGGCGATGGCGTCGACATCCATATGCAGGCCGAGCGCTTCGCCGGTGACCGCGCCACGGCCGGTGACGACATTGAGCACACCGGCGGGAAGTCCGGCCTCGCTTGCCAATTCGGCCAGCCGCAGCAGCGTCAGCGAAGCGATTTCCGGCGGCTTGACCACCACGCAATTGCCGGCGGCAAGTGCGGGCGCGATCTTCCAGGCGCCGATCATCAGCGGGAAATTCCACGGCACGATGACGCCGACGACGCCGAGCGGCTCCTTGTGGATCAGTCCCAGCACATTGTCGGCCGTCGGCGCGATCTCGCCATAGACCTTGTCGATGGCCTCGGCATAATAGCGGATGGTGCCTGCCGCCGACAGCGGTTCGGCCTTGTAGGCCATGCCGATCTCGGTGCCGTTGTCGCGCACGCCGAGCACGGCGAGCTCGTCGGCATGCTTTTCGACCAGCTCGGCGAACTTCGTCAGCACCTTCTTGCGAAAGGCCGGCGCTGATCGCGACCACGAGCCCCTCTCGAACGCCTTGCGCGCCGACTTGACGGCGCGGTCGATATCGGCGGCGTTGCCGTCGGCGATGCTGGCGAAAGGTCGGCCGTCGATCGGCGACGTCACCGGCAGGCTTGCGCCGCTTGTTGTCTCGATCTGCACGCCATCGATGAACAGGCCCCGTGCGCCGATCTCCGTCTGGCGCAGCGTGTCGATGGCATTCTGACTGATCATGGGTGACGGACTCCCAAGGAAACATGCAATGTGGTTGGCGCGCGGAATTCCCAGCCGCGAAACACCGGCTCCTTGCCAGGCACAAGGCTGAGATCGGGGAAGCGCAGGAGCAACAGCCTTACCGCAAGGCACATCTGCTCGCGTGCGAAAAACCGGCCCGAACAGAAATGATGGCCGAAGCCGAAAGCGGCATGGTTGCCTTCGTCGCGGTTGATGTCGAAGCGGTCTGGATCGGCAAAGCGGCTCTCGTCACGGCTTGCCGAGGAGACAAGTGCGGCAACCGCGGCACCGGCTGGAATCGTCACGCCGCCAAGCTCGACCGCCCGTGTCGTCTGCCGCGTCTGGGTGCCGATCGGCGCCACCCAGCGCAGGCCCTCGTCGACCGCTTTGGGCACGAAGGTCTCGGGATCGGCGAGCACCTGCCGCATCTGCTCGGGATGGGCCAGTAGACCGGCCAGGATTGAGCCGGCGCCATGTCCGGGCTCCTGCATGCCGCCAAGCAGGATGACCTTGATGCTCGGCATCAAAAAATCGATTGGCCGCGTCGTGCCCTCCGGCATGCCGTCATGCAGCATATGCGACAGCGCGGAATCATCCGGCGCGTGGACAAGCCTTTCCAGCGTCGGCAAGATGGCGTCGCCGACCTCGGCACCGATCGCGTCGGCGATCTCCTGCCGCTTCGGGTCGTTCTCGAAATTGATGGCACCCTGGGCAAGGCCATAGAACCAGCGGCGCAGCGTCGGCATGTCGATGTCGGCAAGGCCGAGCGAGCGTGCCAGGCTGAGCGTCGACACCGGTTCGAAATAATCGGCCATCAGCTCGGCGCAGCCTTGGTTGGCGATCCGGCCGAGAAAAGGTTCGGCAATCGACCGCACGAGGTCGCCGGCATAGGCGGCGACGGTGCGCGGCCGGTATTTCGGATCGACGCCTTGGCGCAGTTGTTTGTGCGTCTCGCCATCGGTGGTCAGGATGGTGGGCTTGCCGAAGGAGCGCTCGACCGGCGACGAGCCGACGACGGCGGAGAAGATGTCGGGCGACTTGGCGACGCTCTCGACATCCTTCCAGCGGGTGACGAACCACAGATTGACCGCGGGCACGAAAGCGACAGGCGCACTGCGCCTGAGCTCTGCATAGATCGGATAGGGATCGGCTTCCAATGCCTCGACGGTTATATTTTCGGCAAAGCTCAATTCCGCCACTCCCCTTGTGGTGTAAGGGCGGCGTGGCACGCCGCCCCTTTGCTTTTCTCAATCTTTCAGCGGCTGGCCGAGGTTTTCGAAGGCTATGGGATCGCGGCTCTTCAGCGCGCTGGCCAGCAGCAGGCCGACGATCGCGGCGATCAGCACCAGCCCCGGCAGGAACACGCCAAGAAAGCCGCCGGCCCCGGACAGGCTGCCGAAATTGATGACGATCAGGTAGATGATGATGACGAAAGCGATGAAGGTCAGCCCGGGCAGGATGGTGGTCTTCAGCGCGTTCTCCTGGGCTGCCGGGTTGGCGCGGAAGAACATCACCACGGCCAGCGAGGCCACCGCCATCATCACGATGACGCCGAGCGTCGCGACATTGGTCAGCCACGAAAACAGCGCCAGCACCGGATCGAGGCCGAGCACGGCGAACAGGCCGACGACGACCGCGGCGAGCACGCTCTGGATGACGGAAGCGACATGCGGGCTCTGGTGCACCGCATGCGTCACGCCAATCGTCTGCGGCAACAGTTTTTCGCGGCCCGAGACATAGATATAGCGCGCAACCGCATTGTGGAACGCCAGCACGCCGGCAAACAGGCTCGACACGAACAGGATGCTCATCGCCTGCGACAGCATCGTGCCGGCGTAACGATCCGACAGGCCGAACAGGAAGGTCGTCGGATCCGGCAGCCCTTGCAGCGTCGGCAGCAGCTTGTCGACACCGGCGCCGACCGCCATCAGCCATGCCGTGAGCATGTAGAAGACGCCGATGAGCACGACCGAAAAATAGGTGGCGCGCGGAATGGTGATCTTTGGATCGCGGGCTTCCTCGGCATAGATCGTCGTCGCCTCGAAACCGATGAAGGCGGCAAAGCAGAACAGAATGGCGATGGCCGGCGAGCCTGATGTGATCTGGCTCCAGCTGAACGGCGCCGCCGACAGGCCGCTATCGCCGCCGGTCTTGAGGATGGCGATGTCGAGGACCAGCACCACAAGATATTCGCACAGCACCAGCACCGTCAGGATCTTGGCGGAGAGGTCGACCTGCCGATAGCCGAGCACGGCGACCAGCGCGATGGCGATGAAGCTCCACACCCACCAGGGCAGGTTGATGCCCCAGCCGGCGAACAGGCCTGATGTCGCGGCGCCGAGCAGGCCCATGACCCCGATCTGCATGGCATTGTAGGACAGGATGGCGATCAGCGCCGTGGCGCCGCCGGCCATGCTGCCGAGGCCGCGCGCGGCATAGGCATAGAAGGCGCCGGCATTGCCGACATGGCGTGACATGGCGACATAGCCGACCGCGAACAAAAGCAGCAGGATGGTGACGATCAGATAGGTGCCCGCAAAGCCGGCGCCATTGCCCATCAGCATGCCGAGCGGCGTGCCGCCGGCGACGGCCGTGAGCGGGGCGGCCGCCGAAATCACCATGAAGGTGATGGCGCCGACGCCAAGACTGTTCTTGCGCAGCCTGTTGGCCGGCACCTGTTCTGCAACTGCTGTCATCGATCCCTCCTGTTTGCAAACCCTCAGGCTCGCCGGCCGAATGGCCTGTCCCATGCACTCTGGCGGTTGGTTCATTATTTGAACCGTTATTTTGAATATAGACTTGCAAACAATGCCGATGCCTGTCAAGTTAATTCACACGTTAAATGATTGTCCCGAACCGGGAGGCAAATTTGAGTACGGTCGGAAAAGCGATCTCGCTTCTGGAGCTGTTCAGCGTCGACGAGCCCGAGCTCGGCCTGTCCGATCTGGCGCGCCGCTCGGGCTTCGACAAGGCGACGACACGGCGGCTGCTGGTTGCGCTGGCCGGCCATGGCTTTGTCGAGCAGGATATCGGCACGCGGCACTATCGCCTCGGCGCCGGCCTGTCGCGGCTGGCGCGCATCCGCGAAGCGCGCTTTCCCTTCCTGCAGACAGCTGTTCCGCTGGTGCGGGACTTGGCAGCATCGACGGCCGAGACCGTGCATTTGTCGGAGTTCGGCGTCGACAGGCTGGTCACCGTTCATGTCGAGCATCCGGCATGGGCGAACCGGGTCAACATCGACATCGGTCAGTTGCTGCCCCTGCACTCGACCGCGTCGGGCATCGCCTATCTGGCCTTCGCCCGCGACGAGACCGTCAAGGCGTGCCTGACGGGTTCGCTCGACGCTTTCACGGCCCATACGCTGATCGAGCCGGCCGCCATCTCAAGATCCATGAGCGAGGCGCGCGAGCGCGGCTATTCGATCTGCGACCAGGGCTATGAGGAAGGTGTGATCAGCGTCGCGGCGGCAATCCGCGGGGCGGATGGCTTTGCGCTCGGCACCATCGCGGTGGCGGCGCCAAAGGCCAGAACGACGGCAGCCGCGATCACAGAGCGGGGACTTGCCGTGAGGGAGGCGGCACGGGAGATTTCCATGCGCCTCAACGGCGAAAACCTGCAAATCTTGAGGAGGCAGGCCTGATGCCCTCGGAGACAGCGCCCCGCATCCTGGTCATCGGCACGGGCGACACAAAGGCCGAAGAGCTGCTGTTCATGAAACAGTGCATCGAGCAGTCAGGCGGCAGCGCCGTGATGATGGATGTCAGCGTGCTGGGCGACCCGCCCTACAGCCCGGACCACGACAAGCACGCCGTGGCACGCGCGGTGGATGTGACGATCGCCGAGATCGTTTCGAGCGGTGATGAGAACACCGCCATAACGCTGATGGCCGGCGGCGCGGTGCAGCTGGTGCGCAAACTCCATCAAAGTGGCGAGATCGACGCCTTCATCGCCATCGGCGGCTCGATGGGGACAGATCTGGCGCTCGACGTGGCGCTTTGCCTGCCGCTCGGTGTGCCGAAATTCGTCGTCTCGACCATCGCCTATTCGCACCTCATCCCGCCCGAGCGCGTCGCGCCCGACCTGATGATGATCCTCTGGGCGGGCGGGCTGTACGGCCTCAACTCGATCTGCAGGCTGGTCCTGTCACAG
This sequence comes from Mesorhizobium sp. M7A.F.Ca.MR.245.00.0.0, assembly GCF_003997415.1. Taxonomy (NCBI): domain Bacteria; kingdom Pseudomonadati; phylum Pseudomonadota; class Alphaproteobacteria; order Hyphomicrobiales; family Phyllobacteriaceae; genus Mesorhizobium; species Mesorhizobium sp. M7A.F.Ca.MR.245.00.0.0. Next base: position 69,136 of record NZ_RZTE01000010.1, on the reverse strand, counting down.
GCCTGTGGTGCGGTCGTCGGCGCGGCCAGGATTGTGCTGGAGGCCCGCACGGCGGCTCCGGCAATCGGCCCGACCATCGGCATGACCTCGCTCGGCAGCAGCTGCCTGCGCTACATGAAGACGCTGAAGCCAGCGCTGGAACAGCGCGGCTATGACGTTGCCGTCTTCCACACCACCGGAATGGGCGGCCGCGCCTTCGAATCGATTGCCGGTCAGGACCATTTTTGCGCGGTGTTCGATTTCAGCCTGCAGGAAATCACCAATCATCTCGCGGGTTCCGTCGTCAGTTCCGGCACCGACCGGCTGGAGAATGCCGGCGCCCGCGGCATTCCGCAGATCGCCGCACCCGGGGCGGTCGACATGGTCGATCTGCCGACCTGGCAGGATTTGCCGGCTAAATTCTCGACGCGGCCGTTTCATGCTCATAACAGGCTGATCGCTTCGATCACTGTCAATGCCGACGATCGCCGCCAGGTCGCCAGGGCCATCGCCGCTAAGCTCGGTGCCGCGAAAGGCCGCTCCGCCTTCATCCTTCCAACCGGAGGCATCCAGGAATGGGACGTGCAGGGCGAGCCGCTCTATGAACCCGAGGCTCTCGCCGCCTTCGCAGATGAAATGCGCAGGGCTATTCCCGCCGGGGTCGAGTTCCACGAGATCGACGCTCACATCAACAGCGACGACTTCGTCGACAAGGCGCTCGAGATCTTCGACCGCTGGGTCGAGGAAGGCATCGTCCCGCGCGGCAAGCCGGCCAAGGGAGTGGCAGCGTGAGCGCTGTTCCCGCCCAGGCGCTTGTCCTTGATTTCGGCGGCGTCGTCACCCGGACGCTGTTCGAGACGCATGCCTTGACCGAACAGGCGCTCGGCCTTGCGCCGGGAACGCTGCAATGGCGCGGGCCGTTCGATCCGGACAGCGATCCGCTGTGGCGCGCGATGCAGGCCGACGAGATCAGCGAGCGCGACTACTGGCGCTCCCGCACCAGTGAGGTCGGTCGGCTGGTCGGCGAGGACTGGCAGGCGATGGAGACCTTCGTCCAACGAGCGCGCGGCGCCGAGCCGGAAAAGGTGGTGCGGCCCGAGGCCGACAATGCCATCCGGGCCGTGCACGCGGCGGGTTTTCGGATGGCGATCCTGTCAAACGAACTCGACCTGTTCTACGGCGCCGATTTCCGCCGGCGGCTGCCCTTGCTCGGCCTCTTCGACCTCATCGTCGACGCCACCTATACCGGCATCCTCAAGCCCGATCCACGCGCCTATGCCTTCGTCACCGAGGCGCTCGGCCTTGCGGCCGGCGCTTGCGTCTTCGTCGACGACCAGCAGCGCAATGTCGATGGCGGCTGTGCTGCCGGCATGCGCACGGTTCATTTCGACGTCGCTCGCCCGGCTCATTCCTATGCCGAGGCCCTCGGTCATTTCGGCCTCGTCCCAGTTGCCTGAGATTTTTTTGCGGAGTCCTCCATGCGCGACATCAATTTTCTCACCGAAACCAACGCCAAGCCGATCTGGCACCCGATGGCGCATCCGGCCGAGATGCGGGCCAACCCGCCAAAGGTGATCATGAAAGGCGAGGGTGTGATGGTCACCGACATCGCCGGCAACACCGTGCTCGACGCCGTCGGCGGCCTGTGGAACGTCAATCTCGGCTACAGCTGCGACCCGATCAAGCAGGCGATCGCCGACCAGCTTTCGGCGCTGCCCTATTATTCCGGTTTTCGCGGCACCTCGACAGGACCGTCAATCGAACTCGCCTACGAACTCTGCGAATGGTTCGAGCCAGAAGGCATGGTGCGGACCTTCTTCACCTCGGGAGGCTCGGATTCGGTCGAAACGGCACTCCGGCTGGCCAGGCAATACTGGAAGATCCGCGGCCAGGCCGACCGGACAAAATTCCTCGCCCTGAAGAAGGGCTATCACGGCACGCATTTTGGCGGCGCGTCGGTTAACGGCAACGCCAATTTCCGTCGCAACTACGAGCCGCTGCTGCCCGGCGTCTTCCATATTCCCGCGCCCTGGACCTTCCGCAACCCGTTCGATGAGACCAACCCAGCGCGGCTGGCGAAACTGTGCGCCAAGGCGCTGGAGGACGAAATCGCCTTCCAGGGCGGCGACACCATCGCCGCTTTCATCATGGAGCCGGTTCTCGGCGCCGGCGGCGTCATCGTTCCGCATGAGAGCTTCATGCCACTGGTGCGTGAGATCTGCGACCGCCACGAGATCCTGCTGATCGCCGACGAGGTGGTGACGGGCTTCGGCCGCACCGGCGCATGGTCGGGCTCGCGTCTGTCCGGCGTGAAGCCGGATTTCATGACCATCGCCAAGGCGATCACGTCAGGCTATTTCCCGCTCGGCGCGACCTTGATCGGCGGAAAAGTCGCCGATGTCTTCGAGGCCGACAAGACCAGTTTTGGTGCGATCGGCCACGGCTATACCTATTCCGGCCACCCGGTCGGCTGCGCGGCGGGTCTGGCGGCGCTTGCCGAGACCAAACGGCTTCGCCTGAACGAGAACGCGGCGGCACGGGGCGTCGAACTCGCGGCCACGCTGGAGGGGCTGAAGGCCAGGCACGCGATCGTCGGCGATGTCAGGTACAAGGGCCTGATGGCGGCGCTGGAGCTGGTCTCGGACCGTGCCACCAAGAAGCCTGCCGACAAGAAGACCATGGCGGTGGTTTCGGAGGCGGCCTATGAGGCCGGCGTCATGCTGCGTGTGTCGGGCAACACCATCATCCTGTCGCCGCCGCTCATCATCAGCGCTGCCGATGTGACGAAGATCGGCGAAGCGCTGGATGCAGGCCTGTCGAAGGCCTGACGGTTAGCTGGCCACAACGGAGTTTCAAGACGCAATGAGTCAATCACAAGAGGCACTGGTTAGCCGGCGTTCCCGCCTGCTCGGCGCGAAATCGCAATTGTTCTACGACGAGCCCGTGCATCTGGTTCGCGGCGAAGGCGTCTGGCTCTACGATGCCGACGGCCGCAAATATCTGGACGCCTACAACAATGTCGCGCATGTCGGCCACTGCCACCCGCATGTGGTCGAGGCCCTGTGCCGGCAGGCCGGCCTGCTCAACACCCACACGCGCTATCTGCACACCGCCATCCTCGACTATGTCGAGCGGCTGACCGCGACCTTCGATGCCAGCCTATCGACCGCCATCCTGACCTGCACCGGCAGTGAGGCCAACGACATCGCGCTGCGCATGGCGCAGGCCGCCACCGGCCGCATGGGCATCATCGCCACCGACGCCACCTATCATGGCAACACCACGGCGGTTTCGCAGCTCAGCACCCGCATGCCGCCGGTCGGCGGCCGTGCCCGCCACGTCAGGCTGGTGCCGGCACCTGACAGCTATCGCCAGCCGGATGCGATGGCCAACGGCAAAGCCTTTGGCGACGCGGTGCGCGAAGCCATCGCCTCGCTGGAGCAGGATGGCATCGGCCTGTCCGGCATCATCCTGTGTCCGCTGCTCGCCAATGAAGGCTTTCCGACGCTCCCATCCGGATTTTTCGACGACGCGATGCGCGCGGTGCGGGGCGCCGGCGGACTGGTCATCGCCGATGAGGTGCAGCCCGGTTTCGGCCGCACCGGCAGTCATTTCTGGGGCCACCAGCGCGCCGGCTTCGTTCCCGACATCGTCACCATGGGCAAGCCGATGGGCAACGGCCATCCGGTCGCCGCGGTGGTCACCACCAAGAACACATTGGCGACCTTCCGCAACGCTTTCCGCTACTTCAACACCTTCGGCGGCAACCCGGTTTCCTGCGCGGTGGCGAATGCCGTTCTCGACGTCATCGAGCAGGAAGATCTCGTCGCCAACGCGCGTAATGTCGGCGCCTATGCGCTTGGGCTGCTGCGCCCGCTGGCGGATCGGCATGAATGCATCGGCGAGGTCAGGGGTGCCGGCCTGTTCTTCGGCGCCGAACTGGTTCACGACCGCGAGACCCGTGAGCCGGCGCCCGACATCGCCGAGCAGGTCGCCAACCGCATGCGCCAGCGCGGCGTGCTCATGGGCAAGACCGGCATCCACGGCAATGTGCTGAAGATCCGCCCGCCCATGCCGTTCTCGCGCGACAATGCCGACGTCCTGATCGGCGTCCTCGACGAGGTGCTGGGTGAAGTCGGCGGAGTGAAGGCGTGAACGCTGTTTCCACGCAATCCGAGCCCGAGACGGCAGCCGATGTCACCGAGCTTGCCAAGCGCGCGCTCGAACATTGGGGCATTCGTGAGGGTGAGCCGGAGCTGCTGAAATTCCGCGAGAACGCGGTGTTTCGCGTCATCTTGCCAACAGGCCAGCCGGCCGCCATGCGCATTCATCGGCTTGGCTATCACACGGACGCCGCCCTGCGCTCGGAACTGCAATGGATGGGCTTTTTGCAAGCGGCCGGCATCGCCACGCCATCTGCGGTCGCCACGCCGGCCGGCGATCTGTTCGTGCTTGTCAGCGCCAACGCCTCAGTGCAACCCCGGCAAGTCGATTGCTTGAGCTGGCTGGAAGGCCGCGCCGTCGGCGCGCGAGGCGTGCCGCTGGATTTTACGCCCGAGCAGGCAAGACAGGTCTTCACCGCGTTGGGCCGAACCATCGCCCACATGCACAATGTCACGTCTGCCTGGACGCCGCCCGCCGGCTTTGCCCGCCATGCCTGGGATTTCGATGGCTTCTTCGGCGCGAACCCGAATTGGGGCCGCTTCGAGACCTCGCCCTTCCTCGACGGCCCTCATCGCGAGCTGGTTTTCCAGGCGCGGGAAAAGGCCGTGAAGGTGCTGTCGGAGCATGAACGCAGCGCCCGCAATTTCGGCATCATCCACGCCGATCTGGTGCGCGAGAATGTGCTCGTCCATGACGGCGCGATCCGCATCATCGACTTCGACGATTGCGGCTATGGCTGGCACATGTACGACCTTGCCGTCGCGCTCTACCAGAACCGCGATGAGGCGATCTATCCGCTGATCGAGGCCGCTTTGCTCGAGGGCTATCGGCAGGAGCGGGCACTGACCGCGCGCGACATCGCCGCGCTGCCGCTGTTTTCGGCGTTGCGTGCCTTTGCTTTCCTCGGTTGGGTGCAGAGCCGCGTCGAAGGCGACATCACCAGGGATGTCGGCCAGCGTATGTCGGCCATCGCAGCCGATGTGGTGATTGCCTATCTGCGTGGCGAATAGGGCCGATCAATAAGAACTGGCGGGTCATCAGCCCTTCGCGAAATGGATGCTGACCGTGCCCGAACTGCCGAAATCGGCGACGATCGTGTCGCCGGGCCGCGCCTCGATCGGGCGCACGAACGATCCCGAGAGCACCACCTCGCCAGCCGCGATCGACATGCCGTAGCGGGCGAGCCTGTCCGCCAGCCAGGCGATGCCCATGGCCGGGTGGTTGAGCACGCCGGCGCCGAGCCCGGTTTCCTCGACCTCGGCGTTGCGCGAGACGATGGCACCGATCCAGCGCATGTCGGCCTCATCAGGACGTTGCCGCCGGCCGCCGATGACAATGCCGGCATTGGCGGCATTGTCGGAAATCGTGTCGAAGAAGGTGCGCACCTTCTTCGTCTCGGCATTGACGCGCTCGATGCGCGTATCGAGGATTTCCAGCGCCGGTGTGATGTAGTCGGTGGCGTGGAGCACGTCGGAGATGGTCACGCCGGGGCCTTTCAGCGGCGCCTTCATGACGAAGGCGATCTCGGCCTCGACGCGCGGCTGGATGAAGCGGCCGGCCGGCACCGTCGCGCCGTCATGGAAGAACATGTCGTCGAACAGCACGCCCGAATCCGGCGTGTCGATGGCAAGCGCGTACTGCATCGCCTTGGAGGTCAGGCCGATCTTCCAGCCCTTCGGCTTCAGCCCGGCATCGATCTTGCGCGCCACCAGCGCCGCTTGCACGCGATAGGCGTCCTCCATCGTCGCATCGGGAAAATCGAGGCTGAGCAGACGGATCTGGCGGCGCGACCGCTCGGCCTCGAACAGCCGTGCCGCGGCGTCCTCCACCTGTTCCGGGGTCATTGCGCTGCCTCGTCGACGACACCGTTTCTGAGCACGCCGATGCCTTCGGCCTCCACCTCGATCACGTCGCCGGGCTTCAGCCAGATCGGCGGCTCGAAGCGGGCGCCGGCGCCGGCCGGCGTGCCGGTGACGATGATATCGCCCGGCACCAGCGTGGTGAAGGTCGAGATGTAATTGATGATCTTGCGGAAGGAAAAAATCATCCGGCTGGTGCGGTCCTGCTGGCGCAACTCGCCATTGACGCGGGTGGTCAGCGCGATGTCGGCGATCTGCGCCTCGTCGGTGAACGGCACCAGCCATGGGCCGATCGAGCCGCTGCGGTCGAAATTCTTGCCTTGCGTGACGTTGAACTTGGCATGCCGCACCCAGTCGCGGATGGTGCCCTCGTTGCACAGCGACAGCGCCGCGATATGGCCAAGCGCGTCGGCCTCGGCAATGCGCCGGCCAGCCTTGCCGATGACGATGACGATTTCGCCCTCATAGTCGAGCTGCGGTGATTCCGGTGGCCGCACCAGCGACGCGCCGTGGCCGACGAAGGAGCGGGGAAAGCGGACGAACAGCGACGGGTTGGAGGGCGCAGCCTGGCCATCCTTGTACTCCTCGTTACGGTCGGGGTAGTTGACGCCGACGCAGACGATCTTTTCCGGCGAAGGCACCGGGATTTCGTAGGCGATGGCGTCGAGCGGGAAATCTGGGGCAAACGCCTCCGCCTCTTCCGCCAGCCGCCGCAAGGCGCCGGCCTCGATCACTTCCCGCAACGTCGGCCATTGGCCGTGGCGCGCCGACAGGTCGACGACGCCCTTGCCGGTGACCGCGCCATAGCGCGCCTTGCCGCCGACGGTGAAGGTGGCGAGCCGGCCATGTCCAGTCATCCGTGTCTCCTCGTAAGGTTCATCGTCACGGCGCAATGATCGGCGAAGCCGCCAAATTCGGCTGGCGTGCCTTCGCTCCGGCAAACACACTGCCCTCCTCGAACCAGCTTTTCGGCGCCGGCGCGCCCCACAGCGTCTGGCGTTGCGGGTCCTTGAGGTCCCATTTGATCGGCTCCAGGTCCGGATCGACCGTCTGGTAATCCGAACAGTAAATCTCGATGCGGTGGTTGTCCGGGTCTCTGACATAGAGGAAGAAGGCGTTGGAAATGCCGTGCCGGCCGGGGCCGCGTTCGATGTTCGGCAAATAGCCCGTCGTTGCCATCAGATCGAGCAGGTCGATGATGTTGAGCGGCGTCGGCACCCAGAAGGCGACATGGTGCAGGCGCGGCCCGATGCCGTTGGTGAAGGCGATGTCGTGCACGCCGCCCTTGCGGTGCGTCCACGCCGCCCACAGCCTTCCGCTGCTGGCGTCCTCGGTATACTCGGTCACCCGGAAGCCGAGCTCGTTGTAGAAGGCGACGGACTCGTCGACATTGGGCGAGAAGCAGTTGAAGTGGTCGATGCGCAGCGGCTTGACGCCCTTGTACAGCGCATACTTCTGGTGGATCGGCGGCAGCCGCTCCATCTCAGCGTAGAATTCGAGCGGAATGCCGTGCGGATCGCGGGTGCGGAAGGTGCGCGACTGGTAGGGTCGCTCGACCCATTCCACCGGCAGGCCCTTGTCCTTGAAGAAATGCACTGCCTTGTCGAGGTCTTCATCCGAGAAGACCTTGAAGCCAAGGTCGCGCGCTTCTGCCGTGGCCGCCTTCTTCAGCACGATGCAATGGTGCCCACGCTCCTCCAGCGCCCTGAGATAGATGGTGTCCGATGTCTCGTCGGTGACCTGCAGGCCGAGCGTATCGACATAGAAGGCGCGAGATTTGGCGAGGTCGGTGACGGCCAGCTCGACATGGCTGAGGCGCACGATGTTGAAGGCGGGGTAGAGATTGGGCTTGGGCAAGGGCATCTGATTTCCTCCGGTCAGCCGCCGAGTTTCTGGATCGCGTGCGCCGTCGTCGCAAAGGCTATGTTCTTCGTCTCCATGTAGAAGTCGAAGGAATGGTCGCCGCCGTCGCGGCCGATGCCGGAATTCTTGACGCCGCCGAACGGTGTCGGCAAATGGCGCACATTCTCCGAATTGACCCAGATCATGCCGGCATCGAGCGCGTCGGTGAAGCGGAAGGCGCGGGTGACGTCCGAGGTCCAGAGATAGCCGGTCAGGCCGTATTGCGTGTCGTTGGCCAGCGCAAGCGCCTCGGCCTCGTCGTTGAAGGGAATGGCGCTCAGCACCGGCCCGAAAATCTCCTCCTGCGCAATGCGCATGCCGTTGGTGACGTTGGTGAACAGTGTCGAGCCGACATAACAGCCGCCGCCCGGCCCATCGACCTTGCCGCCGCCGACGGCGAGCGTGGCCCCCTCCGACCTGCCGATGTCGATATAGGACAGCACCTTCTTCTCATGCACCGGATGGATGAGCGGGCCGACCACCGTTTTCGGATCGAGCGGATGGCCGACGACGATGCGCTTCGCCCTCTCCGCGATTTTGGCGGTGAAGCTTTCATAGATCGAAGCTTCGACCAGCAGTCGCGACGACGAGGTGCAGCGTTCGCCATTCAGCGAATAGATCATGAATACGGCGGCGTCGGCGGCGCGTTCGAGATCGGCGTCGGCAAAGACGATCACCGGGTTCTTGCCGCCAAGCTCGAAATGCACGCGCTTCAGCGTGTCGGCGCCTTGTTTCATGATCATCGAGCCGGTACGGCTCTCGCCGACAAAGCCGATCGCCTTGATGTCGGGATGCTCGGTCAACGCCTTGCCGGCATCTTCACCCAGGCCGTTGACCAGGTTCCAGACACCCTTCGGCAGACCGGCCTCCTCGGCGATCTCGACCAGCAGGCGGGCGGTCAGCGGCGAAAATTCAGCCGGCTTATGAACCACGGTGCAGCCGGCCGCCAGCGCCGGCGCGATCTTCCAGGTCGACAGCATGAACGGCGTGTTCCACGGCGTGATGATGCCGATCGGGCCGATCGGAACGCGTGTCGTGATGTTGACCTGGCCGGACGTCCGCAGCGTCTCGCCGTCTCGGGCTTCGGGTGCACGGTCGGCGAAGAAGCGGAAATTCTCGGCACCCCGCAACGCCGCCTTGGCCATGAACTTCAGCGCCTGGCCGGTATCCATGCATTCGACGAAGGCTATCTCCTCGGCACGCGCCTCGATCGCGTCGGCGATTCTGTGCAGCAGCTTCTTGCGCGCTTCGCCCGGCATGGCGGCCCAGGCCGGAAACGCAGCCTTGGCCGCCCTGGCGGCGCGGTCGATGTCGGCGGCTCCGCCGCGCGCGACCTTGGCCAGCGGCTTCAGGTCGACCGGCGACAGCGTTTCGAATGTCGCGCCGTCGAGCGCCGGTACCGCCTCGCCGCCGATCTGGTTCAACACGCCATCGCGCCTGAAGCGGTCCATATAGGCCTCGGCCTTGTTCAGATTGCCTTGCAGGTCGGACATGTCGGGTTCCGTCACTTGCCGCGCAGTCGCGGGTGGATTGCGTTTCTCTTCCAACTCAGCTCCGGGTCGATTTCCCGGATCTCGAGCGACAGGGCGAAATGCGGGGTCTCGAACAGCCCGGCGAGATATTCGCTCACCGCCGCGAAGACGGCTTCGCCGGTCCGCTTCTTCTCATCAGGGCTTCGGCCGGTGCCGATGCGAAACGACATGTCGAGAAAAGCGTTTTCCGGCAGACTGTCGGCCATCGCGTAAGCCTCGGCGCGAAAGGCCCGCACCCGCACGGCGCCGGTCTCGAACAGCCCGGTGTCCAGCACGGTGCGCAACACCAGCGCGCACAATTCGCCCATGTCGACCTTGGCATCGAGATTGGCTGAATACTCGATGGAGAAGTGAGGCACGGCGTTTCCCTGGTCTATTGCTTTTGTTGTAGTTAACGCGTTAATTACATGCAACGCCGACGAAGTCAAGTCTTGCATCGGCCTTGGCGCAACGATACGGGATGGCAGGAACGGGCCCTGGCAGGCGGATTCGGCTGAGGGAAGGCCTGTTTTCGATCGCAAGCGTGGGAGGCTCTTTTTCTTGCTGCCTGAAAACACCCGTCGTTCTCTGCCAATGGCGCTGCTTCATGCCCGCGAAGCGGTGATGGCGCGGTTTCGGCCGATGCTTGCGGCGCATGACGTGACCGAACAGCAATGGCGCGTGCTGCGCGTGCTGAGCGAAGCCGGCCCGGTCGAGGCGACGGAACTCGCCGACCGCGCCTCGGTTTTGCCGCCCAGCCTGACGCGCATCATCAAGGCGCTCGAGGGCCGCAAATTCATCACCCGCAACAAGGCCGAAGGCGACGGCCGACGCGTCGTTCTAACCATTGCGCCCGCCGGTTCCGCCCTGATCGACGCCCTGTCGCCGGAGCGTCGCGTCATTTATGACGACATCGAACAGCGCTTCGGCCACGAAAAGCTCGAGCAGTTGCTCGATCTGCTGGAGACGCTGATCGATGGCGAGAGCTGATCGTTCCGGCTACCTCAGAAGTTTCGACGGTCGCTTGGGTTGACGGCCCCGCATACCTTGGAAATGGCCGAAACACCCGAAGGGGGGTCAGCTAACCTCGCAACCTCGCCCCTTCCGGATCGAAGAACGGTATCGGAGCCACCACCGCACGCTTCGGCTTACCACCGATATCAATGCTCAATTCGGTGCCGACAGCCGTGAAGGGCAGCCGCAGATGCGCGGTGGCCAGCACCTTGCCGAGGGAATAGCCGTGGTCGCTGTAGGTGACGATGCCGGCGTCCTCGCCATCGGCCAGAATCCTGGCATCGGCCGCGGCCGGCTTGTCGCCGTCGAGGATCAGTCCGACCCATTGCTCGTCGAGGCCCTTGTCGCGAACCTTGAGCAAAGCTTCGCGGCCGATGAAATCGCCCTTGTCGAACTTGATCCAGCGGTCGAGGCCGACATGGAACGGGGTGCGGGTCTCGTCCATGTCGATGCCGTGCGCCGGATAGGCCTTTTCCAGGCCCAGCGTGAACATCGCCAGCACGCCATAGGGTTTCAGGCCAAAGTCACGGCCGGTGCGCATCAGCGCGTCCCAGAGAGAGGCCGCCTCGTCGGCCGGCACGAACAGTTCGAAGCCGAGTTCGCCGGTGACGCCGGTGCGCGAGATCAGTACTCTCGTGCCGTTGATATGGCCCGACGTGAACGACCAGCGCTTCAGTCCATCCAGATCGGCATCCGCGATCAACGCTTTCAGCAGTTCGCGCGAGCGCGGACCCTGGATGGTCGGGAAGGCGATGGCCGCCGTGATGTCGGTGACATAGGCCTTGCGGCCCTGAGCGTGATGCTGCAGCCAGGGCAGCATCTTCAGGCGGTTGACCGAGCCGGTCACCAGCATGAAGTGCTCCGGGCCCAACCGAAACACGGTGAGGTCGTCCATGATGCCGCCATCCTCGCGGCAGACCGTGGAATAGCGGACCTGGCCCGGTTTCATGGCAGCGGCATTATTGACGATGACATGGTTGACCAGCGCCTCGGCCTCCGGCCCCTTGATATCCATCTTGCCCATGGTGCTGAGATCCTGCACGCCGACATTCCTGCGGGTGTTCAGGTGCTCGTCGGCAATGCCGGAATAAGTTTTGGCCGAGATGAAATCGCCCCCGACACGACCCATGGTCGCGCCCAGCCCGACGATGCTGCTGTAGAAAGGGGAACGCCGCTCAGCCAAGGAAGTCTCCATCGTTCAAGAAAAACGGCAGCGCCAGGCAGCGCTGCCGGAAGGCATCTGTTGTCGTTCTCAGCTGCCGTAGACGTCGAAGGAAAAGTATTTGTCGTTGATTTCCTTGTACTTGCCATTGGCGCGCAGCGCGTCGATGGCCGCATTGAGCTTGTCGGCCAACTCCTTGTTGCCCTTCTGCAGGGCGATGCCGACGCCCGGGCCGTGTATGGCCGGATCGGCCGTCAGCGTGCCGAGCAGCTTGCAGCAGGCGCCGTCTGGCTTCTTCAACCACTCGGTCAGGATGATCGAGCCGTCCATCATCGCGTCGAGGCGGCCATTGGCCATGTCGGTGCGGGCATCGTCGCCCGTCGGATAGGCCTTGACCGTCGAGCCTGCATATTTCTGGTCGGCGAATTTCTGGTGGATGGTCGCGGTCTGCACGCCGAGCGCCTTGCCTTTCAGATCGTCCGGCGAGGTGCCTGATATGGTCGAATCCTTGGGCACGGCGATGGCCGGCGGCGTCTGGTAGTATTTGTGGGTGAACTCGACCTTCTCGGCCCGCTCGGGCGTGATGGTGATGTTGATGATGGCGTCGAACTTGCCGGCCTGCAGCGCCGGTATGGAACCATCGAAATCCTGCACGCTGAACTCGCACTCGGCCTTCATCTCGGCGCATAGCGCCTTCCCCAAGTCGATGTCGAAGCCGCCCAGCGTGCCGTCGGCACTGGCGTAATTGAAGGGCGGATAGGCGCCCTCGGTGCCGATCCTGAGTTTTTTGTCCTGGGCGGAGGCGGCGCCCGTGGCAAGGGTGAGAGCGACGGAAGCGGCAAGCACGAAACGACCGAAAAGACGCATGTTCGAGTTCCCCGTTGAAAGCGGGAAGTCTACGGGCTTTCATGATCCCGGCGGAGACGGAAACGACATGCGCTGCGGCGATCGCGGCGCGGCGAGCGGACCAAGCCCTCACGATTGGTCGTGCGTTAGCCGGCGCGCTGCTTGTTCGTCGCTGTCCGGTCGATGCCGAGTTCGCCTGCCGAGAGGACAACGCCAAATTTTTCGTTGGCTTCCTCGACCGTATAGTAACCCAACGCCACGTCGCGCAGCACCAGATCCGGATCGCGCTGCAGCGGATCGCCGTAGCCGCCACCGCCCGGCGTGCCGACACGCACGCGGTCGCCGGCCTTGAGCGCGATGTCCTGCTCCTTGGACAAATGCGGCGGTACATGTTCCTCGCCGTTGCGGAAGACGGTCACCGTGTTGACCGCGCCATCCCTGCCGCCGAGTGCGCCTTGGGGGCCGAAACGGCCGTGATCCATGACGAAAGAAGCACGGGCGTCGCCGCGCAGGATTTCGACCTCATAGGCGAGGCCGAAACCGCCGCGATGCTTGCCGGCGCCGCCTGAACCTTCGCGCAAGGCATAGTGGCGGTAGAGCACCGGGAATGCCTGTTCCATGATCTCGACCGGCGGCGATTTGGAAATGCCGATGGTCGAGCAGCCATTGGTCAGTCCGTCATGGCCTGAATTTCCGCCGTAACCGCCGCCGGAGATCTGGTACATGACGTAATCGCGACCGCGCGCCGGGTCGTTGCCGCCGAGCGCGAAATTGCCGCTGGAGCCGGCGGGCGCCGCCGTCACCTTGTCCGGCAACGCCTGCACCATCGCCGCGAACACCGCTTCGGCGATGCGCTGCGACACTTCAGCCGCGCAGCCCGAGACCGGGCGTGGATATCTGGCGTCGAGGAAAGTGCCTTCCGGCCGCTTGACTTCAAGCGGTTCGAAGGCACCGGCGCTGATCGGCACATCAGGGAAAATGTGGCGCATGGCGAGATAGACCGACGACAAGGTCGTCGCCAGCACACTGTTCATCGGCCCGGCGCAGGGCTTTGACGAGCCGGTGAAATCGAAGGTCAGCGTATTGCCCTGTTTCTCCACCGCGAGCGCGATGGTCAGCGGCTCGTTGACCACCCCATCGGAATCGACAAACGCCTTGGAATGGTAGGTGCCGTCGGGAATGGCTGAGATGTTGGCGCGCATCTGCTCGGCCGCGCGGCGGCGCAGTTCGGCGATCGCCTCGACAACCGTTTCATCACCGTAACGATCCAGGATCCCATTGAGCCTGTCCTGACCGATCAGCAGTGCCGCAGCCTGGGCGCGGATGTCGCCGATGCGCTGGTCGGCGACACGGATGTTGGAGCAGATGATGGCGTAGATCTCCGGATCGAGCACGCCCTTCTTGAACAGTTTTACGGGCGGCAGTCGCAGGCCTTCCTGCTCCACGGCAGTCGCCGAGGCTGAAAATCCGCCCGGCACCGAGCCGCCAATGTCGGGCCAATGGCCGGTATTGGACAGCCAGCAGAAAATCTTGCCGTCCCGGTAGACCGGCATGGCAAAGCGCACATCCATCAGATGCGTGCCGCCGAGATAGGGATCGTTGACGATGTAGATGTCGCCCGGCTCCGGGGCCAAGCAGCGGCCATCGGCGATCATCTCGATCACCGTCCTGGTCGAATATTGCATGACGCCGACGAACACCGGCAGGCCCTGGCTGCCTTGCGCGATCAGCGAACCATCGACGGCCGAATAGATGCCGTCGGAGCGGTCATTGGCCTCGGCGATGACAGGCGAGAAGGCGGCGCGCGAGAAGGTCAGGTCCATCTCGTCGCAGACCTGCTGGAGTGCCGCCTGCAGGACCGAAAGGGTGATGGCGTCGAGCTTTGCCCTATCAAGATTTGGCATCTCAGGCCTCGCCAATGTCGATGATGATGTTGCCGTCGGCGTCGCTGCGTGCGCGGTCGCCGGGCTCGAGCACGGTGGTGGCATCCATCTGTTCGAGGATCGCCGGCCCTTCGATTTCAGCGTCGAGCGGCAGTTTTTCGCGCGCGTATACCGGCGTGTCGTGCCATTGGCCGGCGTACCAGACCGGCCGGATCTCGCGCCGCGCCTCGTCGAGCGTTGTCGCGCGCCCCGCCGGGTCGATCAGCCGCGACAGGTCGATCGCCGGACGCACGCCGGTCACCGAGGTGTTGAGATTGACGAGGTTGGCGCGGATTTCCGGAAGCTCTACCTTGAAGCGGGCGAAATAGGCCTTTTCGAAAAGCTGCTGCAGCGTTCCCCGCGTCACCGAGGAAGACGGCAGTGCCACGTTGATGATGTGGGTCTGGCCGACAAACTGCATGTCGGCGGAGTGCGTGACGCGGATCGTCTCCGGCTTCACCGCTTCCTTACCTATCAGCTCTTCACCTTCGTTTCGGTGGCGTTCCAATACAGTGTGAAGCTGTGTTTCGTCGAGCACCGCCACCGGCTGGTTGATGGTGTTGACGAAGTCATGGCGCAGGTCAGCGACGACGCAGCCGAGTGCGTTGGTGATGCCCGGACGCGCCGGCACCAGCACCTTGGGCAGGCCGAGTTCGCGTGCCAGGGCCGTTGCGTGCAGCGGGCCGGCGCCGCCAAAGGCGAACAGCGCGAAATCACGAGGGTCATGGCCGCGCGACACCGAGACCATGCGGATGGCGCCCGCCATCTTCATGTTGCCGAGCCGCAGCACCGCGCCCGCCGCCTCGACGCCGGACAGGCCGGTCGCCTTGCCTATCTTGTCTTCGAAAATGCCGGTGACGCGCTCTGATGTGACGGGATTTTGGACCGCCAGCAGCTTCTTCGGCGCCAGCCGGCCGAGCACCAGATTGGCGTCGGTAATGGTCGGCTCGAGGCCGCCGCGTCCGTAGCAGATCGGGCCGGGATTGGCGCCGGCACTTTCCGGACCGATCTGGATCAGGCCGGCCGCATCGACGCGGGCGATCGAGCCGCCGCCGGCGCCGACCGTGTGCACCGCCACCATCGGCACATGGATCGGCATCGCATATTCGATCTCGATCTCGTTCGACACTGCCGGCTCGGCATTGCGGATCAACGCCACGTCGGTCGAGGTGCCGCCCATGTCATAGGTGACGAGGTTTTCGAAGCCGGCGCGTTTTCCCGTATAGGCGGCGGCGATGACGCCCGAGGCCGGGCCGGACATGACCGTCTTGGCCGATTCACGTGTGACGAAGCGGGCCGAGATCATGCCGCCATTGCCGTTCATGATCAGGAAGTCGCGGGCATAGCCTTTGGCGGCCAATTCCTTGCGCAGCCGCTCGACATAGCGCTCGAGGATCGGCTGCACTGAGGCGTTGACCGAAGCGGTCACGCCGCGTTCGAATTCGCGCGCTTCCGACAGCAGCGCATGGCCTGCCGTGATGTAGCCGTTCGGCCAGAGTTCGGTGGCGATTTCGACGGCGCGCCGCTCATGTGCCGGGTTGGCGTAGGAATGCAGGAAATGGATGACCAGGGATTCGCAACCGGCCGCTATCAGCGTCTGCACTGCGTCGCGCATCTCGGTCTCGTCGAGCGGCGTGCGCACCGCGCCCGATGCTTCGACGCGCTCCGAGACTTCGAGCCTGAGATTGCGCGGAATGATCGGCACGAAGCTGCCGGTCATGCCATAGGCCTGCGGCCGCGTGCGCCGGCCCAGTTCGATCACGTCGCGAAAACCGCGCGTGGTGATCATGCCGGTTTTCGCCAGCCGGCGTTCGAGCACCGCATTGGTGGTGGTGGTCGTGCCATGCACGATGAGGTCGATGCCGCCGATCGGAAATCCGGTGGCGCCGAGTGCCGAAACCACACCGAAAGCTTGGTTGTCCACCGTGGTCGGCGTCTTGGCCAGATACACCCGGCCGCCGTCGCTTCCGTCGATCAGGAGCAGGTCGGTGAAGGTGCCGCCGACATCGATACCGGCGACGACATTTCCCCGGGAATTGCGCGCTTGCGCCGAAATATTCTCTTCCATCGTCGAAACCCGAAATGCGCGACTACGGATATGCGCCAGTTTGGAAAGCTGTTTTAAGGGAGCATCTTGACGCAAATATCGTTTGTATACTAATAAATTCCGGACACAAGAGCTTGCCGCTTTGCAGTGTGCGAACAGCCCGCCGGGATCTGAATGGTCCGGGCGTGCAGGTGAAAGTTTGGCGCCCGCGTCCACGGTTGGGCCAGAAGGTTGGATTTGATGAACACCACATCCGCTCTCAACACCGCCGGCGCCCGACCGCTGCAGTTCCCGATTCCGGCCAACGTCTATGCCGAAACCGTCGTCTCGGTGAAGCACTATACCGATCGGCTGTTCTCGTTCCGCATCACCCGTCCGCAGTCGCTGCGCTTCCGCTCCGGCGAGTTCGTCATGATCGGCCTGCCCAATGCCGAGAAGCCGGTGTACCGCGCCTATTCGGTGGCGAGCCCGGCCTGGGACGAGGAGCTGGAATTCTTCTCGATCAAGGTGCCGGACGGTCCGCTGACCTCCGAGCTGCAGAAGATCCAGGTCGGCGACACGGTGATCATGCGCCAGAAGTCGACCGGCACGCTGGTGGTCGACGCGCTGACGCCGGCCAAGCGGCTGTTCATGATCTCGACCGGCACCGGCATCGCACCTTTCGCCAGCCTGCTGCGCGACCCCGACACCTACGACAAGTTCGATCAGCTGATCCTGACCCATACCTGCCGCGACAATGCGGAACTCACCTACGGCCAGGAGCTGGTCGCGGCGTTGGAAAGCGACCCGCTGATCGGCGAACTGACCACTGGACGCGTCACGCTCTACAATTCGACGACCCGCGAGGACTCAGCGCGCATGGGCCGCATCACCGCGCTGATCGGCTCCGGCAAGTTCTACAGCGATCTCGGCATCGACAAGCTCAGCCCGGAAACCGACCGCATCATGATCTGCGGCTCGATGCATATGCTGAAGGACGTCAAGGAACTGGCCGAAAGCCTCGGCTTCGAGGAAGGTTCGCTGAGCCACCCGGCGACTTTCGTGGTCGAGCGCGCTTTCGTCGGCTGAGCCGCACCTGACATCTCGAAGTCTGCGTTTTTGACCACACGGTCAAAAACTGCTGCTTTCGCCGCCTTTTTCGGATATCACCGTCTGCAGGACTCGTGAAGTACGACTTCACGGGCTATCTTCGGCACACGTCGCTGAATGAAAGGGCAGGAGATGAGCAGCACAATCCGCGAAGCCGATGTTGGCTCGTCCAAGGTGACGCCGCTGCCGGCGCGTGCCGCCGCCAACACAGCCGTTCCACCGGACCATCGCATTGCGCGCAATCCCGGCATGAAGCTCGATCTCGGCTTCATGGAATCGGTGCGCAGCGTCAACCGCTCGGCGCTGGAACGGCGCGTCGCCAGCTTGACCAAGCGGCGCTCTATAAAGGCCGACAACCAGGCGGCCTGGCTGCTGCGCGCCGTCGCCTGCATGGATTTGACGACGCTGAATTCCAACGACACCGAGGAGCGCGTGCGCCGGCTCTGCGCCAAGGCGATCAATCCGTTCCGCCGCGACATTGTCGAGGGCCTCGGCATATCAGGTGAAACCATCCGCCCGGCCGCCGTCTGCGTCTACCATCCTTTCGTCACCACCGCGGTTGACGCCGTGCGCGGCACCGGCATCCATGTCGCCGCCGTCTCCACCGCCTTCCCGCATGGTCTGGCACCCCTGTCGACCCGCCTGCAGGAAATCGAAGCCTCGGTCCGCGACGGCGCCGACGAGATTGACGTCGTCATCCCGCGCGGCCTGGTGTTCGGGGCCAAGTGGCGGGAGCTTTACAACGAGATCGTCTCGATGCGCGCCGCTTGCGGTGACGCGCATCTGAAGGTCATCCTCGGCACCGGCGATCTCGCCACGCTGCGCAACGTCATGCTGGCCTCGATGGTGGCGATGATGGCGGGCGCCGATTTCATCAAGACCTCGACCGGCAAGGAAAGCGTCAATGCGATACTGCCCGTCGGCCTCGCCATGGTGCGCGCCATCAGGGCCTATTTCGAGGAAACCGGCTATCTCATCGGCTTCAAGCCGGCCGGCGGCATTTCCACCGCCAAGGCCTCGCTCGACTGGCTGGTGCTGATGAAGGAAGAGCTCGGCCGGCCATGGCTGGAGCCAGACCTGTTCCGCTTCGGCGCGTCGAGCCTCTTGACCGACATCGAGCGCCAGCTCGAGCACCATCTGACCGGACACTATTCGGCCAATCATCGCCACGCGATGGCTTGAGCGCACCACCCCCACCCCGATCGGCTTCGCCGATCGACCCTCCCCACAAGTGGGAGGGTGAAGGAGGCACCTGATGAACATCCTCGACCGCTATCACGCCATGGAGTACGGCCCGGCGCCGGAAGCCCGCAACGAGGCCGATGCATGGCTTGCTGCTCGCGACTTTTCCAAGGCGCTGTTCATCGGCGGCGACTGGAAGGCCGCTTCCGTCGGCAAGACCTTCGAGACCAGCGAGCCGTCTTCCGGCAAGCTGCTGGCCAAGGTCTCGGACGCCAACGCCGCCGATATCGATGCGGCGGTTGCGGCGGCCACCAAGGCGCTGCCGAAGTGGTCGGCATCCTCAGGCTATGTCAGGGCCAAGGTGCTTTATGCCATCGGCCGCGCCATGCAGCGCCACCAGCGCCTGTTCGCAGTGCTTGAGACCATCGACAACGGCAAGCCGATCCGCGAAAGCCGCGACATCGACGTGCCACTGGCGATCCGCCATTTCATCCACCATGCCGGTTGGGCGCAGGCGCTGGACAAGGATTTCCCCGGCCACAGGGGTGTCGGCGTGGTCGGCCAGATCATCCCGTGGAACTTTCCGCTGCTGATGCTGGCCTGGAAGATTGCGCCGGCGCTCGCCGCCGGCTGCACCGTGGTGCTGAAGCCGGCCGAATTCACGCCGCTGACATCAATCCTGTTTGCCGAGATTTGCGAACGCGCCGGCGTGCCGAAAGGCGTCGTCAACATCGTCCAGGGCGGCCCTGAGGCCGGCGTCGCCATCGTCAACCATCCCGGCATCCAGAAGATCGCCTTCACCGGCTCTTCCGAGGTCGGCAAAATCATTCGCAAGGCGACCGCCGGCTCGGGCAAGAAACTGTCGCTGGAACTTGGCGGCAAGTCGGCCTTCATCGTCTTCGAGGATGCCGATCTCGACAGCGCCGTCGAAGGCCTGGTCGATGGCATCTGGTTCAACCAGGGCCAGGTCTGCTGCGCCGGTTCGCGGCTTTTGGTGCAGGAAGGCATCGCCGACGCCCTGATCGCCAAGGTCAAGACGCGGATGAGCCGGCTGCGCGTCGGCAGCCCGCTCGACAAGAACACCGATATCGGCCCGCTGGTCGACTTGACCCAGCTTGACCGCGTCAAGGGCCTGGTTGCCGAAGGTGCCAGGCAGGGCGCCGTCTGCTGGCAGCCGGATGCGGCGCTGCCCTCTTCCGGCTACTACCATCTGCCAACGCTCGCCACAGGTGTTTCGCCGGCTAACATCTTGGCGCAAGAAGAGGTGTTCGGCCCTGTTCTGGCAACCATGACCTTCCGCAACACCGAGGAAGCGATCGAGCTGGCCAACAACACGCGCTACGGCCTCGCCGCCTCGGTGTGGAGCGAAAATATCAACCTCGCTCTGCACGTCGCGCCCCAATTGAAAGCCGGCGTGGTCTGGGTCAACGGCACCAACATGTTCGACGCCGCCTGTGGTTTTGGCGGCTACCGCGAGAGCGGTTTCGGTCGCGAGGGCGGGCGCGAGGGCATGTTCGAGTACCTCTCGGCAAAGCTGCCGCTCGGCCCGCTCATCAAGCCGGCGACGATCTCCGCACAGCCGGTCGAGCAGGCCGACGGCTCGGCAATCGACCGCACGGCAAAGCTGTTCATCGGTGGCAAGCAGGTGCGACCGGACGGCAATTACTCGCTCGCCATCGCCACCGCCAAGGGCAAGCTTGCCGGCGAAGTTGGGCTCGGCAGCCGCAAGGATATCCGCGATGCCGTCTCTGCCGCCCGCGGTGCCAAGGCCTGGCCGGAGGCGACCGCCTATAACAGGTCCCAGGTGCTCTATTATCTGGCCGAGAATCTTTCCGGCCGTGCCGGCGAGTTCGCCGCCCGTCTCACCGAATTGACCGGCGCTACGCCCAAGGCCGCGCGGGAAGAGGTAGAACAATCCATCGAACGGCTGTTCCTCTATGCCGGTCTGGCCGACAAGTTCGAGGGCCGCGTGCACCAGCCGCCGGCGCGTGCCGTGACGCTGGCGCTCCATGAACCGGTCGGCGTCGTCGGCATCGTCGCCCCCGATAGCTCGCCGCTGCTCGGCCTGATCTCGCTGGTCGCACCGGCGCTGGCCATGGGCAACACCGTGGTTGCGGTGCCGTCGGAGCGCTACCCGCTGCTGGCCACCGATCTCTACCAGGTCATCGAATATTCCGACATTCCCTCAGGCGCCATCAACATCGTCACCGGCCGCAGCGCCGAACTCGCCGGCGTGCTGGCCAAGCATGACGATGTCGACGGGCTCTGGGTATTCGCCGATGCCGAGACCTGCGCCAAGGCCGAAGCCGAGTCCGTCGGCAACCTCAAGCGCGTCTGGAGCGGCAATGGCCGCGGCATCGACTGGGCATCCGACGAAGCCGCCGGCGACGCCTTCCTGCGCCGCGCCGTTGAGGTCAAGAATGTCTGGGTGCCTTACGGCGATTGATGTCCCGCCGGTGCTGTGAGACCCGTGTTCGGGGTTGACGCACGGACAGATGTTCTTTAACGAGAAAAAACATCTTTATCAGTGAACGGTCAACGGCGCAGGCTGCACGATCGCGCGTGACTGGCACATGACGCCTTGGCCAGCCGCAGGTATACCCGGACTATCCCAGCGGACGAGGAGAACAGCATGGCGAATCTGGCAGGCAAGGTCGTTGTCGTCACGGCAGCGGCGCAAGGCATCGGAAAGGCGAGCGCATTGGCGTTCGCAAAAGCTGGCGCCATCGTCCACGCCACCGACATCAACGAGACACTGCTGGCGGAACTCGCCAAGACGCCGGGGATCAAGACCCGCAAGCTGGACGTGCTCAACGACGAAGCCGTCAACGCCGCCTTTGCCGAGATCGGCGTCGTGGACGTGCTGTTCAATTGCGCCGGTTTCGTCCATTCCGGCTCGATCCTCGAGATGAAGGAAGCCGATCTCGATTTCGCGCTAAATCTCAATGTTCGCGCCATGATCCGCACCAGCCGGGCCGTGCTGCCCGGCATGCTGGAACGCGGCGACGGATCGATCATCAACATGGCCTCGCTGGCCAGTTCAACCAAGGGCGTACCCAACCGCTTCGTCTATGGCCTGACCAAGGCCGCCGTCATCGGCCTGACCAAGGCGATCGCCGCCGACTATGTCGGCAAGGGTATACGCTGCAACGCCATCTGCCCCGGCACGGTCGAGAGCCCGTCGCTGCAGGACCGCATGCACGCGCAAGGCGACTACGATGCCGCCCGCGCCGCCTTCATCGCCCGCCAGCCGATGGGCCGGCTCGGCACGCCGGAGGAGATCGCGGATCTCGCCGTCTATCTGGCCGGCGCCACCTATACGTCAGGGCAGGCCTACAATATCGATGGCGGCTGGTCGATCTGACTGCGGAAATCTTGCCGAGCCGGACGATCTGGCCCTTTCCCGGCGTTTGACAGGGGATCGAAGAGTCTGAAAATCCCGCGCGCCGGCTATCTTGTATGGCGATCGCGCTTGTCCGTGGTCAGGTCGATGGGTACGGTCCGCCGGTTCCTTGAAGGCGCAATCGCCTTGGCGGAAAGTTTGCAAAAGGCCACGAGGCCGCAATCAGGAGAAGGATTTAGATGAAACTGCTGCGCTATGGCGAGGTGGGAAGCGAACGTCCCGGCCTGCTCGATGCGGATGGAACGATCCGTGATCTCTCCGCTCACGTCACCGATATCGGCGGCAAGACGCTCGACCCGGCATCGCTGGCGGCACTGGCCAAGCTCGATCCGAAGTCGCTGCCGGCGGTTTCCGGCAGCCCGCGCCTCGGCGCCTGCGTTGCCGGCACCGGCAAGTTCATCTGCATCGGCCTCAACTATTCCGACCATGCCGCCGAAACCGGCGCCACCGTGCCGCCGGAGCCGATCATTTTCATGAAGGCAAGCTCGGCCATTGTCGGGCCGGATGACGACGTGCTGATCCCCCGCGGCTCGGAGAAGACCGACTGGGAAGTCGAACTGGCCGTAATCATCGGCAAAACCGCCAAGTATGTCAGCGAGGCCGATGCGCTCGACTATGTTGCCGGCTATAGCGTTGCCCACGACGTCTCCGAACGCGCCTTCCAGGCCGAGCGCCAGGGCCAGTGGACCAAGGGCAAGAGCTGCGACACGTTCGGCCCGACCGGCCCATGGCTGGTGACCAAGGACGAAGTCGCCGACCCGCAGAACCTCAAAATGTGGCTGACCGTCAACGGCAAGACGATGCAGAACGGCTCGACCAAGACCATGGTCTATGGCGTCAAATATCTGGTGTCCTATCTCAGCCAGTTCATGTCGCTGCACCCCGGCGACATCATCTCCACCGGCACGCCGCCCGGCGTCGGGCTGGGCATGAAGCCGCCGGTGTTCTTGAAGGCCGGCGATGTGGTTGAGCTCGGCATCGAGGGCCTGGGCCAGCAGAAGCAGACGTTCAAGGCAGACGTATAAGCCTGTCGCTCGACAGGTCTGCGCCGCCCCTCATCTGGCTGCCGCCATCTTCTCCCCGTGAACGGGGAGAAGGACGCTGTGACTGCTGCTTTCGCCAATCGCCAACGCTGCAAAGAAGGCGCCGGCGTCGCGCCAGTACCTTTCTCCCCGTCACTATACGGGGAGAAATGCCCGGCAGGGCAATGAGGGGCAGCGCCGACGTCAAATATTACTTGATCGTCTTCCCATCAGCGCCAAACCTGTACGTCTTCGCCGGATCCGGCGTCGCATACAGCGTGGCACCCGGCTCGGCATCATAAACACCAAAAATCCGCACGGTGATCAGGCCGGCCTTCTCGCAGTCGAGATACAGATTAGTGTCGGCGCCGAGGTGCTCGGCATGCACCACCGTTCCCTTCCAGGCGCCGGATTTCGGATCGACGGTCAAATGTTCCGGCCGCACGCCGATGGTCTTGGCGGTTTCGCCGAGACGGGCGCCGTCGACGAAATTCATCTTTGGTGAGCCGATGAAGCCGGCGACGAACTCATTTGCCGGCGAATTGTAGAGCTCCATCGGGCCACCGATCTGCTCGATTTTCCCTGCGTTGAGCACCACGATCTTGTCGGCCAGCGTCATCGCCTCGACCTGGTCGTGGGTGACGTAGATCATCGTCGCCTTCAGCCGGCGATGCAGCTGCGCGATCTCCAGCCGCGTGTTGACGCGCAGTGCTGCATCGAGATTCGAAAGCGGCTCGTCGAAGAGAAAGAGCTTGGGTTCGCGCACCACGGCGCGGCCGATGGCGACACGCTGGCGCTGGCCGCCGGAGAGTTCGGCCGGCCGCCTTTCGAGATAGGGCTCCAGCGACAGCATCGACGAGGCGATGCCGATGCGGCGCTCGATCTCCGGGGCGGGCGTGCCGGCCTGCTTGAGGCCGAGGCCCATATTGTTCTTCACCGTCAGATGCGGATAGAGCGCATAGGTCTGGAACACCATGGCGATGCCGCGCTTGGCCGGCGGCGTGGCCGAGACATCCGCGCCATCGATGACGACGCGGCCCGAGGTCGAGTCCTCCAGCCCGGCAATGACCCTGAGCAAGGTCGACTTGCCGCAGCCGGACGGCCCGACGAAGACAACGAACTCGCCGTCGTTCACTTCGAGGTTGATGCCCTTCAGCACCTCGACCGGCCCAAAGGCCTTCTTCACGTTCTCGATTTTCAGCGAGCCCACGGCTTCGTCCCTGTTCTAGAGTTTGACGGCGGCGCCACTGCGCACGCTCTCGTCGGCTGCAAGGCAGACGGCGAGCGATTTGACCGCGTCGTCCATATGTTTGGTGAGATCGAGATCCTCGCGGATCGCCTTCAGCACGAAGGCCTGTTCGAGGTCGCAGAGATCCTGATGGCCGGGTTCGCCCTCCATCGACAGCATCTCGTCGGCCTTGAGAAACTTGCCGTCCGCGCCGGTCGCCGCACTGTGCAGGCGGATGGTCGAAGTCTTGGTGTGGGTGTCGATGTCATCGGACTTCACACCTTCCTTCATGACGATCGACACGCAGCCATTGGGCGAGATGACGTCCTTTACGAAGAAGGCGGTTTCCGAAATCATCGGCCCCCAACCGGCTTCGTACCAGCCGACCGAGCCGTCGTCGAACAGCACCTGCAAATGGCCGTAATTGTACATTGACTGCGCCACCTCGTCGGACAGCCGCACGCCCATGCCACGCACCTCGATAGGTTTGGCGTCGGTGATCTGCAGCATGACGTCGAGATAGTGCACGCCGCAGTCGACGATCGGCGACGTCGTCTGCATCAACTGCTTGTGCGTCTCCCAGGTGTGGCCCGAGGATCGCTGGTTGAGGTTCATGCGGAACACGTAGGGCCCGCCGAGCTTGCGCGCTTCGGCGATCAGCCTGATCCAGGACGGGTGATGGCGCAGGATGTAGCCGATCACCAGCTTCCTGCCATTGGCCTTGGCCGCCGCAACGACGCGCTTGGCGTCGGCCACCGTCGTTGCTAGCGGCTTCTCGACGAAGACATGGCAACCGGCCTCGAACGCCCTCACCGCGTAATCGGCATGGCTGTCGGAATAGGTGGCGATGCAGGCGACATCGGGCTTTTCGTCACGCAGGGCGTCATCGAAGGAGCGCCTGATGCCGTAGCCGGACAGCCCGTCCGGCAGCGGCACGTCGGAGCGATTGATCAGCGCCGCGATCTGGAAACCTGGATTGGTATGATAAGCCAGCGCATGGCTGCGACCCATATTGCCGAGCCCGGCGACGACGACGCGAAGAGGTGTTTCAGAACTCACTTGACGGCTCCGGACGTGATGCCGCGGATCAGCTGCCGCGAGAAGATGACGTAGAGGATCAGCACCGGCATGATCGCCAGCGACAGGGCTGCCAGGATGGCGTTCCAGTTGGTGACGAATTGGCCGAGGAACAGCTGCGCGCCGAGCGTCACGGTCTTGGTTTCCTCCGACGGCGCCAGGATCAGCGGGAACCACAGATCGTTCCAGATCGGGATCATGGTGAAGACGGCGACGGTCGCCATCGAGGGCCTGACCAGCGGCAGCACCAGTCGGAAGAAGATGGTGTATTCGGACAGCCCGTCGATGCGGCCGGCATTCTTTAGATCGTCGGACACCTGTTTCATGAACTCCGACAGGATGAACACGGCAAGCGGCAGGCCCTGCGCGGTGTAGACCAGGATCAGCGCCGTCAGCGTGTTGACCAGCCCGCTCGCCACCATCAATTGCAGGATGGCCACGGTGCCCAGCCGGATCGGGATCATGATGCCGAGCGCCAGATAGAGCCCCATCAGCGAATTGCCGCGGAAGCGGTATTCCGACAGTGCGAACGCGGCCATGGCGCCGAACAAAAGCACGAAGAACAGCGAGGCGACGGTGACGACAAGGCTGTTCTGGAAATAGTGGATGAAGTCGCCCTGGCCGATGACGGTCGTGTAGCCGATCAGGTCGAAGGTTTTTGGCGTCGGGGGCGTCAAAGGCGCGCCGAAGATGCCGGCGCGGGACTTGAACGAGTTCATGATGACGAGGATCACCGGAAACAGCGCGATCACCGTGTAGGTCAAAAGGATCGCGTGGGCGCCGATGGTGCGGGGCACGGAACGGGTGGCGGTGCTCATTGGGACGTCTCCTGAACAATCGCGATCTGCGAGGTCGGCGCCAAGGCGCCCCCCTCTGTCCTGCCGGACATCTCCCCCTCAAGGGGGGAGATTGGCAGCGTCAATGTCGCCGCCCTTCTTGCAACGGTGGCGATTGGCGAAAGCAGTGATGATATCCAATCTCCCCCCTTGAGGGGGAGATGTCCGGCAGGACAGAGGGGGGTGTTTAGCCGTGACATATCCAACCCTCAGAACTGGTAGCGACGCAGGCGCGTCTGCACGAGGAAGAGGTAGACGCAGACACCGCCGAGGATGATCAGGAACATCATCGTGGCAATTGCCGCGCCCATATTGGGGTCGCCGGTCTGCAGCTGGAAGCCGAAGAAGGCGCGGTAGAGGAAGGTGCCGAGAATGTCGGTCGAATAGTTCGGCCCGGCGAGTGCGCCTTGCGCGGTGTAGATCAGGTCGAAAGCGTTGAAATTGCCGACGAAGGTGAGGATCGAGATGATGCCGATCGACGGCAGGATCAGCGGCAGCTTGATCTTCCAGAACTGTGAAAGGCCGGTAATCCCGTCGCATTCGGCGGCCTCGATCACCTCTTCGGGGATCGACAGCAGGGCGGCATAGATCAGCATCATCGGAATGCCGACGAACTGCCACACCGAGATCAGGCTGAGTGCGGTCAGTGCATATTGCTCCTTGCCGAGCCACGGCGTGAACAGGCTTTTCAGGCCGACGATGTCCATCAGATGCGGCGCCACGCCCCACAGCGGCGACAGGATCAGCTTCCAGGCAAAACCGACGATAACGAAGGACAGGATGGTCGGCACGAAGATCGCCGTGCGGTAGAAAGCCGCGAATCTGAGTTTCGGGCTGGACAGAAGCGCGGCCAGCATGACGCCGATCGGGTTCTGCACGATCATGTGGATGATGAAGAACCAGACATTGTTCCTCAGCGCGTTCCAGAAACCCACCGACCAGTTGGGATCGCCGAACAGGGTGCGGAAGTTTTGCAGCCCGACGAAGACCTGGTGCTGCTCGATGTTGCGGAACAGCGACAGCTGCAGCGTGCCGGCGAGCGGCAGGATCATGATCGCCGTGTAGACGAGCACGGCCGGCGCCAGGAAGATGCCGATGTGCCAGCGGAACGGTCTTTTCGGTCGGATATCTGCGGCCATGAGTTCGGTCCCCGCCGTCTCTCGGTTCCAAAGGGTATCGATCTAGATGATGCCTCGATGCACGGCCCGAACATTCCTGCCCGATGCGGCAAGAACAAAGGCCTGCGACTGATCAGCTAGCCTTCCCCGATGAGAGGGTAAGGCCGGGAGGCAGTGCCGACAATCGCTATCTGAATAAGCGCACTTTGAATGAGGTAGTCCGGAACCGGCCAGGCCTGCGCCCGGCCGGTTCCGTTGCCTGAGTTCTACTTGGCCGGCTTGTACCAGCTGTCGAGACCGGTCTGCAGCTTCTTGGCCGCGGCTTCCGGCGTATCGGTGCCGTTGATGACGTTGGCCGATTCAACCCAGGTCTCGTTTTCGAGGTTCGGCGTGCCGCGCGACAGGATCTGGTAGGTCGAGCGGATCGTCGACTTGCACTTGCCGCGCCAGGAGACGAATTCCTGCGCCAGCGGGTCTTCCATCTTCACCGGAGCGGAGTTCAGGCTGAAGAAGCCCGGCAGCGCGTTGGCGTAGATGGTGGCAAAATCAGGCGAGGCGACCCAGGACAGGAAGGTCTTGGCCGCATCGGCGTTCTTCGAAGCCGCATTCAGGCCCATGCCGATATCGGTATGGTCTGATATGTAGCAGGTGTCGCCGGCCTTCTCGACCGGCGGCGGGAAGGCGCCCATCTTGAACTGCGCCTGGGTGTTGAACAGGCCGATTTCCCATGAGCCGGCCGGGTAGATGGCGGCGCGGCCGAGCGTGAACAGGTTCTGGCTGTCCGGATAGGTCTGCGCCTCGAAGCCGTCGCCGAGATACGGCTTCCACTTGGCCAGTTCCTCATACGGCGCGACCCAGTCCTTGTCGGTCAGCTTCTGCTCGCCCTTGATCAGCGCCGCGCGGCCGTCCTCGCCCTTCCAGTAGTTCGGGCCGATGTTCTGGTAGCCCATGGTTGCGGCTTCCCAGAGATCCTTGGTGCCCATCGCCATCGGGATGTAGGTGCCGTCGGCCTTGATCTTGTCGAGTGCGGCGAAGAACTCGTCGCGGGTCTCCGGCACTTTGATGCCGAGCTTGTCGAAGGCGTCCTTGTTGTAGATGAAGCCGTGGATGACCGATGCCATCGGCACGCAGAAGCTCGCCTTGCCGTCGTCGGTCTGCCAGGCGGACTTGGCCACGGGCGAGAAGTTCTCCATGCCGGGCAGCGCCGAGAGATCCGCAAGGTTGCCCTTCTTGAACAGCTCGAGCGACTTGTCGAACGGGCGGCAGGTGATCAGGTCGCCCGCCGAGCCGGCGGCGAGCTTGGCGCCGAGCGCTGCGTCATATTCGGTCGGAGCCGACGGCGCGAACACCACCTTGAGGCCCGGGTTCTTGGCTTCGAAAGCCGGGATCAGCTTGTCCTTCCAGATGGCAAGGTCGTCGCCGCGCCAGCTTTCGATGTTGAGCGTTACGTCTTCGGCATAGGCAACCCCGGCCGAGCCGAGAATGCTGGTGCCCAAAAGCAGTGCCGTCAGTAGTTTCGTTGTCATGCTCAGTCTCCCTGTTGACCTTTTTCAGGTTCGGTTTTGATGAGAACGGAGGCAGTGCGCCCTTTGCTCCCCTCGCAAGCCTGTTTCACCCCGATGAAAATCGGGATGAACCAGGCTCTATTTCTCTGTTCGAGCATGATCTTTTCCGAAAAGCGGCTTCCACTTTTCGGGATCATGCCCCAGCGCGGAAAGGGCCGGCCGCAGCTTCTGGCCGGCCTCTTCCAGTATCTTCTGCGCCGCGTCAGTGCTGTCGGCGCCGGCGGCGAGCAGAATGGCGGTCTTGACCGCGCCGCCGCTCTTCTCGAGCAGGCGGGCCGCTTCGTCCGTACCGCGTCCGCTGACGGCGGCGACGATGCGGGCCGCGCGGTCGCGCAGCTTGATGTTGTCGGCCATGAGATTGACCATGTAACCGTCATGCACATGGCCGAGATGGATGGCGGTCAGCGTCGACAGCATATTGAGCGCGATTTTCTGGGCGGTGCCGGCGCCCATGCGCGTGGAGCCGGCGATCAGTTCCGGCGGCGTTTCGAGCAGGATGGCGGTTTGTGCCCGGCGCAGCAGCGCAGAGTCCCTGTTGTTGGCGATGCCGATGGTGGCAGCGCCGCGGCGAGCAGCCTCCTCGACGGCCTTGACGGCATAGGGCGTCGTGCCGCTGGCGGAAATGGCGATCAGGCAGTCGCCCTTGCCGAGGCCGGCCCCGGCGACCGCTGCCGCAGCCTCCTCGGTATCGTCTTCCGGCCCTCCGGCCAGCGTACGGAAAGCGTCGTCGCCGCCGGCGATCAGGATAGCGATGCGGTCGCGGTGAATGCCGAAGGTGCCCGGCAGCTCCAGCGCATCGGCCAGCGCCATCAGGCCTGAGCTGCCGGCAGCGGCGTAGGCGAGCTTGCCGCCGCTCTTCAGCCTGACGGCAATGATCTCGGCAGCCCTGGCGATGGATGGAATGGCGTGGCGCACGACCTTGGCGGCTTCGATCTGCGCATCGGCCAAATAGGAAAGGACGGTGTCCGGGGCCTGGATATCCAGCCCTTCGGCATTCTTGTGAAGCGCTTCAGTGCGCGTTTCGGCCATCCCGGTTCCTCCAATACCAGAACAATACCAAAAAAATACCACTTGTCCACACGCATTAACGAATTTGCTGGTCTGGAAGCGTTGAACCGACGAAATACGCAGATCTTTCAATAAAATACGGCTTAATCTTTTTGAAACGGAAATTAATCCTTGGCTATTGGTATTTTATTGGTATTATCCGCCCGGAGGAGAAATCAAGTGAATTTCGTGCTCGGAATCGATGGCGGCGGCACCAGTTGCAGGGCCGCTCTGGCAACGGCGGACGGCACGGTGATCGGCCGCGCCAAAAGCGGCGCCGCCAACATCCGCACCGACCTGACCGGCGCCCGCTCGAACATCGTCGAGGCCGCGCGGCAGGCGTTTCTCGCCGCCGGGCAGGATGCGGAACTGATCCCGCGGACGCCGGCCATTCTCGGGCTGGCCGGCGCCAATGTCGGTACCTATCGGCAGCAGCTCGAAGCGATCCTGCCGTTCAGCATCAGTCGCGTCGAGACCGACGCCGAGATCGCACTGGAGGGCGCTGTCGGCTCGGGTGACGGCGCCATGGCGATCCTCGGCACCGGCACCGCCTATATGGCGCGCAGACAAGGCAAATCGCGGGCCATCGGCGGCTGGGGTTTCCAGGTCGGCGACCAGGGCAGCGGCGCCCGCATCGGCCGCGACCTGCTCGAACAGACACTGCTTGCCTATGACGGCGTTCGCGCCGGTTCGCCGCTGACGCACAGCATGCTGGCCGTCTTCCGCAACAACCCGGAAGACGTCGTCGAATTCACCACCAATGCCAAGCCGGGCGATTTCGGCGGCTTCGCACCCAAGGTGTTCGAGCATGCCGAGAAGGGCGACAGCGTCGCCAACTGGATCCTCGACAGGGTGGTCGCCGATGTCGAAGCCTCGCTCGGCGCGCTCGACCTTGCTGACGACGCGCCGCTGTGCCTGCTCGGCGGGCTGGCGCCGCTCTACGCGCCGCGCCTGTCTGCCCGCTACCGGGCGCTGCTGAAGCCGCCGCTCGACGACGCACTGGGCGGCGCGGTGCAGATGGCGGTTCGCCTTTTCGCCGGACACGCGGAGGCAACTCGATGAGCGAGGCCGCCGACCAGATCTTCGCCACGCTCAAACATCAGGCGCAAAGCGGCGCGCCGCTTTATCTGCAGCTTCGCAAGAGCATCGAGGACGCGGTCAATCGCGGCCTGATCGGGCCGGGCGACGCGCTGCCTTCCGAGCGCGACATCGCCACCAAGGCCGATATTTCGCGGGTCACCGTGCGCAAGGCGGTGCAGGATCTCGTCAAGGGCGGCATCCTGGTGCAGCGCCACGGCTCCGGCACCTTCGTGGCGCCGCGCATGGAGCGTGTCGAACAGTCGCTGTCGCGGCTGACCTCGTTCACCGAAGACATGGCGCGGCGCGGCATGGCTGTGCGTTCGGCATGGCTCGACCGCGGCCTTTACGCACCTTCGCCCGACGAGATGATGGTGCTCGGCCTGTCCTCGAGCGAACTGGTGGCGCGCGTGGCGCGCCTGCGCATCGCCAACGACACGCCGCTGGCGATCGAACGCGCCTCGCTGTCGGCCAGCGTGTTGCCCGATCCGGCCGATATAGGTTCCTCGCTCTACGCGGCGCTGGAATTGACCGGCAACCGGCCAGTGCGCGCCGTGCAGCGCATTTCCGCCGCCAATCTCGGAGACAGCGACGCGCGCCTGCTCGAAGTGCCGCCAGGTATTGCCGGCCTGCACATCGAACGCATTTCCTATCTGGCGAGCGGCAAGGTGATCGAATTCACCCGCTCCATCTACCGGGGCGACGCCTATGATTTCGTCGCCGAACTGCGGCTGACAGGGCCGAGCGAAGAGGGCCGACCATGAGCACGACAGAGCCGACCATGTCGGCAGAAATGACCCATATGCGGCGCGAGATCGAGGAGGTCCCGCAAGCGGTCGCCCGCCTGCTCGACGGCTCCGGCGCCGTGCTGACCGAGGCCGGGCGCGGCATCCGCGAACGCGACCCGCAGTTCGTCGTCACCGTGGCGCGCGGCTCGTCCGACCATGCCGCCACCTTCATGAAATACGCCGTCGAGCTGACCGCGGGCCTGGCCGTGGCGTCTGTCGGACCGTCGATCGCCTCGATCTATGGCCGCAAGCTCAGGCTCGCCGGCTCGGCCTGCCTGGCGATCTCGCAGTCGGGCAAGAGCCCCGATATCGTCGCCATGGCCGAAACGGCGCGGGCGGGGGGCGCGCTGACCGTCGCCATCACCAACACCGCCGATTCGCCGCTGGCGCGTGCTTCGGACTATGCGATCGATATCCTGGCCGGCCCCGAGCGCAGCGTGGCGGCCACCAAGACCTTCATCAATTCGGCCGTCGCCGGCCTCGCTCTGATGGCGCACGCCACCGGCGACGATGCGCTGTTGGCCGCACTTGCCCGCCTGCCGGAGCATTTCGGCAAGGCGATCGCCTGCGACTGGATGAGCGTGCTGTCTGAGACGATCGAGAAGCAGAAGTCGCTGTTCATCCTCGGCCGCGGACCGTCGGCAGCGATGGCCAACGAAGCGGCGCTGAAATTCAAGGAGACCTGCGGCATGCATGCCGAGGCCTACAGCGCCGCCGAAGTCATGCACGGCCCGCTGGCGCTGATCGGCCCCGACTTTCCGGTGCTGGCGCTGGCCGCGCGCGACGCCTCCGAACCGTCTATCGCCGAGGCCGCCGACAGCCTGGCGGCCAAGGGCGCGCCGGTGTTCGTCACCTCCGCGCTTGCCAAACGCGCCGTGCGCCTGCCGCATGTCGCCACCGGGCACCCGCTGACCGATCCGCTGACGCTGATCGTCTCCTTCTACATGTTCGTCGAGGCCTTTGCCCGCCATCGCGGTCTCGATCCGGACACGCCGCGCAATCTTCGCAAGGTGACGGAGACAGTATG
This sequence comes from Mesorhizobium sp. M7A.F.Ca.MR.245.00.0.0, assembly GCF_003997415.1. NCBI lineage: Bacteria > Pseudomonadati > Pseudomonadota > Alphaproteobacteria > Hyphomicrobiales > Phyllobacteriaceae > Mesorhizobium > Mesorhizobium sp. M7A.F.Ca.MR.245.00.0.0. The sequence continues at coordinate 36,271 of NZ_RZTE01000010.1, read as the reverse complement.
AGCGATCGCTTTGCCCTGACTGGCGCCCGGATTTTCGACGGCGACGACTGGCATGAAGGCCACGCACTTGTCGTGCGCGACGGTCTCGTCGAGGCCATTCTGCCCACTGGTGCCATCCCCTCGGATATCCGCGTCGTCGACACCGGTGGCGGCCTTCTGGCGCCGGGGTTCGTCGACCTGCAGGTCAACGGCGGCGGCGGCGTCATGCTCAACGACCACCCCGATGTCGCTTCAATCGAGACCATCTGCCGCGCGCACGCGCCCTTCGGCACGACGGCGCTGCTGCCGACGCTGATCACCGACACGCCTGCAATCACGGCCGCCGCTGTCGCCGCCGGCGAGGCAGCGGCGCGCCAGAAGGTGCCTGGGTTTCTCGGACTGCATCTCGAAGGCCCGCATCTGTCGGTCGCCCGCAAGGGCGCGCATGATCCGGCGCTGATCCGGCCGATGACGGATGCCGATCAGGCGATGCTGATCGCCGCGCGGCAAAAACTACCGGTGCTGCTCACCACCATTGCCCCTGAATCCGTCGAGCCGGCGCGCGTCGCGGCACTCGCCAGGGCCGGCATCATCGTCAGCCTTGGCCACTCCGATACCGGCTATGCCACCGCCAGCGCCTTTGCCGCGGCCGGCGCCTCAATGGTCACCCATCTGTTCAATGCGATGAGCCAGATCGGCAATCGCGAGCCCGGATTGGTCGGCGCCGCCATCGACATCGGCACCTTGTCGGCCGGCCTCATCGCCGACGGCATCCATGTCGATCCGGCCACCATCAAGATCGCGCTGCGCGCCAAGCAGGGGCCGGCCAGGATCGTGCTGGTCACCGACGCCATGGCGACAATCGGCACCGACATGACGTCGTTCACGCTCAACAGTCGCACCATCTATCGAAGGGACGGCAGCCTGAGGCTCGCCGACGGAACACTGGCGGGCGCCGATCTCGATATGATCTCGGCCGTTCGTTTCATCCACCGCGTCGCCGGGGTCGAGCTTTCCGAGGCCTTGCGCATGGCCTCGCTCTATCCGGCGCAAGCAATCGGCCAGTCGCACCGGCTTGGCCGATTCGCCAACGGCACGGCTGCGGATATTGTCGCGCTGTCGGACGATCTCGACACGAAGGGCGTCTGGATCGGCGGCGAAAAGGTTTTTGCGGCCGGTTCCGACACTGCGCGTTGATTTCAGGTTCAAGCCGGCTGACGTCATGAAACCTTTTGATTTTGAGGTCGTTGTCGGAGCGTATGTCCGAGGCGAAACCCAAATTGAAACAGGCCGACGGCATCAAACCGCGCGGTGCCTTGAAGCCGCCACAGAAAGCGCCGCGTGACCAAAGGCCACGCCACGAGGAGCTGCGCGAAAAAAAGCTGTCGAGTGCCGAAGCTGCCCCGGAGGTCGACGGCCAGCCGGGGCCACCGCCGGATGCTGTCGAGCCCGATCCGCAACTGACGCCCGAAGGGGCCGAGCAGGAGCGCAAGAAATATCTGCTGCGGCGTTTCTGGATCAGCGCGCGCGGTTACTGGAGCCGGCGCGGCGACCGGCTCGCCTGGCCATTGACGATCGGGGTGCTGCTGCTGATCTGCATCAATATCGGCTTCCAGTATGGCATCAATGTCTGGAACCGTTCGATGTTCGATGCCCTCGAGCAGCGCAACGCCCGCAGCGTCTATTTCCTCAGCGCCGTCTTCGTGCCGCTGGTAATCTGCAGCGGCAGCCTTGTCGTCGCGCAGGTCTACCTGCGCATGACGATCCAGCGCCGCTGGCGTTCCTGGCTGACCACCGCGGTCATCGCGCGCTGGCTGGCAGGCGGCCGCTACTACCAACTGAATCTCGTCGGCGGCGACCACCAGAACCCCGAGGCCCGCATGACCGAGGATCTGCGCATCGCCACCGAGTCGCCGGTCGATTTCATCGCCGGCGTCCTCAACGCGTTCCTGTCTGCCTCGACCTTCATCGTCGTGCTGTGGACCATCGGCGGCGCGCTCACTTTGCCGATCGGCGGCGAGAGCATCACCATCCCCGGCTTCCTGGTCATCACCGCGATGATCTATGCCGCCATCACCTCGACCGCGATGGTGGTCATCGGCCGCAATTTCGTCCAGCTCTCCGAGCGGAAGAACCAGGCGGAGGCCGAACTGCGCTACACGCTGACGCGCGTGCGCGAAAACGGCGAGAGCATCGCCTTGCTGGGCGGCGAGGAGGAGGAGCGCAGCGGCATCGACAGGAATTTCGGCCATGTGCTGAGGCAATGGGCGCTGCTGACGGGCCAGCACATGCGCACGGCGGCGGTGTCGCAGGGATCGAGCCTGTTTGCGCCGGTCGTGCCGATCCTGCTGTGCGCGCCAAAATTCCTCGAAGGCTCAATGACGCTTGGCGAGGTGATGCAGGCAGCGTCCGCCTTTGGCATCGTGCAAGGCGCGTTCGGATGGCTGGTCGACAACTACCCGCGTCTTGCCGACTGGAACGCCTCCGCGCGGCGCGTAGCTTCGCTGATGATGTCGCTCGACGGGCTCGAGCGTGCGGAGCAGAGCGATGCGCTTGGACGCATCCAGCACGGCGAAACCGACGACGGTGCCATGCTCAGCCTCGACGATCTCTCCGTGACGCTCGACGACGGCACCGCCGTGGTCAAGGAGACCGAGGTTGCGATCGAACCCGGTGAGCGGGTGCTGGTGGCCGGCGAATCCGGCTCGGGCAAGTCGACGCTGGTGCGGGCCGTCGCGGGCCTGTGGCCGTGGGGCGGCGGCAGCGTCAATTTCCACGCCGACAGGCGACTGTTCATGCTGCCGCAACGCCCCTACATCCCTTCGGGCACGCTTCGCCGCGCGGTCGCCTATCCCGCGGCGGCGGACAAGTGGACGATCAAACAGATCAAGGCCGCCCTCGACAAGGTCGGCCTCGCCTACCTTGTCGAAAGGATCAAGGAAGAAGCGCCATGGGACCAGACGCTGTCGGGCGGCGAAAAGCAGCGTCTCGCCTTCGCACGCCTGCTGCTGCACCGCCCCGATATCGTCGTGCTGGATGAAGCAACCTCGGCGCTCGACGAGAAGAGCCAGGACACCATGATGGCGACGGTGATCCGCGAATTGCCTGATGTCACCATCATCAGCGTGGCGCACCGGGCCGAGCTGGAAGCCTTCCACAGCCGCAAGATCACCCTGGAACGGCGCGAGGGCGGCGCCAAGCTTGTCAGCGACATCAACCTCGCCCCACGCAAGCGCAACCTGCTGAAGCGTGCCTTGTGGGGTTCCGGCAGCCGGGCCGAAAGGCCGCGCAAGGAGTAAGGAGCCCCTACCCCAGGCACCGCGCAACTATGGTGCGTATATGTCCTTGTAGGTATCGCGCAGCACGTTTTTCTGTACTTTGCCCATGGTGTTTCGCGGCAGTTCATCGACGAAGATCACCCGCTTCGGGTGCTTGTATTTCGCCACCCGCCCGGCGATGGCGCCGAGAATTTCGGCACCGGTGATCCGCGATGACGGCGCACGCACGACGACAGCGGTGACACCTTCGCCGAAATCCGGATGGACAACGCCGATGACGGCGCTTTCGCTAACCCCGTCGAGCGCGTCGATCTCGCTTTCGAGTTCCTTCGGATAGATGTTGTAGCCGCCCGATATGATCAGGTCCTTGCCGCGGCCGACAATGTGGACGTAGCCGTCGGCGTCGATCATACCGAGATCGCCGGTGATGAAAAAACCGTCGGCTCGGAATTCCGCCTTGGTCTTCTCCGGCATGCGCCAATAGCCGCCGAAGACGTTTGGGCCCTTCACCTCGATCATGCCGACCTCGCCCTGCGCAAGCGGTGCGCCGCTGTCTGGATCGGCGATGCGAAGCATGACGCCGGGCAAGGGGAAACCGACGGTACCGGCGCGCCGCTCGCCCTCATAGGGGTTCGAGGTGTTCATGTTGGTCTCGGTCATGCCGTAGCGTTCGAGGATCGCGTGGCCGGTGCGCTCGCGCCAGGACTTGTGCGTCTCGGCCAGCAGCGGCGCCGACCCGGAAATGAACACACGGATGTTTTTTGCCGCCTCATGGTCCAGCCCATCCTGCTGCAGCAGGCGCACGTAGAAGGTCGGCACGCCCATCAGGGCCGTGGCACGCGGCAGCAGCGAGACGATGCGGGCCGGATCGAACTTCTGCTCGAACAGCATCGAGGCGCCGGCCATCAGGACGACATTGGTGGCGACGAACAGGCCGTGCGTGTGGAAGATCGGCAATGCGTGGATCAGCACGTCGTCTCCAGTGAAACGCCAGTGCTCGACCAGCACGCGCGCGTTCGAAGCAAGATTCTCGTGGCCGAGCATGGCGCCTTTCGACCGGCCGGTGGTTCCCGACGTGTAGAGGATCGCCGCGAGGTCATCCGGCCCACGCGCCACGTCATGAAAATCCGTCGGCAGTCGCGAGGCCTGGTCGGTCAGCGATCCCCGGCCGTCGCGGCCGAGCGTGACGGTGACAGCGCCGGTCTTTTCCGCCAGCGCGCCGATGTCGGCAGCTCTTGCCGGATCGCAGACGACCAGGCGTGGTTCTGCGTCGCCGAAGAAATACTCCAGCTCAGCCAGCGTGTAGGCGGTGTTGAGCGGCAGGAAGACGGCGCCGGCTCGCAGGCAGGCGAGATAGAGCATGACCGCTTCCGGGCTCTTCTCGACCTGCACGGCAACGCGGTCACCGGGTTCGACATCGAGTTGCAGGAGCGCATGCGCAAGCTGCGCCGAGCGGGCCAGCATATCGCCATAGGTGAGCGAGCGGCCATCATCGGTTTCCATCAGCAAGCGCGCTGGCGCCGGCATCCGGGACCGGAACGCATCGAACAGATGATTGCTCATGAAGACTTCCCTGGGTGCGGCGGCGCTGAGCATGCGCCTGTCGCGGCATGCCTCGGCGGCGAGAGTTCGCGGTTCTTGGCCGCGCCGTCAAGCCTGCTGACAGCGGTTCACGCCAGCCGCGCTCGACGCGGATTGCGAGCAAGAAACGAGCGCAAGAGCCCGCCGGGAATCGGCTGTTATCGCCGAGCGCGTTTGCCGGCGAGTTCCTTCGTTTCGTCGTCCTGCTCGAAACGCTTCATGCACATGGCGGCAGTCAACTGGTAATGGTTGAGCAGTGCCTCGACGGCACCGTCGGCATTGCCGTCCAAGGCACATTCGGCGATCAGGCGATGCTCGCCGAAATCGTCGCGCTGGACACCCTCGCCATCATTGGCCATTTGCCGGTAGCGATAGGCGTGATCGGAGAGCTGGTCGCAAAACCCCACCAGCCATTGCGACCGGCAGGCCGAAATCAGCACCCTGTGGAAGATACGATGCAGCCTCTCCCAATCGGGATTGAGCGAAAAGAGATCCTGCGGAGACAGGCGTGACGCGCGTCCCAGGCGATGCAGCGCCAGCACGAGCTGTTCTTCCCATTCGGCGGTGCGGTGGGCGATGGATTCGCGAAGCGCCCGCTCCTCGAGCCAGCAGCGGGTGCGCGTCAGCTCCTCGAGTTCCGACGCACTGACCGGCATGATGAAGAAGCCGCGCTGATCGTGCCGGCCGAGAAGTCCTTCCGAGGCGAGGCGATTGAGAGCTTCGCGGACAGGCGAGGCGCCGGCTCCATATTTGGAGACCACCCATTCGACCCGCAGCTTGCTCTCGGCCTCAAGAACACCACCGAGAAGATCGTCCCGCAATTGCTGATAGACCGTACTGGCAAGCGTACTCTTCGGTCCCGCAGCGTCGTCGTTCAGATTGGCAGCTCCGTATGTCATAGCGACTCCTTGTCCCCAAGACTTGTCCTGGGCGATTCGAGTCCGAAAGCATTCGCCTTCTCGTACTTGTACCATACAGTGCGGGCATTCGCCTGCTCAAGCACAAGATCACGTTATTGTACTTTAGCACGAAGGAATATGCGGCATCTGGAGCTCAATGCTGTAATTCCGCGCATTTTCACAACCTGCGGGAACTTAACATGTTTTGTATGCACGCAGGAGAATCTGTTCTTTCTGTTCTTTTGTATGCGCGCCGGATCAACTGTCTGCTGTGAGGACCCTTGAGGCCGAATCAGGCAGCCGCTCCAGATCCGATGCCGTTGCGCATCAGACCATCACAAGCCTCGGCCGGTACCAGAACCTTAGCCGGCATGCCGGGCTGAACGCGGGAAAAGCGCTGGTTAGCCGGCTGCGTGGTCGGCTGCCGTCCTGATCGCCTGGATGTTCTGACGGTAAGCCTCGACGCTGCCGCCTTTGAAGATGGCGGCGCCCGCGACCAGCACGTCGGCGCCGGCAGCGGTGACCAGCGGCGCGGTTTCGGCTGAAACACCGCCGTCGATCTCGATGCGGATCGGCCGGCCGCCGATGAGGGCCTTGACCCGCTTCACCTTGTCGACGATCGCCGGGATGAAGGCCTGGCCGCCGAAGCCCGGATTGACGGTCATGATCAGGATCAGGTCGAGCCGGTCGAGCACATATTCGACCACGCTTTCCGGCGTCGCCGGATTGAGCGACACACCGGCCTTCTTGCCGAGGTTCCTGATGGTCTGCAGCGAGCGGTCAAGATGCGGGCCGGCTTCGGCATGGACGGTCAAACCGTCGCAGCCGGCCTCGGCGAAAGCGGCCAGATAGGGGTCGGCCGGGGCAATCATCAGATGGCAGTCGAAGAAGGCCTCGGTGCGGTTGCGGATCGCCTTGATCACCGGCGGGCCAAAGGTGATGTTGGGCACGAAATGCCCGTCCATCACATCGAGATGGATCCAGTCGGCGCCGGCCGCCGCCACCGCTTCGACCTCATCGCCGAGTTTGGAAAAATCCGACGCCAGCACCGACGGTGCAATCAGGGTCTTTCTGCTCATGGATGCGGCCTTTCCGAGTGCCCTTCACGTTCGGCCACTCTATCGACTGCCTAATGCGCTCCAGCCGACTTGTCGAGGGCACGGGCGCGGCGGCTGCACGGCCGGAGGTGGCGTTGCGGCGTCCGCGATCCTGTTGCAGCCAATTTCCGCTTGCCTCGGAGCCATAAGAAAACCCGCCGGATTGCTCCGGCGGGTTTCTGGTCTGGCGTCGAGCAGATCGTTATTGCTGCTGGAGCTTCAGGATTCTGTCTGGAACCGGATCCTGCTGCTGTTCGATCTGCGGCCTGCGCCGTGGCAGTACCTGCTGCAGCAGCAGGCCGGGGTTGAGCTCCAGCGACGGTTGCCCGCGGACCGCCCGGCAGTTCGGATAGCGTCCGATCGTACCTTCCGGGCAGCGCCGCCTGATGATCGGCTGGCACTGGCCGTTGATCATCTGCGAGCCCGGTGCGCATTCCACCTCTTGCCTGGGCTTGCGGCATGCGCCGTTGATCACCTGCGTCCCACGCGGACAGACACACTCGCCACGCTTGTTGTGGACCTGGCCGCGTATGTCGCATTGCTCCTGCGTCGGCTGCTTGCGCCGGCAGGCATTGCCCCGCACCTCGGTACCCCTCGGGCAGACACAATTGCCCTTTGCGTCATGGACCTGGCCACGGATCGTGCATTGCTCAGGCTTCGGCCGAATCGGGCGGCAGGCTCCGTTTCTGACCTCGGTACCCCTTGGGCAGACACAATCGCCGTCGGCGTCGTGAACCTGACCACGGATCGTGCACTGCTCGGGCTTTGGCCGCATCGGACGGCAGGCGCCATTGCGCACCTCGGTCCCTCTCGGGCAGACACAATCGCCATCGGCATCGTGGACCTGGCCACGGATCGTGCACTGCTCAGGCTTTGGCTGGATCGGGCGGCAGGCATTGCCCCTGATCTCCGTTCCCCTGGGGCAGACACAATCGCCATCGGCATTGTGGACCTGGCCACGGACGGTGCACTGCTCGGGCTTGTCGGTCCTGACACATCTGCCGTTCTCAAGCCCGGTTCCGCGTGGGCAGACGCAACGTCCGTCCTCGGTGCGGATCTGGCCTTCGAGCAGCACACAGCGCTTCGGCTGTTCCGGCTTCGGCACGATACCGCCGCCCGGCGAGCACTGGCCGTTGCGGTAGGTGGTGCCTTCCGGGCAGACGCAGCGGCCGGCATCGTTCATGACGAAGCCCTGCGAGCATTCCTTCTTCGTCTCCTGGCTGATGGTGAAGGGATGGCAGGCATAGGCCTTGCCGCGATCGCCCTGCACATTGGCCTGATCGCCGCCAAGCACGTCGCCACCGCCTTGCACCCGTGTGTCGGGAGAGAGCACGCCGACGCAGTTCTGGCCGCTGACATTGCCCTGCAGATTGGCCAGACGACCGTCGTCGGGAATGACCACGGTGACATGATGCACCCGGCTTTCGCCGGCGCCGAGCGACAAATTGGCAATGCAGGACGCAGGCAAGGTTGCCGGTGCCGGCGAGCAGCCGAAGGGCGGATCGATCGACGTGATCTCAACGCCTTCCAGCCTGCCGAGACCCTCCACGCCAATCGCATCGCCAATGCGGACCGGCCCGGAGAAGGCGGTCGCTCCGTCATTGGTGACGGTGATCTCGAACGAGCAGGGTTGGCCGAGCCTGCATTCGCGGTCGCCGGTCTTTTCGACACGGATGGTCGAGGCGCCGCCGCCCTTGGCGCAGGCCTGGCCAAAGGGATAGACGACGTCGTCGCCCGGTGCCGGCCCATAAGAGCCGCGCGCGCAGTTTTCGAACGCGCCATTGGCCGAAACCGTCACGTCGAAGTGGCGACTGGTTCCAGGTTTCATGACGGCACCGGGAATCTGGCACGACAGTGCGTTGGCCGGAACCGGTCCGCACGCCCATTCCGCGCCGTCAGGGGTGACGGTCTGGATCTGGACAGGCGCGCCGCCGGCCACCAGCGTGGCGGCATCGTTGACCCGCACCGGACCGGTGGGGGCAGCGGTGCCAAGGCTGATGACGGTGATGCGGCAAGAGATCAGCGCGGCACCGGCGAGCGAGCCGTTGCAGACCTTGGTGATGCGCAGGGTCGGCTTGCCGCCATTGGGATGGCGGAAGCGTTCCTTGGCGCAGGCCTTGTTGTTGGTGAGGTCGTTTTCGCCGGGGATGGGCTTCACCGTCGCGCAATTCTCGACAATGTCCGACTGATAGCCGGCCGGCATGACCGCCTTGACGACGATCGGCGTCGAGCCGCCCGGAGGCAGCGAGATCCCCGCATGGTCGCAGCGGAACAGGCCGGGACCTGTCGGTACGCAGGTCCATGGCGGGCTTGGGCCGAAGGTCGAGGAGGCCGGCGCGCCGGCCGGGTAGCTGTCGATCACCGTCAGCGGCCCGTTATAAGTCGATGTGCCGTTGTTGATGATGTCGATCACGAAGTGGCAGATGCCGTCGGCCGTGCAGACCGGGACGCGGGCACGCTTCTTCAGGATCAGGTCGACCTTCTTCTCGACCGGCGGCCGGCAGTCGCGGTCACGATCGCCACGCCGGCAGATCGGGATCGAGGCGCAGCCGCGATCGTTCGACTGGCTGCCGAACAGCGGCTTGCCGCTGGCGCCGTAATTATAGGTGGCGCAGTTACGCAAGACGCTGCCTTGCCAGCCTCCGGCCGGCTTGAAGCCGAGCTTGAGGTTGACGGAGGCCCCCGGATTGAGCGTGGTTACTGGGTAGGTGCAAATCATCGGGGTAGCGCCGGGTACGCAGACCCAGGGCGGATTGGGTCCTGAATCGAGCGTCGATCCGGCCGGCAGCGTCACCTCGTCGAGCACGATCTTGCCGTGGTAGGCACCGGTGCCGACATTGGTGACCCTGATGGTGAAGTCGCAGCCGCCACCCATCGAGCAACGCGTCACGTCGGCGCGTTTCTCGACCTTGAGGTCCGGCTCCTTGTCCTTGGGCGGGCACCTCTGGTCACGCGGGATGACGATGTCGATCGTCTGCGTGCAGCAAAGGCCCCAGCCTTCCTTCGGACCGGCATAGGTTTCGATGCCGGTGACGATGAGGTGGATGACGTCGCCGGGCGATGCGCCGACGATCTTCCAGTTGAGCACACCGCCGCCCGCCGGCACCAACTGGGTGTCGGGGATGATGGTGACGCCTGATGTGGTCGTCGACACCTGCACCCACTTGCCGCCCATCTCCGGGCCGACCGGCATGTGGTAGATGAAGGCGCCGCCGCCGGGCACGCAGTCCACCGTGCCGCGTTCCACCTTGAAGCATTCCCGGTCGGGAGGCGGTGGCCGCTTATCACAGTTGGTGAGGTCGATCTTGATCGAGGTCTTGGCCCCGGACTTGTAGTCGCCATCGTCGGGCTTGCCCGGATCCTGCGACGGGATAATGGTCCCGGGGCCGGCTCCGTTGCTGACCTTGATCACACCCTGGTTGTCGATCACGGTCGGCGAAGGAAACGCCGCATGGTCGATCTTGGCCGTGATCTGGAAGTTGATGACGCGTTCATTGGCGGCACCGGCGCCGTCGAGATCAGCGGCGGAGAGCCGGAAATTGGACACCGTTGCCGTGTCGTTCGGACCGGCCGAGGTGCTGATCGAAACGCCGGGCAATGGTCCGCCCGAAGCGTCCGTGCCGTCGCCCGACACATTCGCGCTGACGATCGAAAGGCCGTGTGGAAGCTGGTCCTTGAACTCGATCTTGAGCGTTTTCAGCAAGGCTGTCAGGTCGGCGAAGGCTTGCGCATCGCCGCGCAGGCCAAAGCTCAGGGAGTAGACGACATAGTCGCAGCTCCGCTGGGTGCCTTTCTTGGTGAAGAAGGGCACCGCCCGCTCCGGCCTCGGATTGACGATCTTCGAATTGTCGAGATCGAGCCTCAGTTCCGGGGTGATCGGGGCGGCGTCTTCCGCGTGGCTTGCCACAGGGGTGAACATGGCGACCGCGATACCGGCCGCCATCAGCCAGCGCGCGCCGCGCCTGGCGTATGACAGGGGTTTCATGATCGTCTCCATGACTGTGGATTGCGAGCTCGTCGTGAGCGGGGAGAGTGCGAGATTTTTCATCTTCCCCTCCTCAACGTTCGCAGCTGACGGCTGGGGTTCGGAGCGGCAAGATCATCTTGCAGCAAGGGTAGTAGCCACCCTTGTCCTTGTCGGACTTCCTGTAGAAGCAAAGTCCAACATCCACTCTGTCGCCCGGATAGTGGCCGGTGATGTCGACCGTGTAAGGCTTGCCGGGCGCATGCGACTGGGATGATGTCACCCCGACGCCTGGCGTCCTGGACTTTGTCTCATTGGAAGGTTGGGCCTTGATCGAATCGCCGCCGAAGCCGGCATGGTCATGGAGATAGAGATCGGCCTGGAGGCCGCGAGGCGTACAGTAATACCTGATATCCTCGACATCGATGCACGGAGGCAGGTTGCCGGGTGGTGGGAAATCCGGCGGGTAGAAGGGGGGCAGGTAGCCGCCCGGGATTTCCTCGTAATAGCCGGCGCGGCCCTCGCAAGGATGCCAGACGGCAACGTCGCCGACATGGCCCTCGACCTCCGGATCTTCGAAATAACCGTCGAAGTCGACGAACCAGGAGCCGAAGGGCGGCACGTTGGCCGGCTTGACCAGCTCTTTCGGCGTGATCTGGACGCCATGCACGGCCAGCGGCCCGCCGGCGGCGAGCCGTTCGGCGAGTGAAGGATTGTCGCGCAGCTTGTCGCCTGACTTGACCAGCGTCTGCGTGCAGACCGATGTGTCGAGATTGCCGTCGGAATCATAACCATATTGCAGGTCGAGACCGCCGGCGGCCTGCCGGTTGCCCTGCGGGAAACCGACCGCATATTCCTGCGGCACTTCGACCCAGACCGATTCCGTCTCCGGATCGTCCGGGTTCTCTCGGAAGTAGCGGATGACCTCGCCTTTGCCGGAATCGGCGAATTGGCTGTAATCGTAGCGGTTCTCGACTGGGCCGCGCTGGGCCAGGTACATGAAGCCGCTATTGTCGAAGGCGATGTCGGTGACGGCGTAGTCCTTGTCGGCCTTGACCGTCAGTTCCCAGCGCGGGTCGCCGACAAAACTGCCGTCGCGGGCGATGCCCACCGACCAGATTTCCGACTTTTCGCCGACCGAGTAGTAGAGCCGGCCGCCATGGTAGGAGACGCCCCAGACGCGGCGCTCGTCCTGCGTGTAGCCCCAGCTGTCGGGGTCTTCGCTGTCGAAGGTCGCTCCCTTTATGTCCATCACCGAACCGTCGTCGGCGACTGGAGCAAGCCCATGCGCGGGACGGCCGGCAACGCCGTGATCGAAGCTGTCGATCAGCCTGCCTTCGGCATCGATGCGATGGATCAGGCCGGTATCGAGATCGGACGCGAAGAACTCGCGGTGAGTGGCGTCGAAAGTGAGATTGCCGATGCCGGGACCGCTGTTGGTGTCGATGTCGGCGAATTTGGAGACCTGGCCGGTGATGCCGTCGATCTTCCAGACGGTGCCCGGCCCGCCGCCGTTTTCGGTGCCGAACTGGCCATCCATGAAGATGGCGCCGGCAGCGCCGCGGCGCTGCCGCTCGGGGCGGCCGTCATCGTCGGCGTCCGGGGTGACGATACGGATGCCGTGCAGCGAGGTGGCGCCGGCATAGAGATTGGGAATGCCCGTCGGAACGCCGTCGCGCACGCCGTCATCGTAGGTGACGCCGAACACCTGGCCGACCTGCTCCGCCGTCACCTCGAAGGGCGGTGGCGTGTTGACGAGCTGGCCGGTGGCTGGTCCGCCCAGTTGCGAGACGTCGAAGACGCGCAAGGTGGCGCGCGTGGTGTCGATGAAGGTTTCGTCGACCGGATCGACGCCGGGCGGCAGTCCCTCTTTTTCGGAATCAGGGGGGTCGAAATTGGGAATGATGGTGCCGGAAAATCCGGTCACCGCCATCGAACCGGGATAAATGATCCGGGTTTCCTGCGCCTGCGCGGCGCCCAGCCACAGGCCGAGTGCCAGCAACCCGCCTGGATGCGCAGCGCGGCGCAAGCCGCCAGCAAGAGACGACACGAACGAGCCGCGGATGCGAGACATGACACTACCCCCCGTAGTCGACGGGAGAACGTCGGGTCTGGCCGCGCAAATCAGGGCAAGGCGCGGCGGTCCGGCTCGTTCTTCCCTGATCGAATTGTCTGCTTTCCTCAAGATGACGATACGCCTGCTCTTACGCAGGGTCAACGGAATCAACAGAAAGCCCAGCGCATCGACCTCGTCCCGAAGGCGGTGGTCGCGCCGAGCTCCTGTTGTTCCCGGAGACCTGGGAGTCTCTGGGTTATTGGTCATGGGGGCTTCCTTTCCGGGCCGCACCATGCGGCACCTGGAGATCAGTCGCAGGCGGAGGTGGAAAGGTTCATGGAAGCCTTGCGCAGAATGCTTGCGCGCGATGCCGCCTGTTCTTATATACGCGCCAAGCCGTTCGGCGCCGGAATGCCGGTTGCCGGAACGGGATTTCTTGTGAACAGGGGCTTTCGTCGGAACGCCTGTACGGGTCCTGATAGCCTGCTTAGCGGAGAGACTAGAAAAATGGCAAAAGTAATCGGTATCGATCTCGGCACCACCAACTCGTGTATCGCCATCATGGATGGCAAGGAGCCCAAGGTGATCGAGAATGCGGAAGGCGCGCGCACGACGCCTTCCATCGTCGCCATTTCGGGCGACGACGAACGTCTGGTCGGCCAGCCGGCCAAGCGCCAGGCGGTCACCAATCCTGAAAACACCATCTTCGCGGTCAAGCGCCTGATCGGCCGCCGCTATGACGATCCGGTGACGGAGAAGGACAAGAAGCTTGTCCCCTACAAGATCGTTAAGGGCGACAATGGCGATGCCTGGGTCGAAGCCGGCGGCAGGAAGCAGTCGCCCTCGCAGATCTCGGCCATGATCCTGCAGAAGATGAAGGAGACGGCGGAAGCCTATCTCGGCGAGAAGGTCGAGAAGGCGGTCATCACCGTTCCAGCCTATTTCAACGACGCCCAGCGCCAGGCGACCAAGGACGCCGGCAAGATCGCCGGCCTTGAAGTGCTGCGCATCATCAACGAGCCGACCGCGGCAGCGCTTGCCTATGGCCTCGACAAGAAGGAAGGCAAGACCATTGCCGTCTATGACCTTGGCGGCGGCACGTTCGACATTTCGGTGCTCGAAATCGGCGACGGCGTGTTCGAGGTCAAGTCGACCAATGGCGACACCTTCCTCGGCGGCGAGGATTTCGACATGCGCCTGGTCGAATATCTGGCGGCCGAGTTCAAGAAGGAACAGGGCATCGACCTGAAGAACGACAAGCTTGCCCTGCAGCGCCTCAAGGAGGCGGCTGAAAAGGCCAAGATCGAGCTGTCGTCGACCACCCAGACCGAAATCAACCTGCCCTTCATCACCGCCGACGCGACCGGGCCGAAGCACCTGACGCTGAAGCTGACGCGCGCCAAGTTCGAGCAGCTGGTCGACGACCTGGTCCAGCGCACGATTGCCCCTTGCAAGGCGGCTCTCAAGGATGCCGGCCTGAAGGCCGGCGAGATCGACGAAGTCGTCCTGGTCGGCGGCATGACCCGCATGCCCAAGATCCAGGAGATCGTGAAGCAGTTCTTCGGCAAGGAGCCGCACAAGGGCGTCAATCCGGATGAAGTCGTCGCTCTCGGCGCCGCCATCCAGGCCGGCGTGCTGCAGGGCGACGTCAAGGACGTGCTGTTGCTCGACGTGACGCCGCTGTCGCTCGGCATCGAGACGCTGGGTGGCGTGTTCACCCGCCTGATCGAACGCAACACGACGATCCCGACCAAGAAGAGCCAGGTGTTCTCGACGGCCGAGGACTCACAGTCGGCCGTGACCATCCGGGTCTTCCAGGGTGAGCGTGAAATGGCCGCCGACAACAAGGCGCTCGGCCAGTTCGACCTGGTCGGCATCCCGCCGGCGCCGCGCGGCGTGCCACAGATCGAGGTCACCTTCGACATCGACGCCAACGGCATCGTCAACGTTTCGGCCAAGGACAAGGGTACCGGCAAGGAGCACCAGATCCGCATCCAGGCATCGGGCGGTCTTTCGGACGCCGACATCGAGAAGATGGTCAAGGACGCCGAGGCCAACGCCGAGACCGACAAGAAGCGGCGGGCGCTGGTCGAGGCCCGCAACCAGGCCGAAGCGCTGCTGCATTCCTCGGAGAAGTCGCTGAAGGAATATGGCGACAAGGTTTCGGAAGGCGAGCGCACGGCGATCTCCGACGCGATCGCGGCGCTGAAGACCGCGACCGAAGGCGACGACCCGGCCGACATCGAAGCCAAGAGCCAGGCGCTTGCCGAGGCTTCGATGAAGCTTGGCCAAGCCATGTACGAGGCTTCGCAGAAGGAAGCGGCGGAAGCCGACGCCAAGGCGGATGCCGCCAAGGACAGTGACGTTGTCGACGCCGATTTCGAGGAAATCGACGAGGATGACGACAAGAAGAAGTCGGCCTGAACCGTTTGACGGCAAGATAAGGCGAAAAGCCCGGCGAAGGCCGGGCTTTTTTGCAACCCCTTGCAGAAAAACAGCGGGCCTTGCTGAAAAAATGCAGGCAAAGCCGCGTCGACACTGGCATCCCCCTTCCATCGCACCTAAATCGAAGCGTCAGTGCCGGCAAGAGACGCAACAATGCTTCAAGACGTTGAGCATCCGGACAGCGGGAAAAAATGAAAGCTGATTTCTACGAGACGCTGGGCGTCCAAAAAGGCGCCGACGAGAAGGAGCTCAAGAGCGCTTTCCGCAAGCTCGCCATGCAGTTCCATCCCGACCGCAACCCCGGCGATCATTCCTGCGAGCACAAGTTCAAGGAAATCAACGAAGCCTACGAGACGCTGAAAGACCCGCAGAAGCGCGCGGCCTACGACCGCTTCGGCCACGCCGCCTTCGAACAGGGCGGCATGAATGGCGGCGCGCAAGGCTTTGGCGCCGGCGGTTTCGCCGACATCTTCGAGGACATTTTCGGCGACATGATGGGCGGGCGCCAGCGCCGTTCGTCGGGCGGCCGCGAGCGCGGCGCCGACCTGCGCTACAACATGGAAATCACCCTGGAAGAGGCTTTTGCCGGCAAGACCGCGCAGATCCGGGTGCCGGCGTCGATCTCCTGCTCTGAATGTTCGGGCAGCGGCGCCAAGCCCGGTACCCAGCCCGTCACCTGCTCGATGTGCAACGGCCACGGCAAGGTGCGCGCCACGCAAGGCTTCTTCTCGATCGAGCGGACCTGCCCGCAATGCCAGGGGCGCGGCCAGACAATCAAGGATCCGTGCCCGAAATGCGCCGGCCAGGGCCGCGTCACCGAGGAGCGTTCGCTGTCGGTCAACATCCCGGCCGGCATCGAGGACGGCACCCGCATCCGCCTTGCCAATGAGGGCGAAGCCGGCCTGCGCGGCGGGCCATCGGGCGACCTCTATATTTTCCTGGCGGTCAAACCGCACGAGTTCTTCCAACGCGACGGCGCCGACCTGTATTGCAAGGTGCCGATCTCGATGACGACGGCCGCCCTTGGCGGCTCCTTCGAGGTGACGACGCTGGACGGCACGCAGACAAAGGTCAAGGTGACCGAGGGCACGCAGAACGGGCGCCAGTTCCGTCTCAAAGGCAAGGGCATGCCTGTGCTGCGTCAGCCCAATGTCGGCGACCTCTACATCCAGACCGCGGTCGAGACGCCGCAGAACCTGACCCGCCGCCAGCGTGAGCTGCTGGAGGAGTTCGAACAGCTCTCCTCGCAGGACAATTCGCCCCAATCGAGCGGCTTTTTTGCCCGCATGAAGGATTTTTTCGAGTCCTTTGGCGAACGTTGATGCACTTTGGCCAGCCTAAGCCGATTTGCAACGCGTAAATCCTTGAATCGCGTCACCCCTTGAGACGCGACGAAAATTATCTTATCCACGACATGCGTCCGGCCGCGCCTTGCCTAGCACCGCTCAGGTGCTAAGTAACTTTGCGGGGAGCGCTGAGGAGAGCTTGCATGACACGTGGCCCTGGACTGCGGAAGGCGCTTGTCGAAAAGTTCGACGACGAACTCAAATTCTTCAAGGGCTGGATCGACAAGCCGAAGGCGGTTGGATCGATCGTGCCCACCAGTTCGGTCACCGCGCGCAAAATGGCCTCGATCGTCAATCCTAAATCCGGCCTGCCGGTGCTTGAGGTCGGCCCCGGTACCGGCGTGATCACCCGCGCCATCCTCGCTCAGGGCGTGCGGCCCGAAAACCTCTACGCAGTCGAGTATTCCGCGGATTTCGTCCGTCATCTGCGGCGGCTCTATCCCGGCGTCAACGTCATCGAGGGCGATGCCTTCAATCTCAACGCCACGCTTGGCGACAAGAGCGGGATGATCTTCGATTCCGTCGTTTCCGGCGTGCCGCTGCTCAACTTCCCAGTCGCCCAGCGCATTGCCTATATCGAGAGCCTGCTCGACCGCATCCCGGCCGGACGGCCGATCGTGCAGCTGACCTACGGCCCGATGTCGCCGATTCCGGCCGGCCGTGGCAATTATACGGTCAAGCATTTCGATTTCATCCTCCGCAACATCCCGCCGACGCAGCTGTGGATCTACCGGCGCGAGGCGCATTAGTTTCTCGGAGCGGAACCGCTCGGCGACTCGCGCAAACTCTATGACTTCGTTATCCACGGGCGGAGCAAGGAGCGCAGCGACGCAGCGCAGACGCGAGGATCCATGCCGCGACTTCCGAGTGCACGCCACGGCGCAGAGTTCTGTTCCGCCGCACTCTACGGTCAAGGTCACGGAATGGATTCCAGGGTCTCCACGACGGAGCTTCGCTCCTGCTTCGCCCAGGGATGACGAAGTTGGCGTTGATTTGCTCGGTCCTTGGCTGTACCTGTCCGGGAGCAAGGGTGGCCAATGGCAGTGATCCCGAAAATCCTCGTCTTCGCCGGCTCGGTGCGCAGCGGCGCCTATAGCGGCAGGACGGCCGACGTGGCGCAGAAGGAACTTGCCATGCAAGGCGCCGAGGTGACCCGCATCTCGCTCGCGGATTATCCCTTGCCGATCATGGACGAGGACCTGGAAAAGGAAAAAGGCGTTCCCGAAAACGCCCAGAAACTCGGCCGGCTGGTGACCGCCCATGACGGGCTGCTGATCGCCACGCCCGAATATAACGGCTCCATTCCGCCGCTGCTCAAGAACACGATCGACTGGGTGAGCCGGGTGCGCAGGGATGGCGGCCGGCCGGTGAGGCCACTTGCCGGCAAGGTCGTTGGCCTCTGTTCGTCCTCCAGCGGGCACTTTGCCGGCATCCGCTGCATCAACCATCTGCGCGCCGTGTTGGTGCGCTGCCAGATGGAGGTGGTGACGCCGGAATGCTCGGTGCCCGAGGGTGGCAACGCCTTCGACGAGGACGGCAATTTCCGTGACGAAAGACTGTACAAATCGATGGAGCATCTATGCCGCACGCTGATCGAAACCTCGCGCATGCTGTCCACCCGGATAGAGACATGATTGCCAGCACCTTGCAGGCCCAATCCATGCAGGAAAGGCTTATCGTCGGCCTCGACGTGCCGACAGTGAGAGAAGCCGAGCAGGCGGTGCGCGAACTCGACGGCGTCGTCTCCTTCTACAAGATCGGCTACCAGCTTGCCTTCGCCGGCGGGCTCGATTTCGCCAGGGAACTGACCAGCGGCGGCACCAAGGTCTTCCTCGACATGAAGCTGCTCGACATCGACCACACAGTGGCCAAGGGCGTCGAGAACATCGTCAAGATGGGCATGACCATGCTGACCATCCACGCCTATCCGAAGGCTATGCAGGCCGCCGTAGAGGCGGCCAGAGGCAGCGACCTTTGCCTGCTTGCCGTCAGCGTGCTGACCTCGATGGACGAGCAGGACATGATCGATGTCGGTTACGAGTACGACCCGCATACGCTGGTGCTGCGGCGCTCGGAACAGGCGCTGCATGCCGGCATGGGCGGCATCGTCTGCTCGGCCGCGGAGGCCGAGGCGGTGCGCCGCATCGTGGGACCCGACATGGCGGTGGTGACGCCCGGCATCCGGCCGGCCGGCAGCGACCATGGCGACCAGAAGCGCGTCGTGACGCCGGGCCAGGCGATCCGCAACGGCGCCAGCCACCTCGTCGTCGGCCGGCCGATCATTGCTGCGGCCAACAAACGGGAAGCGGCCGAAGCCATCCTCGACGAGATGCGCTCGGCCTGAGATTTCCAAGAATAACTTCGGAGACCAAGAAAATGCCCAAGGGATACTGGATCGCCCGTGTCGATGTGCGCGACGCGGAAGGCTACAAGGACTATGTCGCCGCCGCCAAGCCTGCCTTCGAGCGCTTCGGTGCGAAGTTCCTGGCGCGCGGCGGCGAGCATGAAAAGGCCGAAGGCCCCGGCCGGGCACGCAACGTCATCATAGAGTTCGAATCGCTTGCCGCCGCGCATGATTGCTACCATTCGCCGGAATACCAGCGCGCCGTCGCCATCCGTCAGAAGGTCGCCGACGGCGAAATCGTTCTGGTCGAGGGCGCCTGAGGTCTGCCGATATCCGATGTCGCCGGAGATCATGCTCAAGACCGGATAGAGCCTGACGGTGCTTCAGACGAAGCCCCTTGCACGCTGACTCCCCCTATATTTGTCCGCGTTCGTTTCACCATCCTGCACGAGGGCCACGGCCAGCATGGGCAATTGGTTCATCGCCTCGTGTAAATGTGCAGAAACATAAAAAACATCGCAACCACCGATGCGATAAAACTTAAGAATAACCTTCTCCTCTCTTTCGGATCAGACGGGTAATTCCACAACCCTCCTTTCCGAGGCTTAAATATCTCGACGAGAGGAACAGAAAACGCGATAGCGAAGGCAATTATAAGAAAAATGTTGTCGTGTATTTCGATTAGCAAACTGCTCTGCACCTCTCGATGCCCCTTCGGTTGTCAACGATTAGAAAATAACCCAATGGCACTAAGGGCAAAAGCACCGATTTGAAGACACTCGAATAAATATTCCCACCAAACCTGCAATGCGCGTTCGATGCCCATCGAATGTTGATGCATCTAAGTGATGCACAATCCCCACGGACGGCCGCGCCGTGAGTGGCATCAGCGGATGCCTTGCCGGCGAGCGGCCATCCAGCAACTGACTGCCAACTCTCAACAGCCTTTGAGTTCTCCTTTGCAGTGCGGGGTAGTTGGTGGATTGACATGCAGGTATTTACCTGCATATTGTGCCTTATAACAGAGTGAGGCAGATGGACGCCGACAAGGTTTTCAAAGCGCTGGGCGACCCGACACGCAGAAGGCTGCTCGACCTTCTGTGCGAGCAGAACGGGCAGACGCTCAGTCAGCTTTGCGACCATCTGGACATGGCCAGGCAATCCGCCACCCAGCACCTCGACCTGCTGGAGGCGGCCAATCTGGTGAGCACGGTCAAGCGCGGCCGCGAGAAGCTGCATTTCATCAATCCCGTGCCGCTGCACGAAGTCTACGAGCGCTGGGTACGGAAATTCGAACGGCAGCGGCTCAGCCTGCTGCACGACCTGAAGCAAGAACTCGAAGGAGAAGACCGATGACCAGGGAAACGACCAGCTTTGTCTACGTGACCTATATCCGCTCGACGCCGCAGAAGGTGTTCGAGGCCATAATCAAGCCCGAGATCGCGAAGCGCTACTGGGGCCACGAAAACGTCTCCGAATGGACGCCGGGCTCGAAATGGGAGCACATCCGCGCCAATGACGAACGGACCGTCGAACTCGTCGGCAAGGTCGTCGAGATTTCGCCGCCGACCCGCCTCGTCATCACCTGGGCGAACGCTTCGCAGGCGGACGATCCGTCGAAAACCAGCCGGGTGACGTTCGCCATCGAGGAATACGACACCATGGTGCGGCTGACCGTCAGCCATGACGAGCTCGAATCCGGCAGCGGCATGGCGAAGGGCGTCAGCCAGGGTTGGCCGGCGGTGCTGTCCAGCCTGAAATCTTTCCTCGAAACCGGCAGCGGCATCGACATTTTCGCCAAGCCGAAATGGGCCTGATGCTGCGACCTCAAGCAGAAACAGACCCGTGGAGAATGGCAATGACCAAACGCTTTACCGGCGGCTGCGCATGCGGCGCGATCCGCTACGAAACCAATGACGAGCCGATCTTCCAGAACCACTGCCAGTGCAGCGATTGCCAGAAGCGCTCAGGCACCGGCCACGGATCCTACCTGACCTTCGGCCAACGTGCCGATATGGCCATCACCGGGGAGGTGAGCACCTGGCGCGTGGCGGGCGCCAGCGGCAACGAAAAAATCCACACCTTCTGTCCAACCTGCGGAACGCCGGTCTTTCTGATACCCGTCGCCATGCCCGAGCTGATAGTGGTGCACGCGGCCAGCCTCGACGATCCCGAACAGTTCAGCCCGCAGATGGTGACCTACACGAGCCACGGCCATGCCTGGGACAAGATGGATCCGTCCTTGCAGGCGGTCGAGCGAATGCCGTAGTGGAACGCGTCCGCCGGTCGGCCCGCGATCTGCCGTCGCGCCTTCAGGCGCGATGCTCTTGGCCGATCAGCCGGCTCGCCGCGGTTTCGGCCATGGCATCGGCCAGCTCAAGACCCCATTGCTGGCGGCAATAGGCGCGAAAATCGAAGCAGGGCAGGCCGGGGCAGACCTCGAACTCGATAAGGTGGACGGTGTCGTCGGCCTCGACCCTGAGATCGATCGAAAACACGTCGCGCAGGCCGAGCCCGCTGATCAGCCGCCCGGCGATCGCGCGAATCCTTGCGTCGGCAGCCTGCTGGCCGTCGGCAACCGCGACGAGTTCCGGTTCGGCATAGTGTCCAGCCGCTTTCGCCGCCTCGCCAGTGTCGCCGTAGAGCGCCAGGCTGTCGGCCATGGTCTGGAAATCGGCGCCTGAATCGACAAAGGCCACGCCAAGCGCTTCGACCCCGGCGCCTGGCACCAGGCCGAGGAAACTGGCGCGCACGTTGCGGCCGGCGACATAGGGCTGGACGACGACATCGTCGCGATAGGCCGAAAAGACGCGCCGGCTAAGCTCCAGCGCATGGCCGAGGTCGGCCACACGCGAGTCCGGCCAGATGCCGATCTTGGCGCCGAGCCGGTTGGGCTTGACGAACCAGCCGGCGGGCGAGGCCGGCGGCTCGACCAGCCATTGGCCGTCGCGCGCGAGCCCGGCCTGCGGCACCGGCAGGCCGAGCGCGCCGAGCACGGCTCCGGAGCGGAACTTGTCCTGGCAGAGCGCGAACAGCGCATCGTCGGCGCCTATCGTCTTGAAACCGCCCAGTCGCGCCAGAGCGGGCGCCGCGCCGCCGCGAAAATAGGCAATGCCGTCGGTCAGCGTCCAGACCAGCGTTGTGCTGGGATGCTCACCGGCGAGGACGCTTGCGGCGTCGTCCAGCGCCACTGGCGCAAACGACAGGCCGCGTGCCTGGCAGGCGCGGTCAAGCGCCTCGAATTCAGGAGCGAGATCGGTCGACTGCGCCAGATAGGACGCAATTTCGCCGGCACGCTGCGGCGCATGACCGTCGGCGACCAGACGGTCGAAACAAGCCTTCTCCGGCTCATGGACGAGGATCAGTCTTGGCTTGCGGCTCGACATGAGATGAACGATTCCGGCAGTAGGATTGCCTACCATCGCATGGTCGAGGCGTCAGGCTCTCGCGAAACCGACACGGCGCGGGCGGTTGCGTGACAACGCACCGTCCGACCGCAGAATCCAGTTCGCTCAGGCGATCAGCACGCGCGGCTCGAAGCGGCCGTTGACGGGAATATCGAGCAGAAAGGTCATGCCGCCCTGCAGATCCAGCAGACGCTGCTTCTCATCCTTGCCCGACCAGGCGGAGGTGACCGCCAGCCGATCGGCCTTGGCGCCGACAAAGGCCGGGCAGGATGGCTGCGTCACCGGCATGGCGACCGTGCGGACGAGCTTGCCGTCGGGTCCATAGGCTTCGATGACGCTGCCGCCCCAGACGGCGTTCCACAGGATGCCGTCGCGGTCGAGTACGGACCCGTCGATGTAGCCCTTGGCCGAGCGGTGATCGACGAACAGCTTTGGCTCACCTGCAGGCAGACCGGTCGCCGGGTCGCAGGCGACGCGCATCAGCAGCCCGGTCGAGGTGTCGGTGTAGTAGGCGATCGCGCCATCCTCGGTAAAACAGATCGAATTGGAGACGGTGATGTCCGAAAACAGGCGGCGCAGTTCGCCCTTGAAAAACCAGTAGATAGAACCCGCGCCTTTTTCCTCACCCTTGCCCATGGTACCCATCCACAAGGCGCCGCAGGGATGGACCCGGGAATCGTTGGAGCGCGTGACCGGATTGTCGGCCTCGACAGGCGTGTGCAGCGTCAATTTGCCGGTCGCGACATCACGGACATAAAGGCCGGTTTCGGCGGCGATAAGCTGGCGCTTGTCGTCGATGATTGCGATGGCGCTCGCCATTTGGCCGAGCTCATGGACGGTGGCCGCGCCGCCGGACAGCTGCTTTTGCAGAAGCTGACCGTTGACGATGTCGAACCAGTAGAGCGTATCGGTGGCGGGATCGTAGCTCGGCCCCTCGCCGAGTTGGCAGACGTGATCGGAAAAAACCGAAACGATGGCTTCGCTCATCATGCTTCTCCGAACACCGCATCCCAGGCCACGACGGCAGCATGTGCACGCGCGGCCACCTCGTCGACGCTCATGCCCGGCTTGAACAGGCTGGAGCCCAGACCAAAGGCGGTCACGCCGGCCGCCTTGTAGCCGGCAAAATCTTTTTCGGAGACGCCGCCGACGGCGCCGACCAATGTCTGCGCCGGCAACACGGCGCGCATCGCGGAAATGCCGCCGGCACCCAGCACGCTCGCCGGGAAGAATTTCAGCGCCGAGGCGCCGAGCTTGATCGCCTGGAAGGCTTCGGTCGGCGTGAACACGCCGGGCATCGTCACCATGCCGTAGTGCATGGCGCGCGCCATCACCTCGGCATCGATGTTGGGACTAACCAGCAGCCGCCCTCCGGCCTGGTGCAAGCCATCGACATCGGCTGGCGTCAGCACCGTGCCGGCGCCAACCAGCGCCGTTTTCGGCAGCACTTGGACGATGCGGGCGATCGACGAGAACGGTTGCGGTGAGTTCAGCGGCACTTCGATCGCCTCGATGCCGGCGTCGAACAGTGCCTTGCCCATGGCCATCGCCTCGGTGGGCTTGAGCCCGCGAAGGATGGCAACCAGGCCGCGCTTGAGTTTTGGAAACGGTGCGGTCTGGCTCATCGGGCTGCTCCAATTCTTGCGATCATGCCGTTCTCGCGCGCCGCCTCGACGAGACCTGCACGCACCGCCTCGTCCGCGTCGACGGCCCGGACCTCAAGTCCGGCAAGGCCGAGCGCCTCGCTGTACAGCGTTCCCAGCGCACCGGAGGCGACCAGCACCACGGGTTCCGCACCGGCGCCGTGCCGACGGCTGGCGGAGGCGATCTCGCCGCCGATCAGAAGGCCGGACAGGCAGGCTGCGGCATCGTCGGCTTTCAAATCCTGCAGCAGGCCGGCGGCGCGGATGGAAAACAGCCGCGAGGTGACATCGCCGCCATCGCTCAATGCGGTTTCGCACCAGCGGCGGAAGAACGGATTGTCCGATGTGACGGGCTTTGGATGTTCGCCGAGCGAATGGCGCAGGATCGAATGCGCGGCAAGCACCGAAAACAGCTCGCCGGTCGGCCAGGTGCCGAAGCCGGTGACAGTACCGTCCTCGACCAGCACCCATTTCGAATGGGTGCCGGGCATACAGACCAGCTGGCGTCCCTTGGCCGGCAAGCCAGCGCCGGCAAGCTGGGTTTCCTCGCCGCGCATG
This sequence comes from Mesorhizobium sp. M7A.F.Ca.MR.245.00.0.0, assembly GCF_003997415.1. NCBI lineage: Bacteria > Pseudomonadati > Pseudomonadota > Alphaproteobacteria > Hyphomicrobiales > Phyllobacteriaceae > Mesorhizobium > Mesorhizobium sp. M7A.F.Ca.MR.245.00.0.0. The sequence continues at coordinate 11,674 of NZ_RZTE01000010.1, read as the reverse complement.
ACGTCGGGCGCGTCAGTCAGTCGCTGGGCAAGGCCCGGAACGATGCGGATGTCGCGGCTCTGGCCGGGCACGCTGGCGGCACCCGCAAGGATGGCGCTAAGCGGCGCCGGCACGGTGACATAGGGTGCTTCCAGCCAGCCCTGGCGGGATCCGGCCATGCCGCAGATGATGACGGGCAGCGCCGCTGGTGCTCCCATCGCCGCCAGATGCCCTTCGAGGATGGTCGAAAAGCCCTTCTGCTGCGCCGTGATCAGGCCATCGTCGCCACGGCGTTCGGCAAGCACCTTGCCTTGCCCGTCTATCAGCCAGACCCGCATGCGGGTCGTGCCCCAGTCGGCGGCGGCGACCGCCGGTGCGTTGCCGGCTGGGTTCACAGGAAACCTCCATCGACGACCAGCATCTGCGCTGTCAGCATGCGCGAGGCGTCCGAGGCCAGGAACAGCACGGTGCCGACGATGTCGTCGGGCTGCATCACCTGCTTGATGCATTGCTTGGCGACATGGGCGGCAAGCCCCTGTTCGGTCACCCAGAGCTCCTTCTGCCGCTCGGTGATCACCCAGCCGGGCGCAATGGCGTTGACGCGGATGCCGTCGACACCGAGCTTGCCCGCCAGCCCCTTGGTCAGGCCGAGGATACCGGCCTTGGCGGCCGTGTAGGACGGCATGTCGGGGTGGTTGATGAGATAGGACGTCGAGGTGAAGTTGATGATCGAGCCGCCGCCGGCCCGCTTCATGCCCGGCGCCACCGCTTGCGCGGTGAAGAAATGCGGCCGCAAATTGATCGCCTGATTGTTGTCCCAGAACTCGACCGTCACGTCCTCGACGGCGTGGCGTTCATCCCAGGCCGCATTGTTGACCAGCACGGTGACATCGCCATGCGCCTCGGCGGCCTTCGCGGCGGACGCCCGCAGGGCCTCGACGTCGCGCAAATCGGTCTTGAGATAGAGCGGCCGCTTGCCGAACGTCTTCTCGATGCGGTCGGCGAGGGCCGTGCTTGGGCCGTCGGCGATGTCGATGAAGGCGACATTGGCGCCCTGGCGCACAAAGCCCTCGGTCAGTGCAGCACCTATTCCGGAGCCGCCGCCGGTTATCAGCACCGAGGCTCCTTCGAGGTCGGCAAAATGCGCCGATGGCATCATCGTTTCTGTCTCCCAGCGCATGACCCAGAAAATCGGATCGATTTTCGGAAAGGGATCATGCGCAAAATGTAAATTGCTACAGCGTCCTTTGCGCGTCCGAAAGGACGCGCGGCGCTGTAGCGTGATCGGCGCGCATCCTAGCCACGCAAGGCGCGCGGGCAAGGGCGAACCGTCGAATTTCAGGGCTTATGTCAGACAAAACGACAATGCGCCGCACCGGGTGCGCACAGCGGCATCGTTGGGGTCGGGGATCGCGGAGGATCGCCGGTCAGATCGCCTTGGCGCGCAGGGCGCCGCGGAAGGAATCGCGGAGGTAACCGAGCGTGGCGTCGGCATCGACGGGCTTGCCGAACAGATAGCCTTGCCCGCCGGCGCAGCCGAACTGGACGAGGCGGTCGGCCTGCGCTTCCTGCTCGATGCCTTCGGCGACGACGTCCATGCCGAGCCCCTCGCACATTGCGAGAATGGCGCGGATGATGTGTTCCGACGGACGGTCGTCGAGAATGGAGGAGACGAAGGCACGGTCGATCTTGAGCTTGTCAAAATGGAATTCGCGCAGACGGCCGAGCGAGGACTGGCCGGTGCCGAAATCGTCGAGCGAGACGCGGATGCCGACGCGGCGCAGATCCTCGACGATCTGCGCGGCCGAGGCCGGGTCGTTCATCAGGCCGGTCTCGGTGATCTCGATCTCCAGCCGCCGCGGATCGAAGCCGGTGCGATCGAGGATCGCCAGTATGTGCAGGCCGGTGTTCTGGTCGACGAGTTGCGATGGCGACAGGTTGAACGACAGGAAGAGGTCCTTCGGCCAGCTTCTGGCCGCTTCGGTCGCTTTGCGCAGCACCAACTGCGACAACGGGCCGATGATGCCACGCTCCTCGGCGATGGGAATGAAGACGGTCGGCGGCACCGAACCCAGGTCGCGATCGGTCCAGCGCGCCAGCGTCTCGAAGCCGATGGTGCGGCGCGTGTTGAGATCGACGATGGGCTGGAAATGCGGCTCCACCTCGCCGGCCGAGACAGCCCGGCGCAGCGCCTGTTCGATGCGGGTGACGCGCTTGGCCGCCTCTTCCATCTCACGGGTGTAGACGACGACGCGGCCACGGCCGGAACGCTTGGCGTGATAGAGCGCCGTCTCGGCCTTGTTGATGAGGATTTCCGTGGTCTCGTCGCCCGAATAGAACAGCGAGCAGCCGACCGAGGCCGAAAGCCTGGCGGTGCGTTCGCCGACATCATAGGGCGCCGACAGGATTTCGATCAGCATGCGCGACTTTTCGGCCGCTGCATCCTCGCTGAACACCAAGGGATAGAGAAAGGCGAATTCGTCGGCACCGATGCGGCAGACCGTGGAATGGCCGTCCATCGAGGCGCGCAGCCGCATCGCCACCTGGATCAGGATATCGTCGCCGGCCTTGTGGCCGAACAGATCGTTGATCGGCTTGAAGCCGTCGAGGTCGAGAATGCCGACGGTAAAGGGCGCGGGATCGTCGGCACGGTCGGCGATCAGGCGATCGACCTTGTCGAAGAAGCGGCGATGGTTGCCAAGCCCGGTCAACGGATCTGTGAATGCCAGATCCGTGCTCTCCCTGTTTGCCTGACCGGTGCCAAACGAAGTTTGCATCGGTGTCCCTGTTTTGTGACGTCGGAATTTATTTTCAGACTGGCAGCAAACCCTTTAGGAAACGTATCGCGAAATCGATTTTCCACGGGCAACCGCGACTGTTTCGAAGGATCGATGAAAGCAGCGCATTCGGGTGTCGGATGCCGATCCCAGGAATGTCGCGATTGGCAGACGGGCAGTGAGCCTGTACAGGCAAGACAGTCGTCCATCCGAGCCGCCGGAGACCCGCCATGAAGCTGAAAATCGCCGTCCAGATGGACCACATCTCCACCGTGTCGATCGCCGGCGACACCTCGTTCGCGCTGTCGCTGGAAGCGCAGCGGCGCGGCCTTGAGCTTTTCCACTACACGCCGGATCGGCTCTCGTTGCGCGACGGCAAGGTATTCGCCCGCATCGAGGAAATGCAGGTGCGCGACGAGAAGGGCAGCCACTATTCGCTGGGCGAGAAGGTGCGTACCGACCTGTCGGAGATGGATGTGGTCCTGCTGCGCCAGGATCCGCCCTTCGACATGAACTACATCACCACCACGCACATTCTCGAACGCATCCACCCGAAGACGCTCGTGGTCAACGACCCGGCCTGGGTGCGCAACAGCCCGGAAAAGATCTTCGTCACCGAATTTGCCGACCTGATGCCGGACACGCTGATCACCAAGGATCCGCTCGAAGTTGCCGCCTTCCGCAAGGAGTTCGGCGACATCATCGTCAAGCCGCTCTACGGCAATGGCGGCGCCGGCATCTTCCATCTGCTGGAGGCCGACCGCAACCTTGCCTCGCTGCTGGAAATGTTCGGCCAGATGTTCCGCGAACCCTACATCGTGCAGCGCTATCTCAAGGACGTGCGCAAGGGCGACAAGCGCATCATCCTGATCGACGGCGAGCCGGTCGGCGCCATCAACCGGGTGCCGGCCGAGCATGATTCCCGCTCCAACATGCATGTCGGCGGCCGCGCCGAAAAGACCGAACTGACGGAGCGCGAACGCGAGATCTGCGCCCGCATCGGCCCATCGCTGAAGGAGCGCGGCTTCATCCTGGTCGGCATCGACGTGATCGGCGACTACATGACCGAGATCAACGTGACCTCGCCGACCGGCGTGCGCGAGGTCAAACGCTTCGGCGGCGCCGACATCGCCAGCCTGTTCTGGGACGCGGTTGAGGGAAAGCGCGGGTAAGCCGTTTTCATTTTGTCTTAACCATGTTCCGTTTTTGCAACCGCGCTCAATTCGGCTGCAACCCACGCGCTCAGATGTTCCCGTAATGTTCTTGATTTGAACGTGGAAGTGTGATTGTCTGCCATACGGGCCATTCCTGGCCTGATCGCAGGGGCTGGGGCCAGCCTGAATTGGGGTTGCACGATGGTGGCGCGGGTTCGCACGGTCGCTTTCCAGGGCATCGAGGCTGTGCCGGTCGACGTGCAGGTGATGATCGCGCCCGGCAAGGTCAACATGCACATCGTCGGCCTGGCCGACAAGGCGGTGGCCGAAAGCCGCGAGCGGGTGCAGGCCGCACTGCATGCTTCCGGCCTGTCGATGCCGTCGAAGAAAGTCACGGTCAATCTGGCGCCGGCCGACCTGCCGAAGGAAGGCAGTCATTACGACCTGCCGATCGCGCTTGGCCTGATGGCTGCCCTTGGCGCCATTCCGGGCGACATGCTGGCCGGCTATGTCGTGCTTGGAGAATTGTCGCTCGACGGCACGATTGCCGCGGTCGCCGGCGCCTTGCCGGCGGCTATCGCCGCCAATGCGGAAGGCAAGGGCCTGATCTGCCCGTTCGCCTGCGGGCCGGAAGCGGCCTGGGCGGGCAAGGAATTCGACATTCTGGCGCCGCGCAGCCTGATCGCCATCGCCAACCATTTCCGCGGCACGCAGGTGCTGTCGCGGCCGGAAGCCGGCATCCATGCCGCCGCTCTGGATTTGCCTGACCTCGCCGACATCAAGGGCCAGGAGACCGCCAAGCGGGCGCTGGAAGTGGCGGCGGCCGGCGGGCATAATCTCTTGATGATCGGGCCGCCGGGCTCGGGCAAATCGATGCTGGCGCAGCGGCTGCCGTCGATCCTGCCGCCGCTGGCGCCGAAGGAGCTTCTGGAAGTCTCGATGATCGCCTCGGTGGCGGGAGAGCTCGGCGAAGGCAAATTGACCGACCGGCGGCCGTTCCGCGCACCGCACCACTCGGCCTCGATGGCGGCGATGGTCGGCGGCGGTATCCGCGCGCGGCCGGGCGAGGTGTCGCTGGCCCATCACGGCGTGCTGTTCCTCGATGAATTTCCCGAGTTCACACCGCAGACGCTCGATGCGCTGCGCCAGCCGCTGGAGACCGGCGACTGCATGATCGCGCGAGCCAACCATCGCGTCACCTATCCGGCGCGTATCCAGCTGGTGGCGGCGATGAACCCGTGCCGCTGCGGCATGGCCGGCGAGCCGGGCTATCGCTGCCTGCGCGGCGAGCGTTGCCGTACCGACTATCAGGCGCGCATTTCGGGTCCGCTGCTCGACCGCATCGATCTCAGGATCGAAGTGCCGGCGGTCTCGGCCAGCGACCTGATCCGGCCCGACCGGGCGGAGAAAAGCGCCGATGTGGCGCTGCGCGTGGCACGCGCCCGCACCATCCAGCGCGAGCGCTTCGAGCGGCTCGGCGCCACCCGCGCCACCACCAACGCGCATTGCGCGCCCTCGGTCATCGAAGAGATCGCCATGCCGGACGCCGCCGGCCTGTCGCTGCTCAAGGACGCCAGCGAAAAGCTCGCCTTTTCGGCGCGAGCCTATCACCGCGTGCTGAAGGTGGCGCGGACGCTCGCCGATCTCGACGCCAGCGAAACCGTCGGCCGCATCCATCTGGCCGAAGCGATCTCCTACCGCATGAGCTCGGAGCGGATGGCGCAGGCGGCGTAGGTCCGCCGACAAGCCGACCTCGCCACATTACCTTCCGCGATCACGCCATAACCCGGCCTCCGCGAATCGATCATCTCCACGGTGCGGCGGACCTGAATGTCCGCTTGGCCGGCGTCCTCACCACCCAACGGCCCCCACCGACGGGGCGCCGGCCATTTTCTTCCTCTTCCAAAAGCGTGGATGTCATCGCGCGTCGGACCAAGGTCTTGGCCTCCGCATTGACATTCCTTATTTAGACAATGCGAATATGGTGTGGTCGGGGAGCCCGCTATGTTCATTGACTACTACGAAGTTTTGGAAGTTAGCCCGAACGCCAATTCGGAAACGTTGGAGCGCATATTTCGCTATTTTGCGATGCGCTATCATCCAGACAATCGCGAAACCGGCGATGAAGCCCGTTTCAGTGAAATCGTGGAAGCCCACAATACGCTCAAGGATCCGGTCAAACGCGCACAATACGACATCGCGTACAGGGACCATGCCGGCCTTCGCCGTGAATTGACCGAGGAAGCCAGCAACACCAAAGGCATCGAGCGTGACGTCGTGATCCAGGCCAGGCTGCTGTCGCTGCTTTACGCGAAGCGCCGGCACGACGTCGGCAATCCCGGGATCGGAGATGTGGAGCTCGAACGCCTGTCAGACTGTCCGCGAGAGCATCTCGAGTTTCATCTCTGGTATCTGAAAGCGAAGGGCTGGATAGCAAGAGTGGAAAACGGGACGATTGCGATTACGGTGGAAGGCGTCGATCGGGTCAACTCCGAACACCGTCGCGATCCCACCATCCGGCTCCTGGACCATACAGCTCCCTGACGCCTCACCCCGGAGAAAGCAGGCCGAAAACCCGCCGCCCATACTGGCCTCTTCAGCTCTGCTGCGCCTTCAGTTCCAGCCGCCGCGCGTGCAGCACCGGCTCGGTGTAACCGTTGGGCTGGACGCGGCCCTTGAAGACCAGGTCGCAGGCGGCGAGGAAGGCTACCGACTTGTCAAAGTCAGCCGCCATCGGCTGGTAAAGCGGGTCGCCCTCGTTCTGGCGGTCGACGATGTCAGCCATGCGCTTCATCGTCGCCATCACCTGGTCCTCGCTGCACACACCGTGGTGCAGCCAGTTGGCGATGTGCTGGGAGGAAATACGCAATGTGGCGCGGTCTTCCATCAGGCCGACATCGTTGATGTCAGGCACTTTCGAGCAGCCGACGCCCTGGTCGATCCAGCGCACGACATAGCCAAGAATGCCCTGCGCGTTGTTGTCGAGTTCCTTCTGGATGTCCTCGGGCGACCAGTTCGGCCGCACCGCGACGGGCACCGACAGGATGTCGTCGAGCTTCGCCTTGGGCCGGTTCTTCAGTGCCGCCTGCACGGCATGAACATCGACCTTGTGATAGTGCGTGGCATGCAGCGTCGCTGCCGTTGGCGACGGCACCCAGGCAGTGTTGGCGCCGGCCTTGGGATGGGCGATCTTCTGTTCCAGCATTGCCGCCATCAAATCCGGCATCGCCCACATGCCCTTGCCGATCTGGGCGTGGCCGGCCAAGCCGCATTCCAGCCCGATGTCGACATTCCACGCCTCGTAGGCGGAAATCCAGGCGGCCTGCTTCATGTCGCCCTTGCGGATCATCGGGCCGGCTTCCATCGAGGTGTGGATCTCGTCGCCGGTGCGGTCGAGGAAGCCGGTGTTGATGAACACGACGCGCGCTTTTGCGGCGCGGATCGCCTCCTTGAGGTTGACGGTGGTGCGCCGCTCCTCATCCATAATGCCCATCTTGATGGTATACCTGGCCATACCGAGCAGCGCTTCGACGCGGTCGAAGATCTCGACGGCGAAAGCGACTTCGTCGGGCCCATGCATCTTGGGTTTCACGACATACATCGAGCCCGCGCGGGAATTGGCGCGGCGGCCGTTCGGCCCTACATCGTGCAGCGCGATCAGCGCCGTCATCGCCGCATCCATGATGCCTTCCGGAACCTCGTTGCCGTCGCGATCCAGTATCGCCGGGTTGGTCATAAGGTGGCCGACATTCCTGACCAGCATCAGCGAGCGGCCGGGCACGGTCAGCGTGCCGCCGGCGGGCGCGGTGTAGGAGCGGTCAGGATTGAGCTTGCGGACAAAGCTCTTGCCGCCCTTGGTGATCTCTTCCGCCAAATCGCCCTTCATCAGGCCGAGCCAGTTGCGGTAGATGACGACCTTGTCTGGCGCATCCACCGCCGCGACCGAATCCTCGCAGTCCTGGATGGTGGTCAGCGCCGATTCCAGGATGACATCGGCGATGCCAGCCGGATCGGTGCGGCCGATCTGGTTGTTGCGGTCGATCGCGATCTCGATGTGCAGGCCGTTGCGCACCAGCAGCACCGCATCGGGATTGGCCGCGTCGCCACGGTAGCCGACGAATTGCTTCGGGTTGGCCAGCGTGGTCGAGCCGGCCCCCGCGCTCAGCCGCAAGGCACCTTGCGCCAGCGACAGCCCGTTGACGCCGGCCCATTTGCCCGAGGTGAGCGGGGCAGCCTCGTCGAGAAAGGCCTTCGTCCAGGCAACGACCTTGGCGCCGCGCGCCGGATTGAAGGCTTTGCCCTTTTCGGCGCCATCCGTTTCGGGGATGGCATCGGTGCCGTAGAGCGCATCGTAGAGCGACCCCCAGCGCGCATTGGCGGCGTTGAGCGCATAGCGCGCATTCATCACCGGCACGACCAGCTGCGGTCCGGCAACATCAGCAATTTCGGGGTCGACATTGTCGGTCAATACGCTGAAGGCCGGGCCTTCGGGAACGAGATAGCCGATTTCTTTCAGGAAGCCCTTGTAGGCCTCCATGTCGACCGGCGCGCCATGCTCGCGATACCAGCCGTCTATCTGTTCCTGGATGGCGTCGCGCTTTGCCAGCAGCGCCCGGTTCTTCGGCGCCAAATCATGGATGATGGCCGAAAAACCGTTCCAGAAGGCGTCCGCTTCGACGCCCGTGCCCGGCAGCGCTTCCCTGGCCACGAACTCATGCAGCTCGCGGGCAATCCGCAATCCGGCGATCTCGATGCGGTCGGTCATCAGGCTACTCCAGATGAAAGGCTTTGCGGGCCTTTGGCATGTCAGGTTTGCCGGGTCAATTCAGCTTAGGGTGAAGGGAACGTATTTGCATCGCTTCGTCCTCCAGAGAGGAGCGGCATCGCAGGGCACAACCGGCCATGTCCAATCGCATATCGCGTCAATTTTCTCATTCCAGTAAACCCGGCCTTATACATTGCCTGTCAAATAAATCAGGCATCTTTGGAGTATGCCGATGTCGAGATTTGCCTGGCTTACTTTTGTTTCACTCACTCTTGCGTTCGCGGGCGCCGCCCCCGCCGGCGCTGCCGATGTCGAGTTCATCGGCACATGGCAGCAGGTTTACTCAACCGGCGGCCAATGTGCCAATTGCAGAGTCGTTATCCGCAGCGATCCCGGCTTGCAGGTCGATGCGAGCAATGGGTGGACGGCCAATCTGAAAGAGAAAACGATCAACGGGGAACAGGCCTTGATCGGAAATGGCAATTGGCCCGGATCGACATCGGCAAGCGCCAAGGCCCGAGCCCTGTCGGCAGCCTTCAAGCTTCATCAGGACAAGCTGTTTTTGATCATGCAAATCGTGGACCCGAACGGCAGTCGAATACGGGTACACGCGGTGTTCGAGCGACTTGCCGTGTCCAAATCCTCGATTTGACGGCTGCGATGCGCATTTGCTTGAATGCGCCAACCGGTTTTCACGACATCAAACCGCAATCCTTGGCCTTCCCGAGGCCACCGCCACCACATGCGCCTCGATGAACATGCGCTGGGCTTCGACGGTCGAGACGCGGAATTCGGTCGAAACGTCGATCTCGGCGCTGTCGGTGCCGGCCTCCATAGCGCGCTCCGCGACGATGGCGCGGACATCGGCCTCGGCCGCCGCGATAGCCGTCGCCTCGTCGAGGAAATCGCGCACGGTCTCGCCCGAGGCGAGACGAAACAGCCCTTCTATGGGCTGGCTGACCCGCGCCTCGGCCGAAACCCTGACCTGGCCGACGACGGCGCCAAGCGCGTTGGCGACATCGGTATCCCTGGGCACCACGCAGTCATTGCCGATCAGCGGCGGCAGCCCGGCATAGTGCAGCGGCGCCGAGGCGCCGAGGCCGATGACCGGGCGGTCGAGCGCAACGCTCAGGCGGGCGATGCCGGGATGCGCGTCGACGGCGCGCTGCACCAGGGCGTGCGCCACCGTCGACGCGCCATCGAGCCCATCCTCGGCAAAGGCGGTCTCGAGGATGTATTCGGCCGACCAGCGGGTCAGCGTCACCAGCACCCGCTCCGAGATCGCTTCCGGCGAGGCGGCGATGTACTGGCCACGGCCGTCACGCTTGCGGGCGAACAATTCGGCGCCGAGGCGCGCGGCGATGGGATCCCAGTTCGCCTGCTTGCCAAGCACGTGGGCAGCGTCCGACGGGGTGAAGCCGGCGACATGCACCAGCCCGCGCGACACCAGCCGGTTCAGCGTCGCGTTCTGCGCGTTCGAGGTCAAAAGCCTGTCGACGGCGAGCGGCACGGCACCAATCAGCTCGTAGAGCCTGGCTTCGGCGCCGGTCAGGCCGGCGGCGAGCCGATCCGGCACGCCGGTGCGCACCGCGAAGCGGCCGTCCATGCGGCCGGGATTGGGCGCCCGCAACTGGCGCTCGAGTTCCGATGTGACGGCGCTGCCATGCGCCATGCCGGCCAGCGCCAGCGGCACCAGGCGGCGCGGCCCGAGCAGGATCTTCGGGTTGAGCGCGCCATCTTCCAGCGCCACTTCGGAATCGCCGCCGAGGCCGAAGGTGCGCATGGCGACAGCCTCGACCATGGTGCGGAAGCCGCCGACGGTGGCGCCTTCCGGATCGAGCCTGGGACGGCCGCCATCGAGCACGGCGACGTCGGTTGTGGTGCCGCCGATGTCGGACACCATGGCGTTGTCGAGCCCGGTCATGTGGCGAGCCCCGACGAGGCTGGCGGCCGGGCCGGACAGAATGGTCTCGATCGGCCGCTGGCGGGCAAACGCCGCCGAAACCAGCGCGCCATCGCCGCGCACGACCATCAGGGGTGCTGCAATGTTGCGTTCTCCAAGAAAACCTTCGGTTGCCGCCACCAGGCGGTCGATCATCGAGATCAGCCTGGCGTTGAGCAAAGTGGTCAGCGCCCGGCGCGGGCCGCCGAGCTTGGCCGACAGCTCGTGGCTCGATGTGACCGGCAGGCCTGTCTTCTCGCGGATCAGCTCGCGGGCGGCGATCTCATGCGCCGGATTGCGGGTGGCAAAATAGGCGCAGACGGCAAAACCGGACACCGACGCGCCGAGTTCCGGCAGCATCGCTTCCAGCCCAGAGAGGTCGAGCCTGGCGGCATTGCCATGCACGTCGTGACCGCCCGGACAAAAAACCACCGGATCGGTGCCCAGCGCGGCCTTCAGCCCGTCGCGGGCGAGGTCGCCCTCGGAAAAGCCGATCATCACCAGCGCGACACGGCCGCCTTGGCCCTCGACCAGCGCGTTGGTGGCAAGCGTCGTCGACATCGAGACCAGCTTGATGGCGGCGGGATCGGTGCCGGCCTTGCCCAGCACCGCGTCGACGGCACCGGAAATGCCGACGGCCAGATCATGCCTTGTGGTCAGCGCCTTGGCCTTGGCCAGCACCTTGCCTTTGTTCGGGCCTTCTTGCGGGCCTTCCGTTTCAGACCACAGCACGGCATCGGTATAGGTGCCGCCGGTGTCGATCCCGAGGAACAGCGGCTTTGGCTTGGTCTTGGCGGTCATTTTTTGGCGGCGGTCCGGGTGGCAATTTATTTGTCCCTGCCCTTAGCCGATACGGAGCGGGCGATAAAGCCGCGAGCGCTGGGCCACGGGTAATCTCCCCCCTCGAGGGGGAGATGTCGCCAAAGGCGACAGAGGGGGTCGGCACGACTGGATGCGACTTCATACGAGGCGAAAGAGGAAGCCAGCGCTCTACGCGAGACGACCCCCTCTGGCCTGCCGGCCATTTCCCCCTCAAGGAGGGAGATCGCAGCTACCC
>NZ_RZTE01000109.1:0-784 GCF_003997415.1 Mesorhizobium sp. M7A.F.Ca.MR.245.00.0.0 | reverse complement strand
CTCCGCATGTGCCTCGGCCAACCATGCGATCGCCTCGGCAGTGGACCAGATCAAGCTGGGCCGGGCCGACGTAATGGTTTCCGGAGGCAGCGACGCACCCTTCGCATGGGGCGTGCTGAAAGCATGGGAAGCAATGCGCGTGCTTTCACCCGATACCTGCCGGCCCTTCTCCGCCGATAGGAAGGGCCTGGTGCTGGGCGAGGGTGCGGGCATGGCCGTGCTGGAAAGCTACGAGCATGCCACGAGGCGTGGTGCCACAATTCTTGCCGAGATCGCCGGCGTCGGCCTTTCCGCCGATGCCTTCCACATTGCCGCGCCATCTGTCGAGGGGCCAGCGTCGGCGATGCGCGCCTGCCTTGCCGATGCCGGGCTGAATGCCGAGGACGTCGACTACCTCAACGCGCACGGCACCGGTACCAAGAGCAATGATCAGACTGAAACGGCGGCGATCAAGCGTGTGTTTGGAAACCACGCTTATTCGATGTCCATCTCTTCCACCAAGTCCACGCACGCGCATTGCCTCGGCGCAGCGAGCGCGCTTGAAATGATCGCCTGCGTGATGGCAATGCAAGAGGACGTCGTGCCGCCGACCGCCAACTATCGCGAGCCAGATCCCGCTTGCGACCTCGACATCACACCCAATGTGCCGCGCGAGCGCAAGGTGCGCGTCGCCATGAGCAACGCCTTCGCCATGGGCGGTACGAACGCAGTTCTGGCATTCAGGCAGGTGTAGAAGCCATGCAAGACGCCTCATTTGAGGTCACCTGTCGTATCTAGCTGCTTG
>NZ_RZTE01000108.1:0-812 GCF_003997415.1 Mesorhizobium sp. M7A.F.Ca.MR.245.00.0.0 | reverse complement strand
AGGGGCTACGACTGGTCATCGACGTACAAGACGATTGTCGAGGCGGCGGCAACCCTTCCCAAGTCGGCAATCATCGACGGCGAGGCAATCGTCCTTAACGAGAAAGGCGTGTCGGATTTCCATTCGCTGCGGTCGGCGATGCGATGGGCGCCGGATCGGATCATCTTCGTTGCCTTCGATCTGCTGCACCATGACGGCATCGACCTGCGTCGCGAACCGTTGCTGGCACGTCGGGAAAAGCTGCTCGAACTCGTCGGCACCGCTAAAGGCGTGATCCAGTACAGCCACCATGTGCATGGCGGCGGGGCTGACTTTTATGCCGCGGTTGATCGGATTGGCCTAGAGGGCATGGTGTCGAAGCGGGAAGAGAGCAGCTATCGGTCAGGCGACACCGAAGCCTGGGTGAAAACGAAATGCTATGAGGAAGTCGACTTTGAAGTTGCAGGCGTGCAGCGAACGCCCGGTTCGGCTCCACTCGCCTTGATGGCAACCCGCGATGCGGAACGCCGCTACGTCGGCTCGGCAAACATCGCCCTGACCAAAGCCATGCGGGAACGCCTCTATGCCAAGGTGCAAGAGGGGAAAGGCTCGCCACCGAGGGGCGCCGACAAGCCCGATGCCGAAGACCAAAGCCATGCGGGAACGCCTCTATGCCATGGTGCAAGAGGGGAAAGGCTCGCCACCGAGGGGCGCCGACAAGCCCGATGCCGAATGGATCGAACCTGGCCTTGTCGGACGCGTGAAGACCCTTAAGCGCGAAAATAAACTACGCCACGCCACGCTGCGGGCGATCCGGGAGGCAAAGGCATGAC
>NZ_RZTE01000107.1:0-868 GCF_003997415.1 Mesorhizobium sp. M7A.F.Ca.MR.245.00.0.0 | reverse complement strand
ACGTGCTGGTAACCGGGAACCACGGTGAACCCGCGAAGACAAGCACGGAGTCGGCAGGAACTTGGATAAGGCCAAAAAAAGGAACTTGCAGGTAGCTCAGCGACAAGTGAATCCCATGTGACACGGCGTTCGGCAGCACCTCAGATCGACGGATCGGCTCGACCAACCTCTTCTCCGCGGAAGGCGAGTATCGTCTCTAAAGACGATCGAACTCCGCCACCGCAAACCAAGCATCGCCTTGCGCAGGATCTCATTGGCCTGGCGCAGCTCCCGCTTCCAAGAGCCTTCAGCTTTCTCGGTAGCCTCGGTGGGGACACCTCCCAGCATACCGCTATCCTCTGGCCGGCCCATCCGCTGTGCGCTGCGTTGTGCAGCCGATCTTGGCGCGATCGAGGAGCGCGATCGAGGAGACGGCGGCCGTTTGCAGCGGATATTCCCCTCGTGAGCTTTTGACTAGCCACACGGTTCTTCGTGGTCAATATTGGTTCGCCGCATGATGGGACTTTACGGGACGAGCGTTCAATGGGAACGACGCACCTTGCTAAGCCAGCGGTGCAACCCCGATCAGCGGAATAGCTAGGCTCTCGTCCCGCAGGGACGCCTCAGGCGATCGTGCATCGCATTTAAGAGCTCGCCGGTTTCAAGCGTCGTATGTATATCACCGCGTTCGCGCGCCACACCAACGGCAGCTCTTTTCAAGCCGATCCTCTCCCGGAGCTGTAGACCCGTGCCCTAACCGACGCCTCTTCGTAAACAAGCTCACGCAAATGGCGGTCGCCGCGTCGGGATATGTGGCCGCCGAAATCGACTTCACCGGATTAGGCGGTGTGGACGAATTACTCAGGTATCTAGACGCTCCGCGAATACA
>NZ_RZTE01000106.1:0-954 GCF_003997415.1 Mesorhizobium sp. M7A.F.Ca.MR.245.00.0.0 | reverse complement strand
GCCAGTGAGCCAAGGTCGCCGCAAGTCTGCAGGTCGCGGCCTTGCGTGTAGCCATGCAGGAAGCCGGCGGCATAGAGATCGCCGGCGCCCGTCGTGTCGACCAGTTCCTTGATGGCGGTCGCCTTGATCACCACGGTCTCGTCGCCGCGCACGATCACCGAGCCTTTTTCCGAGCGGGTGACGGCGGCGATCCGGCAATCCTTGCGGATCTGCGCCAGCGCCTCGTCGAACGACGACGTCTGGTAGAGCGACTTGATCTCGTGGCTGTTGGCAAAGACGATGTCGACCGTGCCCGAGCGCATCAGGTCGAGGAATTCGTCGCGGTAGCGGTCGACGCAGAACGAATCCGACAGTGTCATCGACACTTCTCGGCCTGCCGCGTGCGCCAGCTTCGCCGTCTGGCGGATTGCCTCCTTGGCGCGCGGCGGGTCCCACAGATAGCCTTCGAAATAGGTGACCTTGGCGCCGGACGCCTTGTCGGCCTCGACATCCTCCGGTCCGAGCTCGACGCAGGCGCCGAGATAGGTGTTCATCGAGCGCTCGCCGTCGGGCGTGACGAAGATCATCGAGCGCGCCGTCGGCGGCTCACCCTTGAGCGGCGTGGTGTCGAAGGCGACGCCCTGCGCATGGATGTCGTGGGCGTAGATTTCGCCCAGCGCATCGTTGGAGACCTTGCCGAAGAAGGCGGCGCGGCCGCCAAAGCTGGCGACGCCGGCCGCCGTGTTGCCGGCGCTGCCGCCGGAGGCCTCGATCGCCGGGCCCATGCGGCTGTAGAGCAGTTCGGCGCGTTGTGTGTCGATGAGGTTCATCGCGCCCTTGATGATGCCGTTGGTCTCGAGGAATACCTCGTCGCACTGGGCGATGATGTCGACAATGGCATTGCCGATGCAAAGCACGTCATAATCCGGCATCAAAATCTCCGCCAAAACCCGAGCCGGCTTCTTGCCACGCCGG
>NZ_RZTE01000105.1:0-969 GCF_003997415.1 Mesorhizobium sp. M7A.F.Ca.MR.245.00.0.0 | reverse complement strand
ATTCACCACGCCATTTTTCCTGTCCGTTTCTTCCTTTGCGCGCTTCAACGATTTCTCGGCACGTTTGACGCGCAACCTTGAACTGCCAAGTTCGAAATCAAGAATTTCAGCCATCGTTCCGCTTCCTATGCGGTTGCGGTCCCTTCGGCTGTAATTACGGCTGTTCTGTTTGGTTCCGGCCAATCGCGACCCGGCTCCAGATTTTACAGGAGCCAGGCCGATCTGGCCCTGCCGATTTAAATCTCTCCGGCAATGGGCTTGAGCGCATCTTCTGTCGCAGGCTCCAGCGGGACGTCGGCGACGTTCCGGAGCAAAGCGGCGCGCCGAAGGACGATCTGAAATCCGCCCCGGGACATATCCGCGATGCGATCGACCGCGCTTTCAAGCTTTCGCGCGATAGATAGGCGCGCCGATGATCATGGAAACCTTCGACCATGTCCACTCGAGGAGGTTTCAAGTTGTTTTGGGGAATGACATGTGCTGGCCAAGTGGCCTATCTCACGCATCGCCAGCACCTATGCGATTGCCAAGACGGCTGTGCCGGCGTGACGGTCCACGAACTCGAATAGCGATCCTGGGGACCGCTGGATGTCGCAAATTGCGCCGTTCGCAACGTCGCGGCGGAGGTAGGTCCGGTTTGAGTCGAAAGCTTCGGTTGCGGTCGAATGAGCAACCGCCCTATGTGATGCGTCATGAACCCATCGGATCGATCTTTGAATGAGCAAATTAGCCACAAGGCGCGCATTGCTGCTCCTCAATCCAAAGGCGCGGCGCGGCCAGGAGCTGATCGCCCCGATTGTGGGGCGGCTGGAGCGCGGCCGGCTTTCCGTCACTGTCGAAACCTTCGAGGCCTTGCCGGAGATTGCCAGTGACATAGTTCGCCTGCGCCAAATGGCCGACCTTGTGGTCGTGTGCGGTGGCGATGGTTCGGTGTCGGCGGCGGCGATGGCTGTAGTGGAAAGCCGCCTG
>NZ_RZTE01000104.1:0-1062 GCF_003997415.1 Mesorhizobium sp. M7A.F.Ca.MR.245.00.0.0 | reverse complement strand
GCCGCCGCCAGCCGACTCCTTCTTCGGAGCCTCCGCGATCATGGCTTCGGTGGTGACCAGCAGGCCGGCGACCGAGGCCGCGTCCTGCAGAGCCGTGCGCACAACCTTGACCGGATCGACGATACCCAGGGCGATCATGTCGCCATATTCGCCGGTCTGGGCGTTGTAGCCGAAGGTCGCGCCCTTGTTCTCAAGGATCTTGCCGGCAACGATCGATGCTTCCGCACCGGCGTTGGCCGCGATCTGGCGGGCCGGAGCCTGCAGCGCACGACGCACGATGTTGATGCCGGCGGCCTGGTCGGCGTTGACGCCGGTGGCCTTGATGTTGGCCGAAGCGCGCAGCAGCGCGACGCCGCCGCCAGCAACGATGCCTTCTTCGACGGCCGCGCGGGTCGCGTTGAGGGCGTCATCGACGCGGTCCTTCTTTTCCTTGACTTCGACTTCCGTCGCCCCGCCGACGCGGATCACCGCAACGCCGCCCGCCAGCTTCGCGAGACGTTCCTGCAGCTTCTCCTTGTCGTAGTCCGAGGTGGTCTCTTCGATCTGCTGCTTGATCTGGGCGACGCGGCCCTGGATCTCGGCCTTCTTGCCGGCGCCGTCGACGATGGTGGTGTTCTCCTTGGAGATCGACACCTTCTTGGCGCGGCCGAGCATGTTGAGGCCGACGTTCTCGAGCTTGATGCCGAGGTCTTCCGAGATGACCTGGCCACCGGTGAGGATGGCGATGTCTTCCAGCATGGCCTTGCGGCGATCACCGAAGCCCGGCGCCTTGACGGCGGCGATCTTCAGGCCGCCACGTAGCTTGTTGACGACCAGCGTGGCCAGAGCCTCGCCTTCGACGTCTTCCGAGATGATGAGCAGCGGCTTCGAGGTCTGCACGACGGCTTCGAGAACCGGCAGCATGGCCTGGAGGTTGGACAGCTTCTTCTCGTGCAGGAGGATGTAGACGTCCTCGAGCTCGGCAACCATCTTGTCGGCGTTGGTGACGAAGTAGGGCGAGAGATAGCCGCGGTCGAACTGCATGCCTTCGACGACTTCGAGTTCGGTCTCGGCGGTCTTGGC
>NZ_RZTE01000103.1:0-1107 GCF_003997415.1 Mesorhizobium sp. M7A.F.Ca.MR.245.00.0.0 | reverse complement strand
GCCCTTGCTTCCCCGTTCGTCAAATGCCTCCTGCGGCTCATTCGTACTCAGGATTCCTTCGGCTTATGGGAAGGCCATTCGGATGCCGAGCTGCTGGCCGAGTTCATCATCACCAAGCAACAGCAACGTGCGGTACCCTTTGGCGGCGATCCTCGATCCTGACGCGCTGTGGAGGCTCGACATGTTTTACACCGCCGTAGCGCTTGCGATCGAGGAGCGCTCCGGCGTGTCGACGTCGCCGACAATAGAAATGAAACCCGTGGGGGCTTCCGGCGGTTGGGCGTTCTGTCGAGACGTCCACCGGTTCGGCTTCGAGACTTTCCGCAAACTTGCTGAGGCCGGTACGAAACTGGTCGACGATGCGACTGCAGCCATTGAAGCCTAGCCCGAGATGGAGCGCATCAAGAAAACCATTGTTCCAGAAAGGATCTATGTCAGACCTAGATAGGATGAGGAAAAAAGTCTGAAAGCTCCAGTTGCGTGCAGCTATTGCCAAGATGGCATTGCAGGACCTCGTCGAGGGTCTGCCGGGCAAGTGGGCCGACATACAGGAAGTCGCCGAGAAAACCCAAGCCGTTTATGCCGAGTTGGATGTTGCCAAGAGAGAACTCGCTTCAATGAAGAATTTAGGATGATGCGCACATTCACCACCCGTGACGGCTCCATTTGGATGCCGCCGTACCTGACCTCCATCGATAGCAAACCTGCATCGGCTGCTGCCGTTGTTTCAAGGTCTGCTCGCGCGATGTCATGCATCTTCACGGCGTTGATGATGCGGGTGAAATCCTCGGCCCCTGCGATGACGAGGACGACGATTTCGACGGCAAGCTCAATCGCATGATCATGGTTGTCGAAGATGCCGGCCGCTGCATAGGCTGCGGAGCCTGCGGCCGCGTCTGCCCCAAGAACTGCCAGACGCATGTTGCGGCCGACGAGCTCGCAACATGATCTGGCGAAAACCAGGGGAGCGGCGTTGCACTTCATCTTTTTGTCGGCTCGTGGGGCTGGTCCTGTGCAGCAATGCGTCGATGGTTTACTTCGCTTTGGATTCGCTCCGTGTGGCAGTCGTCACGACGCTGGCCTGTTCGCTGCTGCTTCAGGCCGGCT
>NZ_RZTE01000102.1:0-1121 GCF_003997415.1 Mesorhizobium sp. M7A.F.Ca.MR.245.00.0.0 | reverse complement strand
TTCACCTCCTACGACTACACCGCCTTCCACGAGACGGTGGCGCCGTCGGCACTCGAACTGATGATGAGCTTCGAGGCCGATCGCATGCGCAATCTCATACTCACCGACGATGTCATCAAGACCGAGCGCGATGTCATCCTCGAGGAGCGCCGCTCGCGCATCGACAACAGCCCCGAGGCCGTGCTGGACGAGGAGGTCGATGCGACGCTGTGGCAGAACCAGCCCTATCGCATCCCGGTCATCGGCTGGATGCAGGAGATGCAGCAGCTGAACCGCGCCGACGCTGTCGCCTTCTATGACAAATATTACCGGCCCAACAACGCGGTGCTGATCGTTGCCGGCGATGTCGAACCGGACACGGTGCGGGCGCTGGCCGAAAAGACCTATGGCAAGGTGGCGCGCGGCCCCGATCTGCCGCCGCGCATCCGTCCGGTCGAGCCGGAGCAGAACACCAAGCGCACGGTGACGCTCGCCGATGCCCGCGTCAGCGTGCCGAGCTTTTCCACCCAATGGGTGGTGCCGTCCTATCACACCGGCAAGCCGGGCGAGGCGGAAGCGCTCGACCTCTTGGCGGAGATCCTCGGCGGCGGCAATCGCAGCCGGCTCTACCAGGCGCTCGTCGTCCAGCAAGGTATCGCATCCAGCGCCGGCGCCTTTTTCCAGGGCACCATGCTCGACGACACCAACTTCACCGTCTATGGCGCGCCGCGCGGGGATGCCAAAATCTCCGACGTCGAAGCGGCGGTCGATGCCGAAGTGGTGCGCATCGTCAAGGATGGCGTCACGCCATCGGAGCTGGAAAAGGCCAAGGACCGCTATGTCAGATCGATGACCTTTGCCCGCGACAAGCAGGATTCCATGGCCAACATCTACGGCTCGACGCTGGCCACCGGCGGCAATGTGCAGGACGTCCAGCAGTGGACGGACCGCATCCGCAAGGTCACGACAGACGAGGTCAAGGCCGTCGCCGCGCGCTATCTCGTGCTCGCCCGGTCGACCACCGGTTATTTGCTGCCGCAGCAACAGGCGGGGAATTGATTTGATGAAGAGATCGAGCGTTGGCGCTGCCCCTCACCTGCCTGCCGGCATCCTCTCCCCGTACAGTGACGGGGAGAGGGGCG
>NZ_RZTE01000101.1:0-1341 GCF_003997415.1 Mesorhizobium sp. M7A.F.Ca.MR.245.00.0.0 | reverse complement strand
CCTGCCGGTGTCCAGCCGATAGATGGGTAACAGTTTGAACCGGATAGATAGGTAACAGTTTTCCCCCTTATGATGGGTTCGCGGCAGCGCCAAACGGTTGGGTTGGCGCGGCGCTGCGGCGAACCAGTTTCCTGTGCTTGTGGTCGATGAAGCCGAGCGGATGGGCATGGAAGCGCACCGCCCATTGGCCGTTCTCAGTCTCTTCGATGGCAATCGGCTCGCCTGCCAGCGTGGCCGAGACGTAGATCTCTGCACCCTGCCATTTGACGGCGCCGTTCTGGCGCACGCTGCGCACCGCCGCCTCGGCCGGATAGTCCGGCTCGGGGATCGTCTTAGGCATGGGACGGGTCGAGGGACGGTAATGCTGCGCCGGGGTGCCCATGCCAAGCGCCTCGTGCGGGCGCTCCTCATTGTAGCTGCGCCGGAAGGCCTCGAAAGCCTGAGCTTGAGACGCCCTGTCGGCCTCCGGTGCCTTGGCCATCGGCAGCATGGTCAGGTGGAAGCGCTCATGGCGCCCGTTCTGCTGCGGCTTGCCCGGCTGGATGCGCTCAAGAGCGATGCCAAGCTTGATGAAGCGCGCCGCAAGCGGCGTAAGACCCGTGACGCCAGGCGATGCGAAGGGTGGGCCATTGTCGCTTCTGAACCGATCCGGCAGCCCATGCTCTTCAAACAGGCGCTCAAACACCGGCCAGGCCTCGGCGTCCGCCGTCGAACCCGTCGCTTCGAGCGCCAGAAGATAGCGGCACGCCCCATCCATCACCGTCAGCGGCTCGCAGCGCCACCCGTCGCCAGTCCGGAACCAGCCCTTGTGATCGCCCGTCCACAGCGCGTTCGGCCCCTCGGGCTCCGGCCATGGACCGTTGCCGGCCGCCTTCCAGCGCCTGCGCTTACGCCCCACAAGTCCATGCCGCTTCAGGATCTCACCGGCCGTCGAGACCGCAGGCCAACCGCAGCAGGGCTCCGCACGCTTGAGCCGGGCCATGATCTTCTTGGGCCCCCACAGCGGATGCGCTTCCTTCTCCGCCACGATCCGCTCCACCAGCTCCGCTGCCGTTGCCCGGCCGTGCTCGAGCGGCGCCCGCGGCAGATCATGCAGCCCTTCCGGCCCGAACTCCCGGTAGCGTCCAAGCCATTTGTACCCGGTCTTGCGAGAGATCTCGAAGGCAGTACACAGCTGCGTCATCGTCTCCTCGCCAGAAAGGCATTCCACAACAAACCGAAGCCGCTCATCCATGATGCCAGTCTCTCGCCAAACCATCGCCGGTCCTCCCGGCGGACAAGAAAACTGTCACCCATGCTATCGGTCCATTCTGTTACCTATCTATCCGGTTCGGACACCGG
>NZ_RZTE01000100.1:0-1343 GCF_003997415.1 Mesorhizobium sp. M7A.F.Ca.MR.245.00.0.0 | reverse complement strand
AATCCTGAGTACGAATGAGCCGCAGGAGGCATTTGACGAACGGGGAAGCAAGGGCCTCGTCGTCCCCGTGGACAGCAGGGCCAACCGGTTCATGAGGAATTTCGCTTTTCCCCAATTTCAGTACTCCTCTTGAAGGACGATCTCTTTTTCTGCGATGTGTGGTTCGGGCGCTTGCGTGGGCGGGGAATGGCTTGGGCGAGCCGATCCCACGCAACGGTGTCCCGTGGCCGACCTCGAGCACGTCCACCAATGCGAGACCTTTCACCGCGGCGCGAACGCCTGCGCCGCGGTTCGACCCGAGGTAAACGCAATGGAAATTCCACCTGCCGCAAGCCGCGCACTTTTGCGGCATCGACGTTATTGCTGCGAAGTGCGCCTGGGCGGGCGGATTTGCCGGTGTTCAATTCCAATTGTCATGCCCTTCGCGATCCTTGCTCAGGAAGTGACAGCGTTTTGAGTTTCGGAAGTCTTGTTTTGCGGAGCCACACAGAGACCCGCGTGACAGGCAGGCTCACCCGTGTAGTTGGCCAGGGCTTGGAGCAACGAGGTGAGGTAGCGCTGTTTGGTTTGGTCCGGCACTGGCTCCGAATGGTCCAGCGATTTGATTGCCACCTCGATCAACTCGATCGCCCGGTCCTTGTTGCCGCTCTCGTAATAATACTGAGCGACCGGAAAGTAACACCCGAATTTAAAGTCTCCATCGCCTTGCGGAGGATTAAGTTCCAGGATCTGTTCGGAGAGCTCCTTGCCCATCGCAAAGCGATCATCATGCGGAAGATGGGAGTTGTCGATCGTGGGATGGAAGAGTTGGTTCAGCGCCATCACCACCCAAGACATCGCTTCGAACTTTTTGTTGATCGCGTCCTCGACCAATTCGCGCATAAGCGGCAAGCCGGTTTTGATGTCGCGCAGCTTGTGAAGCAGAATATCCGCATGAACCCGCCGAAAATCAAAAGAGTCTGGCATCACGGCGAGGCCTTCTTCGATGGCCAATAGTGCCGCTGCCCAATCCTCGTCCTGCATCGCCGGCCCAAGTTTGGCGTATATCGGCTGACTCAGCGACGATTCGCGCACACGCGAGATTCGCTTTGCATCGACGGCTTTCGCTTCATAGCTGCTGCGCCAGCTGCCGTTAAGGACTTTCGGCAAAACGTCATCGAGAGGTGCCGGGTGGCCGATATAAGCGATGTGGCCGTCGCGGTCGACCACGAACGAGGTGGGAATCCCGAACGAAGAGCTGGGTTCCAGCCAGAGCTTTTTCATTTCGCCAGTGCAATCGAACGCTGTCCGATAATTCAGATTCGGGAACTTCTCGGTCAGCCAGGCATCCACGTTGGTCCGCG